>NZ_JXQC01000003.1:322380-644760 GCF_001305965.1 Erythrobacter sp. SG61-1L
TTTGCCGGTCTTGCGGTCGATCACATAGAAGAAGCCGTTCTTCGGCGCCTGCATGATCACCTGGCGCATCTTGCCGCCGATCTTCAGGTCCGCGCTGATGATCGAGGAAGTGCAGGTGTAATCCCAGTCTTCCCCCGGAACCATCTGGTAATGCCAGGCATAGGTGCCCGTATCGGCATGAAGTGCGACGATGGAGCAGACGAACAGATTATCGCCCTTGTTCTCGCTGCGGTGATAGCGCGAGAGGGGCGAGCCATTGCCGGTGCCGACGAAGACGAGCTTGTTGGCCGGATCGTAAGCGATGGAATCCCACGCATTGGCGCCGCCGCCCAGCTTCCAATATTCGCCGTGCCAGGTCTTGCGGGCCATCTCCATGATGGAATCCGAAGCCTCGCCATCCGGGCCGTTGGCGGGGTTGCCGGGGGCCAGGAAGAACTTCCACAGTTTCTGGCCCGTATCGGCATCCAGCGCGATCACGAAACCGCGCACGCCCAGATCGCCGCCGGACTGGCCGACCACCACCTTGCCATCGAACACGCGCGGTGCGCCGGTGATGGAATAGGGCATGTCGTGACTGAAGGTCTGGGTGGACCAGATCTGCTTGCCGGTCTTGGCATCAAGCCCGATTACGCGCCCGTCCAGCGTGGCAATGATGATCTTGCCGTTCCACATGGCCAACCCGCGTGCAACAGGCTCACAGCAGGCATAGCGGCCATATTCGCGCGGAACCTGCGGGTCGAAGGTCCACAGCAGTTTGCCGGTCTTCGCGTCGTAGGCCGATGTGATGTTCCAGGCGAGGATGTTGTAAAGCACCCCGTCGGCATAGATCGGCGTGCCTTCCACCCCGCGATAGGTGTCGAGATCGGCATACCAGGCCAGGCCCAGCTTGCTGACATTCCCGGCATTGATTTGCGTGAGCGGGCTATAGCGTTGAGCGGTGTAATCCCGCCCGTCGCTCGGCCAGGCATCGGCGGGCGGATTGGCCAACAGGCTTGCTGGACCTTGCGCGATGGCAGGCGATCCCACTTGCAGGGCGAAGACCGCAAGAAAAAGGGCGAAGAGGCCCGCGACCTGCGCGGCAAGGCGTTTGCGGAAAGGCATCGAAATCAGTCCTTGGGCGGTTCGGCAATCGGCTGGGTTCCGTCAACCAGACGGCCAACCTTGAGTGACGCGGCCTGTTCCGCCGTGCCCGGCGGGCGGTGATAGGCGCCCACTTCGCCCGCATCGGGCTGGAAGGCCTTGCCCGTCACCGGGTTGGGATAATGGAACGGCACGATGTAATAGGCGGGATAGGTCAGATAGACCGTGGAAGGCGGCAGGTCTGGCGGCGGATCGAACTTGTCCGGCCAGGTGTTGTTGAGGGCGTTCTTACCCCAGCCATCCCAATTGGTGTACATGGTGAAGGGGCCGGACAGGCGGCTGATGCGCCAGATACCGTCATCGCCTTTACGATATTCGTTTTCGTACAGAGGCAGGCCCCAGCCGCCGATGCTCATCACATAGGCGCGGCTGCGGACCCAGCCGGTTTTTCCATCGGCGGAGATGTCCGGCACGGGCTGGAATTGCATGTGGTTGGCCAGCATGCCCGGCTTGGCGCCATCGGGGCCAAAGGCGGTCTGCATATATTCCAGCACGCGTTTCTTGCCCAGGAACAGGCCCTTGCCGCCGATTTCCAGCGTGGCATCCTCCGTGAATAGCTCGGAAAGCTGGGTCCATTGGCCCTTGTCCACGAAATAGCCGTATGTGCGCTGGAGCACTTCGATCTGGTTGAGGTCTTCCAGCCGCGTGATGCGGGCTTCGAGCTGGTCGAGTTTCTGCTCCGCGCCAGCGTCCTGCGCAAAGGCGGGCGAGGCAGTGGCTGAAAGCAGCGCTGCGGCAATCAGGAAACGCATTTTCATCACTTCCTCCCCACAACATCGTCAGGCGGCTGCGGCAGGTCTTTCAGGGACTTGCCCGTAACCGGGTGAGCGAAGCTGAAGGGCGGAATGTAGTTGCCCGGCAGCGTGCGATAGATTTCCGTCGGTGGCCTGTCCGGTGGGAACAGGGCGCTCATGCCCTCCATCGGCAGGGCCGATTTCATGAAGCCCAGATCGTAATCGGTCAGCGCGGTGGGATAGAAATGCAGGCTGGAAATCTTCCAGACGCCCGCTTCCTTCACATAGCGGTTTTCATAGATGCCGACGCCCCAGACGCCATTGCGGCCGGGTTCGCCCAGCATCACCATGCCCTGCCAGCGGCCGGTGGCGCTCTTGCCGTCCTTGGCCACCACGATCACGCTTTGCAGCTGCATGTGATTGTTCAGATGGGCCGGAGCAAGGCCGTTCGGGCCGAACAGCAGCAGCGCACGGCGGATGCGTTCACGCCCGATATAGACGCCGCGCTGGCCATATTCGAAGCTGCCATCCTTGCTGAACAGATCGGCCACATCGTCCCACAGGCCCTTGTCGAAATAATATCCGTAATCGGCCTGAAGATTTTCGACTGCGTCCTGATCCTCCAGCCGTTCCACCCGCTCGCGATAGGCAGCAAGGCGGGCTTCCGGGGATTGGTTCTGGGCAAGGGCGGGGGTGGTCGCGGCCAGAGCGGCCGTGGCGAGCACCAGTGCCCGCAAGGGTTTCAATCCGCGCATCACTTGCCTCCCTTCACCGGCTTGCCGGTCGCGGGATTGGGCGCCTGGAACGGCGGCACCTGAACTTCGGGGAAGGGCTTGTAGCTGGCCGTAGGCGGACGATCCGCCGGATAGGCCTTCGATGCTTCGGACTGGACCAGGCCTTCGCCCGGTTTCAGCCGCGCCCAGCCCTTTTCGTAAGGGGCGAGGAAGTTGACGTAGAGATGCAGCGACTTGATCCGCCAGATCCCGTCCGCGCCCTTCTCATAGGTGTTTTCGTAAATGCCGTCGCGCCATTCGGCGTGCTTCTTGTACTGGCCCAGCATTCCCAGATCGCGCCAGCGGGCAGTGGCGCTGCGGCCGTCCTTTGCAACATCGATGGAGGGCTGCAGGGTAACCCATTCATTGAGCTGGCCGTAGATCAGCCCTTCCTGCCCGCCATGCAGCCGCTTGAGATATTCACGGATGCGGTCCTTGCCGACATAGACGCCGTCCATGCCGATCTCGATGGTGCCGTCATCGGCAAACAGGTCTGCCGCGTCACCCCACAGGCCGCGGTCGACATAATAGCCAAAGGCGCGCTGCAGCTTCTTTACGGCGCGCGTGCCTTCCAGCTTTTCGACGCGGGCGGTCAGCGCATCGACCTCGGCGTCGATCTGCGTCTGGGACAGCTTCTGCGCGGCGGCAGGCAGGGGGAGGGCGAGTGCCGCCCCTGCAAGGGCGATGGCGAGCGCGCGCATCACGGCCAGTCCGGCAGGTTGAAGGCGCGGATGATGAAGGGATCGGGGCTTTTGTCCTTCAGCGCCGGATCGAACATATAGGCGATCTTGCCTTCGGTGGCGTAGGCGACGCCGTCCACATGCGTGACGCCGGGTGAGGAATCCAACCCGGTGCGGATCGGGGTGATCTTCGCCGTATCGCCATCGACATCGACATAAGTGACGCGATTGCCGGAGCCTTCGGCCTGCAGGAAGCGATTGCCGCCCACCAGGCGCAGGGCGTCCGGGCCGCTGACCGGTTCGGACAGGGTGAGGGTGGTCAGCCCGGCATAGCTTTCATCCGGGTTCTGATTGACCCGCTGGACGAGGTTCTGGCGGACGTTGTTGATGTACATCGTGCCGTCACCGGAGATGGCAATGCCGTCCACACCGACCAGCGCCGGGTCTTGCACGAAAAGCTCCAGTTCCTGCCCGTCCGGCGCGAGGTGGAAGATCCGCCCGCCCGCCGTATCCGTGACGTAGAGGTCAGCCAGGTTCTGGATCGTGATGTCATTGCAGGCGGCAGGGCCGTCGCCGGGGAAGTCATAAGTGCCCAGCAATTCGCCGGTCTGCAGGTCGAAGCTCTTGATGCCGGATTTCACGCCGGGCTGGGGAGGGCCGCCAAAGGGTGCGTTGTTGCACACCCACAGCAACCCGCGATTATCGTCTGCCAGCACGCCGAACAGCGAAGTAAGGCCGTTTTCCGCACTGGGGACGATCCAGGGTTCCGCCGTCTTGCCTTCGCTTTCCACCCGGTAAATCGTGCCGCTGGAACTGCCGACATAAAGATTGCCGTCAATGTCCGCGCTGATGCTTTCGGGGAAGATGCGGCTGCCGTTGATCGGAATGTCCGCCGGGGTGCCATCGGCCGCATGCAGGGCGGCAGGCATTGCCGTGCCACCGGCAAGGAGCAGGGCCGCAAGCATGGCGCTGCTTCGAGTCATTTCAGTATTCTCCCCCAGAATTGGACCGATCGGTTCCTAATTGCGGCACCATATACGCAGCAGGCGGTGTGAAAAGGGGGCATGCGCAACATAATCTGTTTTGCATGCTAACAAGGCTTCACTTTGTCGCCAGTGCCCGGCAAAGCATGTCTCAAACCTGCTTGAACGGGATTGAGGATGATACTGGATTTCCAATGCGGCGCCTCGCGCTTCGCTTCACGCACAATTGGCGCCATGGCCGCCATCGGCCTGTTCGCCGGCTGCGTTTCGGCCAGTGCCGGCCCGGTAAATGGCGATCGGCTGCGCCATGCCGATGCGCCTGCCAATGTCGGCGACTGGATGAGCTACAGCCGCACGTGGGACGAACAGCGCTTTTCCCCGCTCAAGCAGATCAACGATGGCAATGTGCAGCGCCTTGGCCTTGCCTGGTATGACGATCTGGAAACCTATCGCGGCGTGCAGGCCAGCCCGCTGGTGGTGGACGGGGTGCTGTATAATGAAAGCATCTACAACGTCGTCACAGCCTATGACGGCAAGACCGGGCGCAAGCTGTGGACCTATGATCCCAAGGTCGGCCCGGAATGGGCGCGGCTGGCTTGCTGCGGCCCTTCAGCGCGCGGGATCGCGGCGTGGAACGGCAAGATCTATATCGCCGCGCTGGATGGCCGCCTGATCGCCATCGATGCCAAGGACGGGCACCAGATCTGGTCCAGCCAGACCTTCCCGGAAGGGCAGGAATATTCGATCACCGGCGCGCCGCGCGTCTATGACGGCAAGGTGGTGATCGGCAATGGCGGCGCGGATTACGGATCGCGCGGCTTCGTCACCGCATGGGATGCGGAAACGGGCAAGAAGCTCTGGAAATTCTACATCGTCCCCACCGATCCGGCCAAGGGCCCGGATGGGGAAGCTTCAGACAGCGCGATGAAAATTGCCCAGCCGACCTGGTTCGGCAAGTTCTGGGAAGCCGGGGCCGGCGGCAATGCCTGGGATGCCTTCGCCTACGATCCCGAGCTGGATACGGTCTATATCGGCACCGGCAATGGCGCGCCGCATATGTGGCACTTCCGCAGCGAGGGGAAGGGCGACAATCTGTTCCTCTGCTCCATGGTTGCGGTGAGCGCGACCACAGGCGAATACAAGTGGCACTATCAGATGGTGCCCGAAGAGGATTGGGATTTCACCTGCACCCAGCCCATTGTGCTGGCCGACATGAAGATCAAGGGCAAGCAGCGCAAGGTTGCGATGCAGGCCCCGAAGAACGGCTTCTTCTATGTGATCGACCGCGAGACGGGCGAGCTGATTTCCGGCAAGTCCTATGTCTCGGTCAACACCTGGGCCAGCCATATCGACATGAAGACCGGCCGCCCGGTGCTGCAGCCCGGCGCGCATAATACCACTACACCGCATCTGATGAGCCCCAGCTGGATGGCCGGGCATACGTGGCATCCGATGAGCTACAGCCCGTTGACCGGGCTGATGTATTTCTCCGCGCAGGAACAGGGTTCCGTCTATGCGCGGGCGGAAGACGGCGCCTATCGCTACATCAAGGGGCGCAGCAATTCCGGCCAGGCCTATGGCAACGAACAGGAATTGCGGGCGAAGCTGCAGGCAGAGGCTGTGGCGAACGAGAAGGGCTATCTCCTCGCCTGGGATCCGAAGACCCAGACCGAGAAGTGGCGCGTGGATTACGGCATGCCCGGTTCGGGCGGCGTGCTCTCCACGGCGGGCAATCTGCTGGTGCAGGGCACCATCAACAAGACGCTGGCGATCTACCGCGCCGACAATGGCAAGAAGCTGTGGGAGATGAATATCGACCAGGCGCCGGTGGCCGGACCGATCACCTATATGATCGATGGCGAGCAATATATCGCGATCAATGCCGGCTGGGGCGGGTCGCCCGTCTACAACATCAACAAGGATGGACCGTTCCGCACGGCCACGGCCAAGCTGCTGGTGTTCAAGCTGGACGCCAAGGGCGTGACCCTGCCGCCGATGCCGCCGCCATCGCAGATCCCCGCACCGCCCCGGCTTACGGCGACGGAAGCGCAGGTGACGCGTGGGCGCGAGCTTTATTCCCAGACCTGCGTGCGCTGCCACGGCGAAGACGCGATCGGCGGGGTGAAAGACCTGCGCTGGATGGACAAGGAAGCGCATGACCTGTTCAACGATATCGTGCTGAAAGGCATCTATCGCGAGAAGGGCATGGCGAGCTTCGCCGATGTGCTGAACGAAGAGGATGTGCAGGCGATCCACAGCTACCTCATCGCCCGTGCGAATGAGGATTATCAGGACGCCAGCGCAGGCAAGAAATAATCAGGGGGAATTGAGGATGCGTTTTCATCGGACCATGCTGGCGGCATTAGCCGCATCGGCTGCCCTTTTGCCCGCAACGCCTGCTTTGGCGCAGGCGGCGGGCGAGGAAAGCGCGGTGCCGGACCGTTCCTGTGAGCGGGACTGTCTGATCGGCCTGCTGCGCGATCACATGGCAGCGCTGGCTGCCAAGGACCCTTCCAAGGCGCCTTTCGCGGCGAATGTCATGTTCACGGAAAACAATGTCCCGATCAGCATCGGGCAGGGCCTGTGGAAGACGGTGACCGGGGTGGATCAGGTTGGCCTTGAAGTGGCCGACAAGGTGACCGGCAATGCTGCATGGTTCGGTTCCGTGAAGGAAAACGGTGCGCCCGCGATTTATGCCGTGCGTATCCATGTGAAGGACGGCAAGATCGACGAGGTGGAAAGTGTCGTCCACCGCAAGAGCGGCCTTCCTGCACCTTTTGGCGACGTGACGAAGATGGTTCACGATCCCGAGTTCAACGAAATCCTGCCGCCCGAACAGCGCCGCTCGCGCGAGCGCATGCTGGCCATTGCGGATTCCTATTTCGATACTGTGGAAGTGAATGACGGGCAGGTCTTCGCGCCCTTTTCGGACGATTGCGGGCGGTTGGAGAACGGCATTTCCACCACTGCGCCCACGCCGGGCAGGACAGGCGGAAACGCCGCCGCGCTCGCTACCGGTTGCCGGGCCCAGTTCGAACTGGGCCTCTACAAGATCAACAAGCGCGTCCGCCGCGATTTCTTCATCGTGGACGAGGAACGCGGCGTGGCCGTGGGCCGGGGCTTCTTCGATCACGCCAATGAGTGGGACCATTATCTGCTGACCAACGGGCGCGAGATGAAGACTGCGCTCAAATGGCCCAACTCGATCACCCTGCTGGAAGCGTTCCGCATCAAGAACGCCGAAATCCAGCGGATCGAGGCGGTGTTCACTTACGTTCCCTATTTCAAGAACAACCCGTTCTGGCGGCCGGATTCCAAGGTGCCGACCTATGCACCCAAGCCTGCGGAATGTGACGATGCCTGCGTGGACCAGACGACCCGGAAGGTCGTGGCCAGCTTCGCGGGTAACAAGTGGCACGATGTGAACTGGGCGCCCAAAGTGGGCTATGCCGAAAACAGCGTGGGTATTCGCGTGGGCGAGGGGATCTGGGCAGGTGTCAGCGCCGTTGACCAGAACCCGCTGGTCATCGCCGATGCCAAGGCAGGCAAGGGCGTCTGGATCGGCCGGATCGAGGAACACGGCCAGCCGGCATGGGGCGCCTTCACGGTTTCCTATGACGGCAAGAATGTCGGTTCCATTGATGTGCTTGTTCGCCGCAAGGAATATGGCGCGCCTTATGTGGAACCCAATGGCGGCACGTCCTTCGCGGAACTCGCCCCGGCGGAGCGCACCAGCGCCAAGGCAATGCGAGCCGCGACGGAGAGCTTCTACAAGGCGATGAACACCAAGGGTGGCAAGGCCCCGGCGAATGTCTCGACCGAATGCCGCTGGGCAGTGAACGGGCAGGAAGTTGGCGATTGCGTCTCGCCCTTCGGTGGCCCGGTTCTAAGCAGCCTGGAGCAGGTGCGCGACCGTGAAGTGCTGGCAGTGGACGAAAAGCGCGGGCTGATCGTCTATCGCACCTTCGAGGATTTTCCGGCCGTGGGCGGGGCGGAAGGCACCTATCCGCACACCTATCAGGTAGTGGAACTGTTTCGCTTCAAGGGCGGCAAGATCGAGCGGGTGGAGGCCTTCAATTCCGAACTGCCTTATGGGATGAAGCCTCACCGCTGATCGAGGCAGGCTACTGAGGCAGGTGTGGAGAGTTTTGGCCCCTTACTGATCCCGTTCGGGCCTTATCTGGCCCTGTTCGGGCCATATCTGGTCCTGTTCGGGATCGTCTTCGGGGTGAACCTCCTGCCTGCCTTCGGGCCGCCGACATGGTCGATCATCGTCCTGTACGGCCTCAATTCCGAACTGCCGGTGCCTGCGATCATCCTTGTCGGGGCACTGGCGGCGGCGTCCGGGCGGCTGGTGCTGGCCCATGCCTTCCGCCTGCTGGGCACGCGTGTTTCAGAAAAGACCCGCTCCAACCTCACGGCCGCGCGAGAAGCGTTCGAGCGTAACCGCAAGGGCGGCATCGTGGCACTGGGCCTGTTCGCGCTCTCGCCGGTTCCCTCCGCGCAATTGTTCGAAGCGGCGGGGCTGGCGGGCGTGAAGCTGCTGGGCTTCACTGCCGCGTTCTTCTGCGGACGGATCGTATCCTATTCGATCTATGCCTACAGCGCGAAAGGCGTGAAGGAATCTTCCTTCGGCGAAGTGCTGGCGGGCGGCATCTCAAGCCCGCTGGGCATTGGCCTGCAACTGGCGATGATCGCTGCCCTGATCGCGCTTGCCCGGATCGACTGGGCGAAGCTGATCTCCCGCAAAAAGGGCGGGAATTAGCTGGCCGCGAACAGAAGTGCGCCGTTGCCCAGCCGGTCCATCACTTCGTTCACCAGCCGACGCTCGAGGGCGAAACAGCCCTGACTGCGGCCAATGCGGCCCTGCATGGCCACCAGCGAGGGATCGACATAATCGGCCCCGTGGATCACGATTGCCCGCTGCAAGGCGAGATTGTTCTGGGGGTCGAGGCCGATCAGGCGGCGCGACTTGCCGTGCTTGCCGTAATAGGTCTCGCCGGTGCGGAAACTGCCTTCGGAAGAGGCGTTGGAACCGGGGCGATTGGAAAAGCGCGTTGCCCATCCACTATTCGCCGGGTCGGAACCCTTGCCATGAGCGACCAGATAGGAAGCGACAACACGGCCATTGCCGATGTCGACGATCTGAAAGCGCTGTTCGCGCGAGTGGTGGGAAAAGTCTACAACGCCGACAATGTCGCGGCGGAGAATCGAATTGTGATGCTGGTTCAGTGCAGCCAATGCTCGGGGCAGCAGGTCTGGCATGGTGTCATTCTTCACCGCAGCGAATGCGCGCGGGGAAGCCAGTCCAGCAGCTCCGGCAAAAGCGGCACCAAGAAAATGGCGCCGGTTGAAATTCATGGTGCGATCCCGAATATGCGTTTTCTCTGATGTAATCCCCGAGTGAGACCTTGCAACGCATGCGAATTGGAGTGTCGATGAAGCGAGCCGTACTTGCGATGGTTGCGTTTGGTCTGTGCGGTATTGTCAGTCCGGCGCAGGCGCAGACGGGCGATTGGGGGGCTGCGAATCTCGCAGTGCTCAAGCGGTGGGTTGCCATGGCCCCGATGGACGCGCTGCCCGCGCCGTCTGATTCCGCCTTGAAGAAGGCGGAGGCGTCGGGCGATCAGGCCGCCATTACCAGCGCGGCAGACGATCTGGCGCTCCGGCTTGCGCGGATGCACCTGCTGGGCTGCGCCACCGCGGCTGAACGCAAGGGCTGGAACATCGAAGATTCCGACAAGGCGATGGACCTGCCGGGCCTGCTGAAGGGTTCGCTTCAGGCCGGCACGCTGGATGCCTTCTTCGTCAGCCTGCGCCCGCGTGATCCGGAATATGCCGTGCTCCAGTCCGCTTATGCCTCTGAGACCGACGAGAAGACACGTGCGGCAATTTCGCGGAATATGGAACGTTGGCGCTGGATGCCGATTTCGCTGGGGGCGGACCATGTGCTGGTCAACGCGGCGGCTTTCGAAGCCGGCCTGTGGCGTGAAGGTCGGAAGGTCGGCACCTGGAAGGTGATCGTCGGCAAGACCAGCACGCCCACACCTGTCTTCAATACGGTCATCACTGGCGTGAACCTCAACCCATGGTGGGAAATTCCCGCCAGCATCGTGCGTGAGAGCGTAGGCGCGTTGGTCCGCCGCAGTCCCTCCACAGCGCGGGCGCGTGGCTATGTCTGGGAAGGCGGGCGTTATCGCCAGAAGCCGGGGCCGACCAATTCGCTGGGCCAGATGAAGCTCGTCATGCCCAACCGCTACAGCGTCTACATGCATGATACGCCCAGCAAGAACCTGTTCGAGCGCGACGTGCGTGCATTCAGCCATGGCTGCATTCGCACAGGCGATGCGATCGGTTATGCGGCGACGCTGCTGGAAGGAGTGAAAACACGCGAGGAAGTCGACGCAATCGTCGCATCCGGGAAATCCACTGTTGTAGATCTTTCCCGGCCCTTGCCCATCTACATCGCCTACTTCACTGCAGTCAGCGACGGTCAGGGCGGGGTGAAGATCCTGCCCGACGTCTATGGCCGGGATACACGCATCAGCACATCGCATGGCGGGTGTGTCTGATGTTCGATCCGATAGGGATTGTTTCGGTGTTTGCGCCCCGGCTTTCTTCTCGCGCCGGTTGAAACTATATGCAGCCGCTCGCAACAATCGCTGCGGTGAAACTTGTCCGCAAACCGATCATCTTCCGGCCTCGAGGCGGCTTTCCTCGAAAACCGAGCGCGCCTTCTGCGCTTCCTAGCCGCGCGCGGTGCGGGCGATGCCGCGGAAGACATCCTGCATGAGGTGTGGCTGAAGATCAGCGCGGCGCAGACCGGGCCGATTTCCTCGCCTCTGTCCTATCTCTTCCGTGCGGCGGACTTGCTGATGATCGACCGTTATCGCTCGGTTCGGCAGGCAGAAAAGCGCGAGAAGGACTGGACGGAAGTGAATGGCGGCGCGGTTCCCGGTGTTTCGGATGCGCCATCTCCGGACCGGGCGATCATTGCCCGCCAGCAGGCGCAAATGGTGCGGGAAACGCTCGACGCGCTGGGGGAACGGCCATCCGCAGTGTTCCGCCGCCACCGCGTGGACGGCATCCCGCAGCGTCAGGTGGCGGAAGAATTCGGCGTGAGCCTGAGCACTGTCGAAAGCGACCTGAGAGGGGCCTATCGGGCGCTGGCGAGACTTAAGGAAAAAATCGATGAGGCTTGATCGGGTCGTCTCCGTCTTTGCTGCAGGAGGCTTCGACCATGGCGTTTGACGATCGAATTCTGGACCAGGCAGCAGCCTGGGCCGCGCGTGCGGCCGACCCTTCCTTCGAGGATTGGGAAGGCTTCACTGCGTGGCTGGAAGCCGATCCCGCCCATAGCGAAGCCTATGATCTGGTGACTGCCGCCGCAGCCGATGCGGCTGACGCGCTGCGCGCCGCGCCGGCATTGGCCCCGGCGCATGTTCCGGCCAATGACGACGATGGTTCGCGCCTCACCCGCCGTCGCTGGATCGGCGGGGCATTGGCCGCCTCCCTCGCGGCGCTTGGTGCATTTGGCCTGTGGCAGTCGCAAGGCGGCACCTATGTGGTGGAAACCGCGCCGGGCGAAACCCGCATGATCGCGCTGGAAGACGGAACGTCGGTGCTGCTCGCCGGGGGCAGCCGGATCGAACTCAGCCGCCGTGATGCCCGTTTCGCGGAGCTGGAGGCCGGGCAGGCCCTGTTCACAGTCCGCCATGACGAGGCGAACCCCTTCCGGGTGGATGTGGGAAGCGATGAATTCGTCGACCTTGGCACCGTCTTCGATGTGAAGGTCAACGGAGCAGTGACGACCGTCGCCGTTTCGGAAGGCGCGGTGGCGTTCAATCCGCGCAAGCAGAACGTCCGGATTGATCCAGGCCATGTGCTGACCAGCGATACGGGTTCTGCCCGTTATACGCTTGGCACGATTGCCACTGCGCAGGTGGGCGAATGGCGCGATGGGCGCCTGACTTTCCAGAATGAGACGCTGGGCACAGTGGCGCAGGATCTTGGCCGTGCCACGGGCCTTGCGATCTCGGCAGCACCTGGCGCTGCCCAGCGCCGCGTTTCCGGCAGCCTGCTGATCGAACCTGTACGCAATGATCCCGCAAGCCTTGGCCCGTTGCTGGGCGTTGGCGTCAGCAAGGCGGGCGAAGGGTGGGTGATCGGGGCAAGATAGGATGCGGCGCTACGCCCTTCTGGCCCTTGCGGCCCTGATCGCCACGCCCGCCCATGCGCGGGACGTGGCTGTCAGCGCACCTGCGGGCCGAGGTGGCGATGCGGCGGTGGCGATCGCGCGCCAGACAGGCACCAGCATCGTTCTGGCCGATCCCGCGCTGGCCAATCGGCAGGTTCCGGCCATCAAGGGGAAATATTCGCCGTCCGAGGCAGTGAAGAAGCTGGCAAAGGCACTGGATGCGAAGGCAATTCCGGCCGGCTCGAGCGGCTGGCGACTGGTGCCTGACGCGAAGCCCCGCCGTAGCGCGGCAAGGCCCGCGGCAGGGCGTAAGGCCGGGCCGCGAAAAGCAGCCCCGCCGCCTCGTCAAGCCCCGACGCAGGACATCATTGTGATCGGCTCCAAGCGGGATATGGAGCTTTCGCTCTATCCCGGCGCAGTGGAGATGATCGACGGCAAGGATCTGACCTTTGGCGGCACAGGCGGCACGGAAAAGATCATCGAGCGAGCGCCGACTGTTTCCTCCACCCATCTCGGCAGCGGGCGCAACAAGCTGTTCATTCGCGGGATCGCCGATTCCAGCTTCACGGGGCCGACACAGGCCACCGTGGGGCAATATTTCGGCGATCTTCGCCTGAGCTACAATGCGCCGGACCCTGACCTGCGCCTGTCGGACCTTGAACGGGTGGAAATTCTGGAAGGTCCGCAGGGCACGCTTTACGGCGCGGGCGCGCTGGGCGGCATTTTGCGCATGGTGCCCAAGGCGCCGGAAACCGGAGTGACGAGCGGATCGGGCATGATCGGCGGCAGCGCCACGCAGCATGGCGCGCTGGGCGGCGATGCCAGTGCTATGATCAATCTGCCGGTGGGCGAACGAGTGGCACTGCGCGTGGCTGTCGATGCCGAAACGCGCGGCGGCTACATCGACAAACCCCTGCTCGATCGCAAGGATGTGAACCGCACGGATGTGCTGGGCGGGCGCGCTGCCCTGCGCTTCGAAGTGGGGGAGGACTGGACGGTAGACCTGATCGGTATCGGCCAGACCACTTCGGGGCGCGACAGCCAATATGCCGACCGCGACGGCCCGCCGCTGACCCGCGCAGCACGCGTGGGCGAAGGCTTCGATGCCGATTATGCGCAGGGCCAGATCGTCGTCTCGCGCGAGTTCGGCGAAATTCGCTTCAAAAGCTCCACCGGCATTACCGGGCAGGCGCTTGAAGAACGCTATGATGCAACACCTCCCGATGGCGATCCCCGCCTGTTCGTGCAGAAGAACGAGACGGAGATGTTCGCCAATGAAACGCGCATCTGGCAACCGCTAGGCGAGAAGTTCGGCTGGCTGTTGGGCGCCAGCTTCACCAGCAACGATACGAAGCTGACCCGCACGTTGGGCAATCCGGACCTGTTCGCGGCAACCACCGGTGTGCGCAACGCGGTGGACGAGTTCACGCTGTATGGGGAAGCGAGCTATCGTCTGGCCGAAAGCCTTGTCGCCACAGCAGGCGGGCGCTTCACCCATTCCTGGCTGAGCGGCGATGGTGAGGATATTGCCTTTGCCAGCCTGACTGCTGAAAAGGCCGACCTGCTCGCCGCGGTGACAGCCGACCGGAAGGAACAGGCGTTCCTTCCCTCGGCTTCGTTGGTGGCAACGGTGCTGCCAGAGACATCGCTCTATCTGCGTTATCAGGAAGGCTTTCGTCCGGGCGGGCTGGCTATCGCAGGCGACATCGTCACCCGCTTCAAAAACGATCACATCTCCACATTCGAATTCGGCGCCCGGCACGGCAATCCCGGACGCGGGCCGTTCGACCTGGCGGCGAACATCTCCTACACGCGCTGGACTGACATTCAGGCCGATTACATCGACAGTTCCGGTTTCCCTACCACGGCCAATATCGGCGATGGCCACATCTGGTCGGCCAGCTTGAAGGGCAGCGTGGCAGTCACGCCGGAACTCCGGGTCGATGCTGGGCTGACCTACAACGACAGCCGGGTGGACGATCCTTCGCGAATGCTGGACATCTCCTTCGGCACGGCGGTCGGCTCGCCGGTGTTCGGGCCTCCATTGCAGGATGCCAACACCGGTCGGATCAGCCAGGTGCCGAATATCGCGCGCTTCGCCGGGCGGATCGGGTTCAATTACGATCGCGAGATTGGCGACGATCTTTATCTCACAGCTCAGGGCTGGGCGAATTATGTCGGCAAGTCCCGGCTGGGCGTCGGGCCTGAATTGGGCGAGGAACAGGGCGACTATCTCGATAGCGGGCTGACCGTGCGGGTGGGCAACGATGGAATGGGCGTGACGCTTGGCGTCACGAACCTCACCGACGAAGAAGGCAATCGCTTCGCGCTTGGCACCCCTTTCGCCATCGGGCGCGATCAGATCACACCCCTGCGCCCGCGCACTGTCCGGCTGGGCCTGGACGCTGCCTTTTAGGCAATAATCGTCCTGCCCTTGGGGGCACTACGTATTTTTTCGTCGCTCACGCCAAGGCTCCGGCCCGGCGCCTCCGTCTGCAGTTCGAAGACAGAGCTGGAGCAACCGATGTCCCGTAACCTTCTGGTTTCCACTGCCGTTTCAGCAGTGGCTGCCGCCTTCCTCGCAGCCCCTGCAGCGGCGACCACTATCTCGACCGCAGTAACCACCCAGGTGCGGACCTCTACGGCAAACAACGGTTCGCCCGATGCCGTTACCATTGCCTCCACCGGCTCGGTCAAGCCGGCGAACGGGACTGCGGTGGCGATGGATTCCAGTCATGCTGTCACAATTCAGGGGGCGGTGGCGATCTCCAATGCCAATGACGCAGTTGGCATTCGTGCTTCAGCCGACACCAATGGGGCCATCGTGAATAGTGGCGCGATCACTGTGGACGAGACATATTCACCTGCCGACAGCGATAATGACGGCGATCTGGACGGGCCTTTTGCCCTAGGTTCCAACCGCTTCGGTATCCGGACCGATGGCGCGCATACCGGAGCGATCACCAATTCGGCTACCGGCACGATCACGGTGGAAGGCAATGACTCGGCCGGTATCTGGCTGGGCGGCCTGCAGACCGGGGCCTTCACTCATGACGGCAAGACTTTGGTGACGGGTGATCGAAGCGTTGGTGTCCATACCGGCGATATCACCGGCAATGTACGGTTGGCTGGAACCGTTTCCGCCACTGGCAAGGATGCAGTGGGTGCTGAGTTTACCGGAGATATTGTCGGAGCGCTGGTGGTCCAGGGCACAATCACCTCCACCGGCTATCGCAAGACGAGCGCGCCGAGCGACGCCTCCAAGCTCGATGCTGACGATCTGCTGCAGGGTGGCCCAGCGCTGATCGTGGCGGGCAATGTGTCTGGCGGGATCGTGCTTGCGGTGCCTCCGAAGGATGCCAGTCCGACCGACAATGACGAAGACGATGACGGGATTGAGGATGCCAAGGAAGGTTCTGCCTCGGTAATTTCCTATGGTGCGGCTCCCGCCTTTGTGATCGGTGCGAATGGCAAGGATATTGCCATCGGGCCGGTTGTGGGCGCGGGCAGCGCCTATGGCGTTCAGATCCAGGGCACCGTTGCGGGCAATGGCGTCTACAATGGCGTGAGCGCCAGCGGCATGGTGATTGGCGGGCAAGGGGGCGCAGTCAGCGTCGCGAATGGCATGTCCGTTTCGGGCAATATTTCCGCGACTGCCAAGGGAGCCAGCGCCACGGCTTTGCGTTTCGGTGCCGGTGCGTCCGTACCGGTTCTGCAAGTCTCCGGCACGGTTTCGGCTACGGGCGGCGGGGACGACGCTTCAAAGAGCGTGGCAATCCAGATCGACGCAGGCGCCAATGTCCCTGCAATCTCGAATAGCGGGACGATCAAGGCCGTTTCCGGGAGCGAGGGCGGCCACGCGACCGCGCTCCTCGACAAATCGGGCAGCCTCGTCCTGATCGAGAATTCCGGCGTCATTTCCGCGAGCGGTGCGGCTGCAAGTTCACCCCGCAACATCGCCATCGACCTTTCCGCGAACACGACCGGTGCAGTCGTCAAGCAACTCGCGGTCGGTTCCGGCGTTGCCGCTCCGCAGATTCTGGGTGACGTGCGCTTCGGCAGCAATAGCGATGTATTCAGCGTGGCCGATGGCCTCGTGAAGGGGAATGTCTATTTCGGCGAGGGTAACAACAGCTTTGCCCTTTCCGGCGATGCCGTGTTCCAGGGCAAGGCCTTTTTCGGCGGCGGAGCGGATAGCATCACGCTCGGCAATACGGCCGTGTTCGATGGTGTGGCCGATTTTGGCGGGGGTGCCGATACGCTGACCCTTGGCGCGACTTCGCTGTTCAAAGGATCGCTGGTCAATTCGGGGAACCTCGCCATTACAATGAACGGCGGTGCGCTTGATGTCGCGACGCCTGCCACGATCGGCTCGCTCAATGTCGGGGCAACAGGTGTGCTTGTGGCCACTCTCGACAAGACGGCGGGCGAGGGGACGGCCTATAATGTCGCAGGCACGGCCAGCTTCGCCAGCGGATCGCAGCTCTATCTGCGCCTGTCCGATACGACGAATGCCGAAGGGCGCTACACCATCCTGCAGGCAGGCACGCTCACCGGCGCGTCGAACATCACGACCAAGTCCGACCTGCTACCCTACATGTTCAAGGGCACGCTGGCGACGGATGCGGGCGCGAACAAGCTTGCCGTGGACGTAGTGCGCCGCACCACCACGGAACTGGGCCTCAACCGTTCCCAGAGCGCGGCCTACAATGCAATCTATGCCGCACTGTCGCAGGATGACGAGATCGAAGATGTGTTCCTGGGAACCACCAATGCCGATCAGTTCCGCAATCAGGTGCGGCAGATGTTGCCCGATCATGCGGGCGGGGCTTTTTCCTCGCTCAGCCTGGGCAGCAGGGCATTTGCCCAGCAGGTCGCCGATCCTTACGGGCCGCTCTATTCGGCCGGCAAGATCGACATCATCCTTAGCGCCGCCGCATGGAACGCCAAGAAAGACGAGGGCGATACCGCAGCCTACGATCTGGGTGGCTTCGGCTTTTCCGCCGCTGCCGAAATCCAGTCGGGCGTCGGCAGTTTCGGCCTGTCGCTGGACTGGCTGTCGAACGATTACGACACCGGCAGTTCGGACAATAATGTCAAATCGAACACCTATGAACTGGCGGCCTATTGGCGAGGCCAGTGGGATCGCCTGAATGCCTGGGCGCGTGGTTCCTACGGTCTGGCAAGCTTCAACGGCCAGCGTATCTTCGTGGGTAAGGCCGGGGAAGAAACGATCCAGCGGACGGCCTCTCGCAATTGGGATGGCGACCTGATTACCTTTAGTGGGGGTGCATCCTTGGAAGGCGGCGGTTCGCTGTTCTACCGCCCATCCGTGACCTTCGACTATATTCGGCTGAAGGAAGACGGTTATTCCGACACAGGCGGCGGCAAGGGTTTCAACCTTATCGTCGAAGGGCGCACTTCGGATGAGCTGGCGGTCAACGGCGGGATGACGCTGGGCGTCGATTTCTCGGGCAATAGCCGGTATGACTGGAACTGGTTCCGCGTGGAGGCCGAAGGCGGCTGGCGCCAGATCGTCGCCGGTGCGCTGGGTTCCACTACGGCGCATTTCGAAGGCGGCCAGAACTTCACGCTCGATCCCGAACAGACCACCAGCGGCTGGTATGCCCGGCTGCGTGCCGTGGGCGGGGATGCCGGTTACACTATGGGCGGCGAACTGAGTGCGGAAGACCGCTTTGGCAATACGGCTCTGGCGGTGCGAGGGAATCTGCGCATTGGCTTCTGACCTTGTGGGAGCGGGAGGGAGCTGCCCCGCCCCTTCCGTTCCCAACCCCACTGCGTGCGAAGTGCAGGGCAACGTTGTCTCTCGCTTGCAAGCGTCCTCTCTTCGTGGAATGAACCGGCCCGGAAATGGCGTGGCACAATGCCCGTCTGGTCGAAGCGCGCCAGAAGGCGGGCCGATGGGGGAGATCGACGATGAAGTCCTGGAAGCTGGGCGGCTGCGCCCTTTTGCTGGCGGGCACTGCCTTCACCATGGGCAATACGGCCCCCGCCGCCAATGGCGCCGCCGCTGCCGGCATGGCGCCGGCCTGCGCGGCGTTTGCTGCCACCGTGCTTGGTCCGGATGTGAAGATCACCTCGGCCACACACGTGGATGCTTCCGACAAGGATTTCGTCGATCCGAATGGCTGGACCGTCGCCGGACTTCCCGGCCATTGCCGCGTGGAAGGGGTCGTGAATGAACGCAAGGGTGCTGGCGGGAAGACCTATGGCATCCGCTTCGCCATGGCTTTGCCGGATGATTGGAGCGGGCGCTTCCTGCTGCAGGGCGGGGGCGGGCTGAACGGCTCCGTTCTGCCACCGACTGGCCCTGTCGCATCGGATGGACGCCCGGCACTGGCGCGCGGTTTTGCAGTTATATCCAGCGATAGCGGCCATCAGGGCGTAGTGTTCGATGACAGCTTCATGGCCGATCAGCGCGCCGCGCTGGATTTCGCCGAAAGCTCGGTTCGCACCGTGGCCCTGCTCGGCAAGCAGGTGGCCCAAAGCTATTACGGCAAGCCTGCCGATCACAGCTACATGACCGGCTGCTCCACCGGCGGGCGCGAAGGCATGTTGGCCTCGCAGCGTTACCCCGAATTGTTCGACGGCATCATAGTGGGCGCGCCTGCCATGCGCACCGGGGATTCCAATCTCGGCGTGGAATATACGCAGGTGCTGTTCAATCAGGCCGCCCCGCTTGGTGCGGATGGCAAGCCGGACTTCACGCAGATTCTCACCGCAGCGGATCGCTCCACTCTGCTCAACGGCATTCTGGACCAGTGCGATGCGCTGGACGGGTTGAAGGACGGCATGATCGAGAATGTCGCCAAATGCGACTTCAAGCCGGCAAAGCTGCAATGTACGGGCGCGAAGAAGGATGGCTGCCTAAGTGCAGGGCAAGTGCGCGCGCTGGAGCTTGGCCTTGCCGGTCCAAGCGACAAGGCAGGCTTCCCGATCTACACGCGCATGGCCGCCGATACGGGCATCATGTCTACTCCGATGGGTTATCTGCCCACGGGCGGGCCAGGGCCGTTCGGGCCGCCGAGTACGGCCACCAGCATCGATCTGGACGCCCGCGCTCATGCCATCCGGCAGGATGCGGCCCAGCGGCTGACCGACACGAATTACTGGACGAACCTCAACACCTATCTCGATCGCGGCGGCAAGATCATGTTCTTCCACGGCGTTTCGGATTTCTGGTTCTCGCCCTTTGCCACGTGGGACTGGTATCAGCGCGCGCAGGCGACCAATGGGCAGGCGTTTACCGATGCCAGCCGGTTCTACATGGTCCCCGGCATGCTCCACTGTCAGGGCGGCAATGCCTATGACCAGTTCGACATGCTGGGCAAGCTGGTTGACTGGGTGGAACAGGGCAAGGCCCCGCAGGAAGTGATTGCCCATCGCAAGAGTCCGGCAGTGGCCAGCAGGCCGCTTTGCCCCTATCCTTCCTATGCGCATTATACCGGCGGAGATCCGGACAAGGCGTCAAGCTTCGCCTGCAAAACGCCCGACTGAGGCAGAGGCAGGGCCTGAAACGGGGGAGAGGGGGATTGATGGAGACGCGGCGTTCTTCGGGCACATATCAGGTCCTCCTCGTCACTCTGCTGTGCCTCAATTTCGGCATTCTGTTCTTTGACCGGAATGCCCTCAATTTCCTGATGCCCTTCGTGCAGCCCGAACTGGGGCTGAGCTACACGCAGGTCGGCATGCTGGGCTCGGCGCTGTCGCTCACCTGGGCGGTCGCGGCGATCTTTGTCGGCTGGCTGTCCGACAAGGCCGGCAAGCGCAAGATCCTGATCGTACTTTCCACCTTGCTGTTTTCCGCCTGTTCGGTCGTCTCGGGCTTTGCCTCATCCTTCCTCATGCTGCTGGGCGCACGGCTGGTGATGGGCCTGTCCGAAGGCGGTGTCATGCCGATCAGCCACGCGATGGTTGCCGCAGAGGTCACGCCCAAATGGCGGGCACTGGCCATGGGCGTGACGCAGAATGTCGGGTCGAGCCTGCTCGGCTCAACTGTTGCCCCGCTGGTTCTGGTGCCGGTCGCGCTCGCCTGGGGCTGGCGCGATGCTTTCTTCCTCGCGGCGGTGCCGGGGCTGATTTCGGCGCTGCTGATCGTGCTCTTCGTGGTGGAACGGCCGGTGCCGAAGGCCGCCCCCCGCAAGGCGGGCGAGCGGGCGCCGGTGGCCGACGTGCTCACCAACCGCAACGTGATGGCCTGCACAGTGATGGCGGTGCTGCTGGTTTCCTACCTTGTCGTAACCTGGGCCTTCATGCCGCTGGTGCTGGTGCAATATCGCGGCATTGACGACAAAACGGCTGCCGGGCTGATGGCGGTGCTGGGTGTCTCATCCTTCCTCGCCAGCTTCATCGTCACCGCCATTTCGGACTTTGTCGGCCGCAAGCCAGTGATGGTGGTCAGCAGCTTTGTCGGGGTGATCCTGCCGCTGGGCGCGCTCTATTTCGATGGGCCGGTGGCGATCCTGGGGCTGATCTTCTTCGTCGGCTGGATGTTCAACGGCATCTTCCCGATGTTCATGGCCACAGTGCCGACCGAATCCGTCGGGCCGCGACAGGTGGCCACGGCCATGGGGCTGGTGATGGGCGTAGGCGAGATATTGGGCGGTGTCTTCGCGCCGTTCATAGCGGGCTGGCTGTCCGACCTGTACGGCCTTCAGGCGCCGCTCTGGTTCCTGATCGTGCTGGTGATACTGGGTGGGATCACGGCGTTGTTCCTGCGGGAAACGGCACCCCGCATCGTGGGTGAACGGATCGAGCCGGAAATGGCCGACGATTTTGCCTGAAAGGCGCGGCGGGACTGGCCCGGCCGCGCCTTTCATTCATTTTCAGGCCTGCGGGGCTGCCTTGCAGTCGAAGTTCTTTGCATCCGCCTTGTCGCCGGAGCCCTTATAGGTCGGCACCAGCGGATAGGGGCAGAGCGGGCGGGTCATCGGCGGCAGGGCCGGAGCGGCCGGACCGGCGCCCATGGCCGGGGCAGCGACTCGCGAGGCGATAATGCGGCGCGGAGCCTTGCCGCTGGTGGCCCAATCGTCGATCACGCCCAGCGTATCGAAGGAGGAAGGCCCTTCGCCGCCTGAGCAATGTTCCATGCCCGGTGCCATGAACAGGCGGACCTGATCCTTTGCCTGATTGGCAGGCAGGACGCGGTAAAGCGAACTGAAGAATTCCACCGTATTATTGGCGGGGATCAACCCGTCAGACCAGCCATGGCTGAGCAGAAGCTTGCCGCCGCGCGCGAAGAAGGGGCGAAGATCGGCCGGCGTTACGTCCAGAATGTCCTTGCCATAGAAATGCGCGCGGCTGGAATCCGCGCCGTAGTCGAAGCTACGCCAGTTCCAGTTCGGGCGGTCTGCGAAGACGAGCATGCTCATATAGGTGAGCGCTACGGGGAAGGGCGCATCCCCGCCGGTCAGTGCGGCAAGCTGCAGTTCCGATCCGCGCGGCCAGCCGGGGAACAGGATCTGGCCGGAACGTGGCTCCTTCACGCCTTCATAGATGGCGCGCATGGCAGTAACCTGATCGGCATTGAGGCAGCTATCGCCCGCGCCGGATTTGCACAGCAGTTCGGCCGGATCGAAAGTGCAGGCGTCGGGCCGCGAGATCAGCCCGTCTTCCAATCCGTCCAGCTTGTCACATTGCGCGACGGCGGCCTTGTGGACCAGTGTCAACGCCTGCGGAGTGAGCTTCGACTGCGGCGTGCGCTGCGACTGGAAGCCGGCCCACATGGATTGGGTCATCAGTTGCGTCATCGGATTGGCGGGTGCCATGGCCGAGATCGCGTCATAATCTTCCGGGTATCGGAAGGCCGCCATCAGGCCCTGTCGGCCTCCGGTGGAGCAGCTGTTCCAATAGGAGAAGCTCGGCCCCTTGCCGTAGAAATCGCTGATTGCGGCCTTTGCCGTCACCGTCATGCCGTGCACGGCACGATGTCCGAAATCGATCAGCTTCTGGGTATGGCCGATGGCCCATTCGGCGGTCAGGCCGCTGCCCGTATGTCCGGTATCGGTCGTGGCGACGGCATAGCCGCGCGAGAGTGGATCGCCGAGCTGCGAATAGCTGAGCTGGCCGGCCCAGATACCATTGCCGATGCCCACGAACTTGCCGTTCCAGCCTGTGGCTGGCAGCCAGACTTCAACCTTGATGTCGGAGTCCGAAGTAGGGGTAAGCGTGGCCTGCACCCGGCAGAAGGCAGGCAGGTTCTTGTAGGCAGCGTTGGCGACGCCGGGTGGCGGGCCGAAGGGATTGGCGGGCTGTTCGAAAGCTCCCGCCGCCACGAGCTGGGCGGAAGTCACCTTGCCCTTATCGAGCTTGAGCCCCACCAGTTCGCTGCAATCCTTGGCTGCTGCCGGGCTGGCCGCGGCCAATGCTGTAACGCTGGCCGCGATGCCCATTGCGACGCGCGCCTGCTTGCGAAACTTCGCCTGATTGTGCCCCATTCCTTCAACTCCCCCAGAAGGCCCCGAATCCAGTTCGGGCAAGTCCGTCTTTGAGCTCCGGCAGGCCTGATCTCGCAAGCCTGCCGGGGCAATGCGTCACTTACTTTGCAGTAGCGCGCTGATAGGCCGGACGGGCCTTCAGTCGCTCAACATAGGCGGCGACCTTGTCGGACAGCGCGTCGCCCATGTCCAGCATTTGCGCGATCATCAGCGGATAGCCGACCGAAATATCGGCGATAGTGAACTTGTCGCCCATGATCCACTGGCGACCGTCCTCCATGTGGGCATTCAACAGCGCCATGCGGCGGCCGAAGGCGGCCTTCAGGTCGCGGACGCTGAAATTGTCCTTCTCGCCTTCCGGGGCGAGCTTCACGGTGCGGAAGATGACGGAGACGGCCGAGGTCAGGCTGGCCTCGCCATAATGCAGGAACTGGAGATGTGTCGCGTAATCGGCAGGTTCCGGGTTCGGGCCGACAGTGAAATCCATCGCCTGTGGCAGGCGGCGGCCAGTGATATATTGCAGGATCGCAAGGGATTCGCCCATGCGGATGCCGTCGTCGTCGATTGCGGGCACGGTGCCTGCAGGATTGATCTCCAGATATTCTGCCGGCAGCGGAAAACCCAGCTTCTCGACCCGGTATTCTTCGCCCAGCTCTTCCATCAGCCAGAGCACGCGCAATGAGCGGGTATGGGGGACGTGATACACGGTAATCATGGCAATCCTCTCCTTCGTTCGAACGCGCTCTAACGCCAGTATGTGTCGAATGGCAATGCGGCAGGAAGGGGGAGTGGCTTTGCCCAAGAATGCATAGTCTTGCACTGATTGATGTCCGAACGAGGCTGAAGATCAGGCCACGCTTTTCTGCCGGATTTTCTCTGTCATAGAGTGCCTGGAACTAATTCGAATGCTAAGAGATAGCTGATGGGCGCTTCCATCTGGTGGGAAGACGGTTATGGGCTCTGGCGTGCGGCCGCGTGCGCTGGCGGCAAGCAAAGGGCGGGAACAGGCAAGCGATGACAACAGGTGGCGGCGCAAAGCAGGTCAAGGGAGTGAAGAGCAGCTTCACGCTCTATCGCGAAGGGCGATCAACACCGGAAATCCGCATGACCGTGCATATGGTGCTGACTGCCCGTCGCTGGCGCTCGCTGCTCGATGAAAGGCTACGCCCTATCGAGCAGAGTTCTGCGCGGATGGAGGCGATGTCGGCCATCCTCAATTCCCCGCCGCTCAGCCCACAGGTGGAAATCGCCCGGCGGCTGCGGATCGAAGGGCCGACACTCACCCGCATGCTCGATACGCTGGAAAAGGATGGGCTGGTGGAACGCCTGCCCGATCCCAAGGACCGGCGCACCAACCAGTTGCGGCTAACCGGCAGTGGTGAGGCCGAACTGGCCAGGATTTTCGCCATTTCCGACGCGATGCGCGGACGGTTGCTGGAAGGCTTCTCGGAAGAGCAGATCCTGCAGGTGAACGAGGTTCTGGAAGTGCTGTTGGCGCGTCTCGATGCCGGCCTTCCCGACACCGAAGAATAGTGCCTCCAGCCCGGCCTTGTGCTGGGTTCCTCTCCTGCTAATAATTAGCAAGCAATTTAATTTCTGAACCGTGCTTCAGGGTGCCGGTCTGCAGAGGGATCGACGGAATCGGGGGAGGAAGAGAATATGGGCAAGTTGCGTATTGCAGCGTTGGGCGGTTGCACGCTGCTGGCAACGGGAACAGCGCTGGCGCAGGGCGCGGGGGCAGACCCGGCGGCGAATTGGCAGGAGATTGCCCGCTGTGCTGGTGAAGACCGGAGCGCGCGGCGCCACACTTGCATGGATGAAGTGCTGCGCCGTGCAGGACTGCTAGATCCGCAGCAGGAAGTAGCCGAACAGCGTGAGACCTTCGGCCAGCGGCCTGGTAGGGACGATCCTCAGGAAGCGGCGAAGGCCGAGGTTCCCCGCTCCGCATCTCCCGCTCGGCTGGATGAGGTGAAGGGCCAGGTCGCCTTCGCGAAGCTGGTCGGCAAGGGACGCCTTTTGGTCGTCACGTCCGAAGGAGCCGTCTGGCGGCAGACCTCTGCGGAAACGATCCGCATCGTACCGGAAGCGGGGGTGGAATTTACCGCCATGAAAGCCGCGATGGGCGGTTATCGATGCAAACTGGGCCGCACTACCTATCGCTGCGAGCGGCTTGACTGACGTAACTTGCGTGAACCTCACAAAAATGAGGCCCCGCAACCACGATTGCGGGGCCTCAGTGCGTGGGAGGTCAATGCCTGGGCAGGCAAGTGAGTGGCCTGCCCAGCCTCTCCACGGCCGCCCTGCCGCAACCGGGCAGGGCGGGCGGGATCAGGTTCAGAGCGAGGCCTTGATGCCCAGATAGAAGCGGCGACCGAGGATGTCGTACACACTCGCATCGGTCGTGCCGGACGCGGAATTGCCGCCCGGAACTGTGCCCACGGCGGGGGGTTCCTTGTTGAACAGGTTCTCGACGCCGAAACGCATGGACAGGGTGTCGTTCACTCTCACGCGGCCTGCCAGATCGAAGATGTCGTAGCTCTTGACCGGGATGGAGCCGGTTGCAGTCGGCTGGATCTCGGGCCGGTGGCGCCAGCTGAGCGAGAGGCTGCCGAGGCCGAAATCGTAGCCGACAGTGGTGTTCAGTCGCCAGTCGAACTGTGCGCCGAAGCCATTGGTTCCCTTGTAATGGGTGACCGCACCGCCAGGGACTGCCTGGACGTCGAACTTCTCCAGCCAGTTGAACGCAACGTTGAGGAATACCGAGCCTTGCTCGCCAATGCCAGGCGCAGGAACGCGCCAGTCGAGCGAGGCGTCGATACCCGAAGTCGCGAGCATGCCGAGGTTCTGGTATTCCGCCGTGGTCGACAGCCAGAAGCCGGTCGTGGAGTCACGATTGATGAGCTGGCAGTACTGGTTGTTCGCGTCATAGGTCGGGTTGCTGGCACCGTCCTTGTTGAAGCACTGCTCATACACGAACTGGGTCGAGGCCGACTGGATCGCACCGTCCACGCGGATGTTGTAATAATCGACCGAGAGGCTGAGATTGCGCAGCCAGTCAGAAGTCGATGGTGCGCGCAGCACGCCGCCCAGAGTCCAAGTCTTGGCGGTTTCCGACTTCACGTCGGGGTTGCCCACCACATAGTCGCGCCCGAGCACGAAGAGGCGCGGCTGATTGCCGACATAGGAATCGTTGATCACGTTTGTCGTGCCTGCAATCGCGTTGCACAGCGCCTGAACCTTGGCTCGGTCCGGATTGCGCGCGACATTGCCGTAATCTGCCAGAGTGAGGTTGGAGCATGGATCGTGATCCGCCCAGCCGACTGTCTGATACGTGCCGGGCTGAAACAGTTCCGCGATGTTGGGCGCGCGATTGGCATATTGATAGCCGCCACGCAGCTTCAGCCAGTCTACCACTTGCCAGTCCGCCGTGGTTTTCCAAGTCGTGACGCCGCCGGCCGTATTGTAGTCCGAATAGCGGATGCCTGCATTGAGCGTCAGTTCCTGAATGCCCGGAATATCGGCCAGCACGGGGACGAGGACTTCTCCGTAGATTTCCTTGACGTCGATCGATCCGCTTGCCGGGAGCACGCTGAACACGCCGGTCGTGAGCGAGGTCAGATTGTCGCTGCGGAAGGCTGCATCGGGAGAATAGTCGTAATCGTTCTCGCGATAGGCGGCGCCCAGAGCAGCGCGGACTTCGCCCGCCGGAAGCGTTAGCAGTGAGCCCTGGAAGTTCGCTTCCACCTGATCCTGCGTCAGCCATGTCAGCGTGTGCAGATCGGGCGAGATGAGTTCGCGGCAATCGTCCGAGACGGTCGTTACCGTGAAGGGGTTGAGCCCGCTGGTGCATGTGGCGTCCAGACCGACACGCGGATTGTAGAAGGTAGAGTTCGCACCGTAATTCGGCAGCGATACCAGCTTCTGCGCCTGACTGAGGACGACGAAGTTCTCATAGGTCGTTTCCTGCCCGGTGCGACCATGCGAGGCGAAGATATCGAAGGTCCAGTCCGAGAAGGGCAAGTTGCCGCGTGCGCCCACCATCACTTCGTAAGTGGTCAGCGTGGTCTTGAGTTTTTGCGGGCCGAGATAGGTTGCGGGCCAGTTCAGTTCCCATGCGCCGTTGGGGTTGGGGCGGCTGCGCAGGATATCGCACAAATCCTGTGGCACGGGATGGCCCACGGCTGCACCGCAGGTTGCCGCATCGAATGTCACGCCGATGCCCCATTGATCGGCAACGCTGGAATAGGTCGACTGCGTCTCCACGTCCGACTGATTGAACAGCCCCTGCACGTAGAGCGTGATGTCGTCGGTCACATCGTAATAGGCGTGGCCGAACAGCGAATAGCGCCGCATCGGGATCGAGGCGTAAGCAGTCGATATGTTGGGCGCAAGCGAGCCGTTCGCCAGCAGGCGGGTATCCGGATATGCGGTGCCCTTGTAGTTCACTGCCGGTTTGCCGGAGACCTTCCCCGGGGCCGTGCTGAACAAGGTGCCGTCCGAATTGAAGAACAGATCCGTGTTGGAACCGGTCAGGACGTCACCCGCGGCATAGCCGTATTTCTGGAAAACGGCGTCGATTGCTGCCTGAGTGGGGTAATTGTTCGTGCTGCCGTAATCGAAAGTGACGAGGTTGGCAGTTGGGAACAATGTATAACCGGGGAACAGCGGGAATGTGCCACCGCCGGTGAAGTTGGGATCGCGCAGCGAGCGTTCGAAGAACGGAATATCCTGCTCGTAGACTTCCCTTCGGTCGGAGAAGTTGACGCCCAGGATCGCATTGCCGCGATCATCCGCGAAGTTGGAGCCGACAAGGGCTGAAACGTCCCAGGTGGCGCCGTCACCGCGTTCGGTGATGCCGTATTGGGTGTCGATGTCGATGCCGGAGAAGTTCCGCTTGAGCTGGAAGTTCACCACGCCGGCCACGGCATCGGCGCCATAGGTCGATGCGGCACCGCCGGTGATCACTTCCACCCCCGAGATCGCCGCCTTGGGGATGACGTTGGTGTCCACCACCATGGTCGCGTTGGCGGGCTGGACACGCCGCCCGTCAAGCAGCACCAGGGTGCGGTTGGAGCCGAGGCCGCGAAGGTTCACGGTTGCGATGCCCGGACTGTTCGTGGGCAATTGCTGCACGTCGCGCGAACTGACCTGCGCACCGGCGCCACCGGTAAATTGCGGCAGTTCCTTCAGCTGTTCGTCTAGCGAGACGGAGCCGGAATTCTCCAGCATTTCCGGTGCGATGGTGACGATCGGCGAATCCGAATCATAATCACGTCGCACGATGCGCGAACCGGTGACGACAATCGCCTGATCGTCATATTGTTCGGCGGTGGTCTGCGCGGAATTGGCATCCTGCGCCTGTGCCGTTGCTGATCCCACAGCAATGGCGATCACACTGGAACACGCGAATACACTCTGGCCAAATCTGGCCAGGCAACGTCCCTTCAGCATTATATCCTCCCAAATCTCCCCCGACGTTCCGGCCGGTCTGTTTGACCATTTTTCCGAAAGCGCCTTGGCACTGCGTCTTGTTAAGTGGTCGCGCGGAATCACACGGCCCCGGTGCGGTGGCCGTTCCTGTTGCGGCAAGCGCCCGTCTGACGACGGATTGAAGCACGCCACGGCACGAGATTCCGTGAGCGCCCGATGGACCGGATGCCGCGCGCGCAGCAGCCCGGACCGGGCACCGCCCGGCATGGCTATAATACTTATCTAGCTAATGAATGCAACACTAGCCGATAGGTAGAAAACAATTAGCTAGAGATTGACTCTGTCTGCGAAGGTCGGCTTATTGGAGTAATCATAGATAGCTAATAATTACCTTGCGCATCATTGTCCGGGCAGGGTAGCCACTCGCGCCGTTGCCGAAAACGATCTCCAACAGAACAGAGGCGCAGGCCATGGACGAGGATAGAAAAGCGCCGGAAAACGGAGCGTCGCGGGGTAGTGTGGAGTCGCCTTACCCCAGTGCCGCCGTGGCTTGGTATGCCATTGCGATGCTGGGCCTTATCAATGCGCTGGACAGCATTGATCGCGGGATCCTGTCCCTGCTGATCCAGCCGATCAAGCGCGATCTCGGCCTGTCCGATACGGAGATCGGCCTGCTCAGTGGGATCGCATTTTCCGGCGTCTATGCGCTGGTTGGGCTGCCGCTTTCGCGTCTGGCCGATACGCGCAATCGCAAGTTGATCCTGTCCTTCGGTATCACGCTCTGGAGCACGGCCACAGCGCTGGGTTCGTTGGCTCAGAACTTCTGGCACCTGTTCCTTTCGAGAGCCGGTACGGGAGCGGGCGAATCGCTGAAGGGGCCCAATGCACTCTCGATGATTTCGGATCTTGTCCCGCGTGAGAAGCTGGCGCGCGCGATGTCGCTCTATTCCATGGGTATTGTGGGCGGAATGGCTTTTTCGCTGATTGCTGGCGGCATGTTGCTCGGCCATTTCGAGGGAAGGGACATCGCTGGTCCGCTTGGCACGAATTTCCGCGACTGGCAGATTGTCCTGCTGCTGGTCGGCGCACCAGGCATCGTCGTGGCCCTGACCTTTCTGCTCACAGTCAAGGAGCCGGTCCGGCGCGGGCGCAGGAGCGCGGAAAAGCCGCCCGCTCTGGAAGTGCTGCGCTTCATCTGGGCGAATTTTCGCTTCTTCGGATTCTTCCTCTGCGGTGTGGCCCTGCTTCAGATCGAGCTGACCGGGCTGCTGCATTGGCGTATCCCATTCTACGAGCGGACCTATGGCTGGGGGCCGGCAACGGCTGGACCATTGATGGGCACGATCTCGCTGGTGACTACGCCGGTAGGTCTTGCAATCGGGGCCTGGCTGGGCGAGCGGATGGCCCGGCGAGGCGATCCCGGCGCAATGCTGCGCTTGTCGCTGATTGGCCTGACTTCCGCCCTGCCTTTCGCCATCGTGCAGCCGCTGATGCCTACACCGCAACTGGCCATGGCCTGCTCTGCCGTGTCGCTGCTTTGCTCCAGCATCGCTTCGCCGGGCTATGTGGCAGCGATCCAGGTTGTGACGCCCAATGAGTTTCGCGGGCAGGTGAACGCGATCTACCTGTTCATGATCAGCGTGGTCGGCTCAGCCATCGCACCGCTCGCCGTTTCGCTCATCACGGATTACGTCTTCGCTGACGAAACCATGCTGCGCTATTCCATGGTGACGATCGCAATCGTCTTCGGCACGACAGGCCTGGCGATGAAATATCTGTCGCTACGCCCCTATTGCGTGATGGTAAGCCGTATCATGGAGGAAGAAAGGTTGGCGGGCGAGGTTCACCGATGAACCGTCGCCCGCCTGAAATGCCGTAAGTCGTCCTTAGGCGTCCTTAGTCGGCCGCCTTGGAGCCAGAGAGAAGCTGCGAGAGGTAGGACTTTGTCTGGTTCGCCTGCGTGATGAGTTGGTCAGCTTCCGTCTTGGTTCGTGCGCCACGCATGGAATTAGTGAGCGTATCGAGATATTTATCGTAGTCGCGCGCCGTGGTCGCATTCGCCTGACGGGTGCGGTAGCCTTCCTGCTGCTCAGCCGTAGCATTGCTGCCCGGCTTGTTACGGTCGGCTAGACGGATCACCTGTCTGGAAATGTCCTTGGCACTGTCGACCACGGATTTGAGCTGGCGCTTCTGCGCATCGGTTGCCGGTTCGCTCTTCCCGGCGGGCGGAGATGATGCCGCAGTGGCGGAAGGCTGAGCCGTGTTGGCAGCGCTCGAACTGTTGCTCTGCACCGCCGCGCTTTGCGTTTCGGCCGCACCGGTGGCGGTCGTGGCTTCGGCTGTGCCGTCCTTGGTGCGATAGGCCCTTGCGATCAACGCATTATAGGCGCTGTTGCGGGCAAGCGCCTGCCGGGCCAGCGTCAGCGCCTGTGCGGTATCGGTGGCCTTGGACGAGGCAGTGGCCGCGCCGCGTATGTCGCCCAATGCCCTGCGAATGTCCGCGGAGATCTTCTGGCGTTCCGCGGTGGCACCGGCAGCGGCACCAGGATTTCGCGGATTGGCCCATGGCAGATCGGCTGCGAGGCGGCGGGCACGTCCATCGGCATCGGCGACCAGCGCGGCGCCGAACTGCCCGGCAGCCGTGCGCGCGAGCGTGCCCATTTCGTCTTCCTTGGCCTTTGCCGCATCGCCAGTGAGCTTCTGCCGTTCAGCATCGAGCGAGGCAATCTGCGGCCCGGCGTCGGTGAGGGGTTTCAAGGCAGCGGCCGGTGCGCGCAGGCGGCGCGCATCGTCAACCAGCGCCTGCACGGCCTGGGCAATGCCGCTGGCGTCCTGAATGCTGACGGTTTCCACCACTTCCTCGGTGGGCAGGACATCGTCAGCCAGCAGCGCCTCGTCCGTCTGACTCGCCGTATCTCCGCTCGAAAGATACCAGCCACCAGCAACCGCCAGCACCAGCGCGACCGCCGCGCCGCCGATGAGGGCCGGATTGAGCTTCTTTGCGGGGCCGGAAGCCTTGGCCGGGGCAGCGGGCTTCTTCGGCGGAGTAGCAGCGCCGACAGTCTTGGCGGCGGGCTTTGCCTTGTCTTCCTTGTCGGCAGCGGGTTCCGGCGCCACCGCCCTGGCTTCCACCGGCGGAGGAGGGGGAACCTGATCGACCTTTTTCGTGGTGCCAGTATCCTGACCGGCGCGCTTGAAGCGGGCATCCTTCGGATCGTCGGGAACGCCGGTATCGGACTGCTCCACCTTGGCGATACCCTCCGCCGGAGGGTCCACCGGCACGAGTTCTTCAGGCGTAGAGACAAAGGCCGACACACGGGTCGCGTCTTCGTCTTCCTCATCCGGAACAGGGGCGGGCAGAGGTACATCTTCGCCCCGGTCGAACAGTTCGAGCCACTGCGAGATGGACTGCGGCCGTTCGCTGGGTTTGATCGTCATCGCTGCATCGACAGCGCGCAGGAAGCCCTTGCTGTAACCAGGCCAGTTACCTTCGACGAGTGGCTTGCCCAGCCCGCCATGCATGCGTTCGAGCACTTCCGGCGGCTTCTCGCCGGTGATGCATTCGTAAAGCACCACGCCCAGTGCGTAGATGTCGGTCCACGGGCCCTGATCGTAGGTCTTCACATATTGTTCGATCGCCGCATAGGGCGGGGTGTGGAACGTGACCTTGGTGCTGGTCGCTTCCCCGGATTCGAAACGGGCCGAACCGAAGTCGATCAGCACCGGACGTCCATCGTCATTCACGAGAATGTTCGGCGGCTTGATGTCGCGGTGAAGCACGCCGACGCGGTGCGCGCGTTCGAGCCCTTCGGCGATCGGGCGGATCAGCGCGGTCAGGCTCTGTTCGTTGAACTGGGTGCCCTGCTTGAGCAGCTTGGAAAGCGACACGCCATCTTCGAAATCCATCACCATGTAGGCGGTGCCGTGGATTTCGAACAGGCTGCGCACACTGACGATATTGGGATGGCGCGTGGGGGTGGAGAGGTTCCAGAGGAGCTTGGCCTCTTCCACGAACTTCTTCAGGCCCAGCGCGTGTACTTCCTCGGCATCGGAATCGATGGGAACTACAGTTGCATCCTCGTCACGCTCGCTGATTGAGCTGGGGAAGTATTCCTTGATGGCGACCAACTCGTCGAAATAGATGCCCCGGCCCTTGTAGACGATGCCGAAGCCGCCCACGCCAAGCACTTGTTCGAGGCGCCATTCGCGCAAGATCGTGCCAGCGGGCAGCGCCTTGTTGCTATAGGCCTTGCTCATTGATGACTTCCCGTGCTCTAAATGTTGCGCCGCAACGGAAATTGCACGATCCATTGCAAATATCCAGCCTTTAGGCAGGCCCTGTGTAAGGAATAAGTAATGGGTTTCGAATGCGTCGTGCGAACCCATGTCGGGCTCCGCAGGAAGCTCAATGAAGACTCCTTCGCCAGCTATCCCGACAAGGGAATCTGGGTGGTTGCCGATGGAATGGGCGGGCACGAAGCCGGCGAAGTGGCCAGTGCGAAAGTGGTGGAGGCGATCTCGGGCCTCTCGCCGTCACCCGATCCCGAAGCGCTGACCGGGCAGGCGGTTGCCGCGCTGAAGGAAGCCAACAGTTTTCTGATCGACCTTGCCCATCAGGGTATGGAGCCGCGCACGATCGGCAGCACCGTGGTGGGCCTTGCGCTGGGTGGCGGGCAATATCGCTGCTTCTGGGCGGGGGACAGCCGGGCCTATCGCTATCGCGATGGTACTATCGTGCAGATCACGCGCGATCACAGCCTGGTGCAGGATCTGGTCGCGGCGGGAATGCTCGATCCGAACGATGCGGAAAAACACCCCAATTCCAATGTAATCACGCGCGCAGTGGGGGCTTCTGAAGATCTGCATGTGGATACCAAGGGCGGTGTCGCATTCCCCGGTGACATCTTCCTGCTCGCCAGTGACGGGTTGACGCGGATGGTAACCCAGGTGGAGATTTTGGCTGCGCTCTATTCCAAGCCGCTTGATCAAGCTGCTGATTCACTGCTGGAAATGGTCCTTGCACGCGGGGCGCCCGACAATGTGACAATGGTGATAGTCAGGGTAAAGTCAGGTTAACTTTCGACATCGGAAACCCGCGCATTTCCGCGATTTCCGGGTTGGCGGGGCGAATTGTGTCAACGATCTTTTGCACTTGCGAATGAAGGGTCTTGAGCTATCTTCCCGCTCCAATCGCGCACCCGGCTTGGGGGAGTCGGGCGTGTTTCAAGAACAGATGGTCGCTGCCGCAAAACCTCTCGGGGCTGGTGAGCAGCGTCGCGGTGGGGATCGCTGAAATGCCAACATGCCTGGGTGCGAACCCATGGCTGTTCTGGTTGGAGTGTCGAGTTGCACGGACAGGACATCTTCGTTTCCTACGCCCGGGATGATCAGGGGACTGCGCAGAAATTCGCCGAGGCTTTCGGACAGGAAGGCTTTTCGGTGTGGTGGGATGCCGCGCTCCATTCGGGCGAGACCTTCGACGAGATAATCGAGCAGGAACTGCGCGCGGCCAAGGCCGTGGTGGTGCTGTGGTCGCCGCGTTCGGTCGTTTCCCGCTGGGTGCGCGCCGAAGCCACGCTGGCTGACCGGAACCGCACGTTGGCTCCGGTGATCATTGAGCCTTGCAATCGCCCGATCATCTTCGAACTGACCCATACGGCGGATTTGTGCCATTGGGATGGCGATATTGAAGACGATCACTGGAAGGTGTTCGTCAAGGATGTGCGGCGCCTGGTGGATAGCGGGCGCGCCAAGGATGCGGCTGCCGGCCTGCCGCCGCCGCCGCCGCCGCAGCCGGTCGCGGTCCGCCCGGCACCTCCGCCGTCGCGTTCGGCCCCTGCAACTGCCGATGGCGCTGCCAACGTGAAGATGGACAGCCTGCTGTCGGCAGTGGCTGCCTTGCAGGAAGCGATCATGAAGCAAGGCGGCACACAGGCTGCTGCTGCGATCGAAGAGCCGGAAGAAGAATACGAAGCCACCCAGTTCTACACCCAGTCCGACGAATTCGCGATGATGGGCAGCGATGAACTGCACTGTCTGGAAGTGTCGGTGGGTGATGGGGAGGCGAAGCGCTACATCGTCGGGCCGCTGGGCATAAAGATTGGCCGTGTGGCCCCAGCCGATGTGGTGCTGGCCGATTCAAAGGTTTCGCGTTCGCATTGCACGGTCGAACTGAAAGACAACGATCTCTTCGTGTCGGACCTCAATTCGACCAACGGCACCTATGTCGATGGCCAGCGGGTGATGGGTGCGGCAGTGCTTCCGGTCGGCTCCGTATTGACGGTGGGCCATTACACCTTGGTCCACGAAGTCCGTACCCGCGCGGAAGTCTGATAGTTTCAGGAGGCTGGTCCTGCCGACTGGCCTCCCGAATACAGACCTTGCCTGGCAGGGATTAGCCCGGGATCGTCAGTCGCCGCCCTTCCGCCAGTAGGCGCCAAGCGGCCACATCGCTCAGCATGATGTCGGCGGCGCGGCGGGCAAACTCCTGCAGGCTGGCGGAGTCCTGCGGCCCGGCTTCCCAATGCTTTAGCAGCGCGTTTAGCCCCAGCGAGATCTGGTGCGCACGCCCGGCAATGCCTTCGAAATCGAGGATCACGCGGATGCCGTAGCTGGCCGTGGCGACAGCGGGCAGGCCTGCGGTGATGGTGGTGAGGACATATTTCAGGTCCGTCGCGATATGCTCCGCCGTGAAATAGAGGATCAGCCAGCCTACCGAAGAGGCGAGCACGGCCGCGAACAGCACTTCGCCGAAGCGTTCGATCCGGTGTGCAGCCAGATGCATCCGGTGCGATGTGCTCTCGTTCCAGTTGGCCTGGCTCGTCACTTCCGCGATCAGCGGTTCGGCAGCGATCAGGGTGTGTGAGAGGTCGACAGATTCCATCCCGCAACTGCGCGCAATGGCCCCGGCATACCAGCCATTGGAACCGCCTTCACCCGGATCGGCAATTCCGCGCCCGATGCCAACGCTGCGCAGCATGGTGCACACGCGCAGAAGTTCTGCGACCTGACGGGATTCCAGCCAGCGTTCCTGCCAGCGCATCCGTCCGGCATGGACGGCATTGATCAGCAGCAGTAGAATGGTGACGATTTCCGCCACCACGAACAGCCATTTGTAATGCCCGCCCAACACGCCACTGGCGGCGAGGACGACTGCCATGGCCGCGAGCGAGAAGTTGACGATCACGGCAGAGCGGAAGGCCTGTGCCGCGCGGATCGCGGCATCGTCCCACCAGTGGAAGGCCTCTGCCAATGCGCCCTTGGCCGGGGGATCTTCCCACGCACCGCCCCCCGCGCTCTTGCGGCGGAACCACGGGCGCACACCGGCCAGCTTGAGCAGCAGCGGATAGGCTTCATGGATCAGCGGGTTGGGCGGCATTTCGGCGAGCTTGCGCCATTCCGCCTCTTCCTTGGCATCGCCATAGGTGCCCAGCAGCGAGGCGACAATGTCAGGCAGGATGTCGAGCGAATGGGTGGGCAGATCCATGAAGCGCATCGGCTCGCCATGGATCGATCCGTGAACGGTGATGGAGGCGCCGTCGGGCGGGATCACTACCACCGGCATGGCACGCCGCGCAGCCTGGCCGATGATCTCGCGTGTACCGCCCCGACCGCGTCCCGGCCCACCATCCCAGATGGCAATCAGCAGGTCGCAATTGTCGAGCAGGGTCATCCCCGCTGCCTCATAGGAACGGGGGCGGTCCTCATCATTGCCGTCCAGCACGAGGAGGGCAGAGGCGCGGCCCAGCAGATCGTGGAATTCGGCGCGGGATTCCGCAGTCTCGAAATCCCTCTCATATTCCGGGATCGGGAAGGGCAGGACCACTTCCAGTGTCTCACCGAGGTCCAGTGCGGCCTCGGCGGCCATCCGATCTGCCCCTTCCGCGATGGCGGAAACCATCCGCAGCGGGTGGCGGCCTGCCTGGAACAGGTGACCGGTCGTAATGTGATCCATTGCCTGCTGGATGGTCTTGAGAACCTCGTCCACCCGGGCGCGGACAGCAGGCTTGTCAACGATCCGGTCCGCTCGGTGTCCGGTGATGCCGACACTGAAACCCAGCGAAGGAGGTGGTGCGGAATTGCTCATCGGGCGGAAATCCCGCCTAGAAGGGCTGTCGATTGCATGGTCTCAAGCTCGGCAGACTGTGCCCAGGCGGGCGGTAGATGATGTCGCTTGGTTAGCATGCGCGTGGTGCAGCGCAACAGCCAAGCAATCCATATGCATTGTTTGAAACAAATGACGGGGCCGTTACACAAACCCGGTACGGGAGAATCAGGAAGTCAGAGGGGAAATTCCATGAAGACCAAAATAACGATGCTGGCAGCGACGCTGCTGGCTTCCGGCATGCTGGCGGCTGCACCCGCATCCGCGCAGATGAAACCGTTGAGCGATCCGGTGATTGCCCATCCGGACCCGGTCTCGCTGTTCAACAGCAGCGATCCCAAGCTGCATAAGAACAAGCAGGCTGCGCTGCACATCATGAAGGAACTGCTGCAGTGCAATCAGTGGACCCGTGCGCCGGAATGGATCACGGACCGCTATATCCAGCATAATCCCTTCGCCGCATCGGGCCTGAAGGGCGTGATGGATTATTTCATCAACGTGGCGAAGCGCCCCGAGGACAAGGAGTGCAAGACGCTCACCTCGCCCATCGTGGCTGTTCAGGCGGAAGGCGATTACGTCACCGTGCTGACAGTGCGCGCCCTGCCGATGCCGGGCGATCCGACCAAGACCTATACCACCACCTGGTTCGACACCTGGCGGTTCGTGGACGGCAAGGCGGATCAGCACTGGGATCCGGCCAGCCTGCCTGAAGGTGGCCCGCCGGCAGTCGGCAGCGTGGATTCCGAACTGCGCCGCGCCAAGGATCGCGAGGAGATCGAGGCGCTGATGTGGCGTTACGACCGCGCGCTCGACAGGTTCAATGCCGATGCCTACGCGTCGGCCTTCACGGAAGACGGCTCATTCGGCGAAACCAAGGGCCGCGATGCCCTGCGCAAGATGATCGCGGACTTCACCAAGGACGGGAAGGCAGCACCCAAGCTGCAGCACGCTACCAGCAACCAGTGGATCGAATTCACTGGCCCGAACACCGCCAAGATCCACTATTACTGGCAGACCTACGGTTTGAGCGCGACCGGCAAGCTGGACGATCCGCCGAAGTTGCTGGCCGTGGGCAATGGCATCGACGAAGTCGTGCGCGTGGAAGGCAAGTGGCTGTTCCACAGCCGCAAGGTCGTGGCTCCGGAAGATTGAGGAACGGGCGGGGCTGGGGCTATTCCCCCAGCTTTGCTTCCTCCAGCTTTACCAGGCGCCACAGTGTCTCGGTAACGGGGGCTTCGGCCCCCGCCTTTTTGGCGGCTTCCACGATGGCGCCGTTGATCGAATCCACTTCGGTGCGCCGTCCGGCCTTCACGTCCTGCAGCATGGAAGCTTCATGATCGGCATGGTCGGTCATTGAAACCAGTGTCAGGTCGTGGATCGGTTTTGAGGAAATGGCATAGCCATTGGCATTCGCCGCCGCCGTGCCTTCTTCCACCACCGCATGGATCATCCCGCGCGCTTCCTGCTTTTCGAGGAAGAAGCCCGGCGTGCGGCGGGTGAGGGCGCAAAGCGGGTTCATGGCGGCATTGAAGATCGCCTTTTCCCAGATCGCTTCGTGGATCTTCGGCTCCAGCTTTGCGGTCATTCCACCCTGCGTCAGCTTTTCAGCAACTTGAGCTGCAAAGCTCTCGTCCTGTGTGAAAGCGGGATAGAGCCGCGAGCCGCCTTCGCCCATGGAGCGGACCTTACCCGGACCTTCCAGATCGGCTGGCAGGGAAGCGATGCCCACCAGTACGCGATCCCTCGGCACATGGGCGGCGATCCGTTCCGCATTGCCGAGGCCGTTCTGCAGGGTGAGGACGTGCGTGTCAGGTCCGATCAGATGAGCGGCGCCGACCATGGCTCCATCGGTGTGGAACACCTTGGTGAAGACCAGCAGCAGGTCCATGATCCCTTCCGCATCTTGCGGCAGGCGGGCGGGCAGGGGCAGCACTTCGTGCCCGGCACGGGTTTCCAGCTCTAGGCCGTGTTCATTGATCGCGTCGATATGCGGGCGATTTACGTCCACCAGCGTCACGGCACAGCCCGCGCGGTGGAAAGCGGCTGCATAGAGGCAGCCCATGGCTCCCGCGCCGACGATTGCGATCTTCATTCTTCTCTCCCCTATGCCGCGTGTTGTCGCGGTCACTTCGCCGGGCTGTAACCGAAATCCGGTGTCCGGCGGAAAAGCATGTCTGCCCGCTGCGGCATGGATGCCCAGACGGCGCGTGTGAAGCGTTCGTAATGCTGGACAAAGCGGGTCACGCCTGCCCGGTCCATGCGGGGGCGGTCGCTACCGGCGGCCAGCCCGTCTTCCTGCTTCAGGCGCGATGCAATAACGGTTTCGATATCCGGCACTTCTATCGACACGAGCAGGGCGAAGCGATCCCAGATGGCGGGATATGCCTCCGCTAGCTCGCTCAGTGACCAGCGGAACCAGTCTCCTGCCGGGTCTTCTTCCGCTTCCAGTTCGTTGATCGGGCCGGTCCATGCGGGCACATCTTCAGCGTGCAGGCCCACGCACCAGCCTTCCAGCAGGATCGCATCGGGGCGGCCTTCAAAGTCGGGCCATTCCTCGCGGCTTACCCGGTCGTCATCCAGCTTGTCGAAGCGGGGCAGAGGCGTGCGACTGTCCGGCTCGGCCTTGGTTAGCGCGTTGAGTGTGTCGGCCATCAGCAGCACGTCATGCGTGCCGGGCACGCCGCGTGTCTCGCACATCGGGTGAACCAGCCGGGCAAGCTGGAGGCGGGGCGGCTTGCCGAAGTAGAAATCGTCCAGCGAAAGCAGGGCCGGGCGCATTCCATGGAAGCGTTCCAGCGCGATGCCGATCAACTGGGTGAGCGTGGACTTGCCAGAGCCTTGCGCGCCATTGATCCCGATGACAGGGGGCGCCGCGCCGCGCGGCAAATGAGCTATCCGTTCCGCGACGAGGCAGGCCGCCTCGGCAGAGGAATGGTTGGCGGGGAAGCCTTCAGGCAGGAAGGCGAGCAATTCCTCGGGCCGGGACATTACCCGCCGATAAAGCCTGCGCCGAGCAGCATCAACAGGCGTACGTCGATCCCGTGCCCCTTTGCCCGGAATTCGGCAATTGTTTCGGCCATGCGGCTCAATTTCACGCGGTGGACAGTGATATTCTCCTCATCCGTGCCGCCACCTTCGCCCACTTTCGTCAGGCCGGTGGCCTTCAGCAGAGTGAAGCTTTCGCTGACCATACCGGGGGACGAGAAATACTCGCCCAGATTTTCCCACTGGGCCGCGTGATAGCCGGTCTCTTCCTCCAGCTCGCGCTGGGCGGCATCGAGCGCATGTTCGCCTTCCGCGCCAGCATCGTCACCGATCAGCCCGGCAGGCAGCTCGAGGCAGGGGCGGCCAAGCGGCACCCGGAATTGCTCGACCAGGATCACTTCGTCGCCATCCAGCGCGAGAATGACAGCGGCGCGGATATCGCGTGCGCGGCTGACATATTCCCACTTGCCGCGGGTTTTGGCGATGATGAAGCGGCCCTGCCAATGGATTTCCTCCGGCATGCTTGCCTCGGGCGGAATTTTCGTTGCGGTCATACTTCGATCAGTCGGTCCGGCAGTTCGTTGCGATCATCTTCGGCGCGGGGGAAGTGCTGGGCAAGGATCGCGCCCACATCCTTCACGCCCACGGCCATCCCGTCACCGATCCGGCCGTCCTTGATATGGGTCAGCATGTCCACCATCGCCTCGCCCCAGACGGTCGGCTCCACCTTGGCCGCAATCGCTTCGTCTGCGACGATCTCTGCGCGATGTTCGCGCATGGAAAGATAGATCAGGATGCCGGTGCGGCCATGGGTGCGCCGTTCCGCGCCCACCTTGAAGAAGCTGATTGCACGGTCCCGCACACGGGCGGCCTTGACCGAAGGGGGGATCAGGAAGAATTTCAGGGGCTGAATCAGCTGCAGAAGCATCATCGCGATGAATTTCACTACGCCGATTGCCATGACGATGGAGAGCAACTCGCGATGCGTCCATTCATGGCCCCACAGGCCGAAAATCCGGTCAATCAGCCCAAGATAGAAATCGGGAAAGGCCGAGAACAGCGCCATGGCCAGAAAGCTGACCGCGACCGACCAGGCAAAGGCGATGTCGACATAACCGTCGGACCGGTCGGTCACGATGGTCACGATTTCGCCTGCAGTCTCTGCCTCCGCAGCGCCAACGGCGTTGCTGACCTTGGTGCGTTCTTCGTCGGACAGGGTGATGCTTGCCATGGATATTCCCCTCACCAACTGCCCGATGCGCCGCCGCCACCGGACATGCCGCCGCCGAAGCCGCCGAAGCCGCCACCACCACCGCCGCCGCCTCCCCAGCGGCCGCCATCATGGCGGCGGCCGCGCGTGGCAGCGTTGAGGGCTTCCCACAGGATGATGTTGCCCACTGCATTACCGAAACCGCTGCGGCGATAGCCGCGGTTGCGACGGCCGAACACGCCCACAAAGAACACGATCAGCACGATCCAGAAGATGATTCCGCCGATGCTGGGGGCACTATCGGACTGGCGTTGTTTCTCTGCCGCAGCTGCCGCTTCCGCAATGGCCTTCGCGTCTTCAGGCGAACGGTCGAGCTGGGCGACGATGGCGTTCACACCGGCGTCGATCCCGCCGGCCATGTCGCCTTCCTTGAATCGCGGAGTGATTTCGTCACGGATGATGCGGCCTGACAGGATGTCGGTCAGATAGGGCGTGGCGCCATAGCCGACCTCGATCCGCACCTTGCGTTCGTTGGGGGCAACCAGCAGCAGCACGCCCATGTCGCGCTCTGCCCCGCCGATGCCCCAGGTTTCGAACAGCTTGGGTGCATAGCTCTCGATAGTGTCGCCATCGAGGCTGGGCACGGTCGCCACGATCACCGCGCGGCCGGTTTTGGCGTTGTAGTCGCGCAGCCGCACATCCATCGCGGCTTCCTGCTGATCGGGGATCAGATTGGCGCCATCGTAGACTGGCCCGGCCGGTCGCGGCGGCATTGCCGCCTGTGCGGGGGTGGCCAGCCCTGCCAGCAGGAAAACCGCCAGCAGGGCATTGATCACGGCGAGCGCAACGCCACGCAGGTTGGGCAGGGCCATCGGACGATATCCGTCTGGAGGCCGGCTCAGTTCGTCGGGGCGGCGGAAGAGGGCGCGCCGGCCATGCCGCCGAAGTCCACCTTCGGGGCCTGCTTGGCGCCTTCCTCGGCCTTGAAATATTCCATCGGCTTGGCGCCATAGACGATCTTGGCAGCCATGATCGACGGGAAGGTGCGGATTTCGGTGTTATAATCCTGTGCCTTCTCGTTGTAGCGGATGCGTTCCACGTTCACCTGGTTTTCCGCGCCTTCCAGAGCCACCATCAGATCCTTGAAGTCCTGCTGGCTCTGGAGCTGGGGATAGGCTTCCACGATAGTGCGCAGCTGGCCCAGTGCCTGCGTCAGCTGGTTCTGCGCGGCCTGGAACTTGGCGAATTCCTCGGGATTCGAAAGATCGTCGGTCGTGATGTTGATCGAAGTCGCGCGGGCGCGGGCTTCCACCACATTGGTGAGGATCTGGTTTTCGGAGCCGGCAGCGGCCTTCACCGTTTCGACGAGATTGGGAATGAGGTCGGCGCGGCGCTGATAGGCGCTTTCCACCGTGCCCCACTGGGCCTTGGCGGCTTCTTCCTTGGTCGGCACGCTGTTGATGCCGCAGGCCGCGAGGCCGAGCGCGGCAACAGCCACGACGGCAAGGCGTGTGATGCGGGCGGTGAGCGAGCTGGTCATGGCGATCGTTCCTCCATGCCGCCGGTTCCTGTGGGCGGCTTACTGTATTGCTTAGATAGCACGGTGGGTGCCGCGTTCAAGGATAACCGGATAGGGCATGCTTGTGACAATTGCGCAAAGCTGGCAGTGTGAAGTCTACATCGAGAGCTTGGAGGGAAAGTGAATGCTCAAGGAATTCAAGGAGTTCATCGCAAGAGGTAATGTGATGGACCTGGCCGTGGGCGTCATCATCGGCGCTGCCTTTTCCGCCATCGTCACTTCTCTGACCGACAGCGTGATCATGCCGGTGGTCGGCGCGATCATCGGCAATGTAGATTTTTCGGACCAGTATATCGTGCTCAGCGGCGATGTGGCGCCGGGCACTCCGCTGGCCGCCGCCAAGGAAGCCGGGGCGAACATCCTGGCATGGGGCGCCTTCATTTCCGCCGTGATCAATTTCCTGATCCTGGCCTTCGTGATCTTCCTGATGGTTCGCACGGTGAACAAGGTGCTGCGCAAGCAGGAAGAAGCCGCTCCGCCGCCGCCCGCCGGGCCGAGCGAGATCGATCTGCTGACCGAAATCAGGGACGCGCTGAAGAAGTAAGGAAGGTGGCCATCCAGCCACTTCCCATTCAGCAAAGCGCCCCTATATAGGGCCTGCCGGTTTCGGCCGGCTATGGCGATAAATTGCGGTGTGCAATAGGCACAGCGGACCCGGGGGCAGTACCCGGCGGCTCCACCACCTCCTCCGTTGTCGCGGGGGAAATGACGGGGCCGAACCAGGATCGACGTGTGTTGAAAAGCACTGTTTTCGCCCGGGCTGAGTAACCCGTTAAAGGCTCAAAACTCATAAGTGCCAACGACAACGAAGCACTCGCTCTCGCGGCGTAATGTGACGGCCTAACGGCCTGAATTTACAAAGCTAAAGCGCGGTTGGACCCACCGGGCAACAGAAGTGGATTCCGGGGGCTCGGGGGAGCCTAGCAACAGAATCCCCCACCTCACTCACATCGTGATTGTGCCCATGCCAGGCTAGGGCGGCAGGCGTTCAGCGAGACGCTTGGGCTATCGCTTCTGCCTCGGAGGCGCGTTTTTCCCGTTCAAGCTTCAGGCAATCGAGAATCTTGCCGCCAGCCATGAATACTGCGCCGGTGCAGGCGAGGAACAGCAGCTTGCCGCCAAAGCCCGGATATTGCCCCAGATAGGCACTGCCGCGTTCCACTGCACCCAATGCCAGAGCGTAGATGATCAGAAAGGCCTCGACCTTCGTCCTGATCATAAACAGCCTTCTGACTTTGGCGAACATGCGTGGCCCTCTTGCTTAACGCAGTGAAGAGCAACGATCATGCCAGACGCAGAAATCCGTGCAACTAAATGGTTAACATTATCCTAAGGTGTAAAGCTGACCGACAGGGTCAGGCGAGGTCGGCCAGGTCCAGCGCTTCGATCAATCTGAGCCGTGCGGTGGCCACTTCATGTTCGAGCGTGGTGGAGCCGAGCGTCGCCGGGTCGATCTGGGCGGGCCACCATTCCTCCACAACCGAAGCGATCGTCTGCACCTTCGCCGGGGTGAGCAGGAAGCGGGGATCGACGGCTTGTGGATCAGCAACCACGCGCAGGCGCAGGCAGGCCGGGCCGCCGCCATTGGCCATGCTCTGCTTCACATCCACCGGGATTACCCGGCGGATCGGGCCGTTGCCCGCCAGCATGTTGTCCAGCCAGCCGCGCACGGTGGGGCTTTCATGGGCTTCCATCGGGATCACCAGCGCGATCTCGCCAGTCGGCAGGGTGAGAAGCTGGGCGTTGAACAGATAGGTGCGGATGGCTTCCTGCAGGCTGACGGCACTGGCCGGAACGATGACGATTTCCGCCTCGGGCATCTTCTCGCGGATCGCGGCATAGGTGCCTTCGGGATCGGCAAAGGCCAGTTCATGCGTGAACAGCACTCGCTCATTCGCCACGGCAACCACATCGTTGTGGAATGCGCCCGCGGTGATGGCATCCGGGTTCTGTTCAACGAACAGCACGGCGTCGGGATTGAGGCCATGGGCACGGGCCACGATGCGGCTGGCCTGTTCGTGCTGACGTGCGGGGAAGGGGCCGCCGCGCCTGCCATAGACGAAGATTTCCAGTCCGGCGTCGCCATGCGTGCGGCACATACGCATGTGGTTTGCCGCGCCTTCGTCTCCGAAGCAGGCCGGCACCGGATCATGCACGGCGAAATGTGCCTCGTCGGCAAAGGCCAGCCGAAGCTGGCGCGCCGTGTCGGGCCATTCCTGATAGCGATGTGGCATGGTGACGAGGTTTGCCGTGGTCAGATGGCAGCGCCCGTCACGTGTATCGGGGCCGGGCGAGACAGTGGCAGCATTGGCCGTCCACATGGACGAGGCAGACCATGCCGCTGCGATCAATCCGTGATCCGTATTCCCGTCCGCCGCGATCTGGGTCAGGAAACGGTGATTGGGGCGAGGCAGGGGCAGGAAAAAGCCCTGTGGCAGGCCCAGCTCCATATTTCCCTGCATCTTGGCAAGGCCCTGCAAGGCGGCCGCGCGCGGATAGGAGATTTCCCCCGCATGGGCCGTTGCGGCGAGATTGCCCAGGCTGAGGCCGGCATAATTGTGGCTGGGGCCGACCAGCCCGTCAAAGTTGATTTCGACCAGCGTCACCGGGCCACGCTCCACACCTCGTCACCGGGCGTCACGTCGAGGATGTCCGCGGCGCGGGAATCGATCGAGATATTGCCGTCGGCATCAATGCTGCGCGCGCCATAGCAGCAGCGGAAGGTGGAAAGATGGCCAGTGGCGATCAGCGCACGTTCGCCCATGTCCACTTCGGTCGCGACCACGGTGCAGCACTTGGAATTGCGCACGCTTTCCACCTTGTCGGTCCGCGCGGTCATGGTCGGGCCGCCGTCGAAAATGTCGACATAGCCCTCGAAATTGAAGCCTTCGGCCTCCAGCATGCGCATGGCGGCGCGGCCGGTGGGGTGGGGCACGCCGATGGCGTTGCGCGCATCGTCATCCAGCATGGCAATATAGACCGGGTGTTTGGGCATCAGGTCAGCGATGAACTGGTTGCCGTTGATGGCGTTGAAGTAATCCGCTTCCTGAAAACTCATGCCGAAGAAGCGGCCTGCCACGCCATCCCAGAAGGGCGAGCCGCCGCGTTCGTCGATAATGCCGCGTAGTTCCGCCAGAATGCGGTCCGCAAAGCGTTTGCGGTGCATGGCGATGAACAGATAGCGGCTGCGGGCCAGCAACATGCCAAGGCCGCCTGCGCGCTCGTTGGGGTGCAGGAACAGCCCGCCCACTTCGCTGGACCCTTCCAGATCGGTGACGAGGCTGAGCAGTTCGGCACGCACCGTGCGGTCCAGTTCCTGCGAATGCTGGGTCAGCGTGGTGAGACGATAGGAATAGAAGGGCCAGAGTTGCCCGACCTGCGTGAACAGCTGGCAAGTGCCGCGCACTTCGCGCGTTTCCACATTTTCCAGCACCAGCACGAACACTTCGTCCGCCATCTCGCCATCGGGGCGGGTGAAGGCGGTCTGGGCGCGTTCCAGCTTGGCGGAGAGCGCCTTGCGATCGGGCGGCAGGTTAGTGAAACCCCCGCCGGTCAGCTTGGCCATCTGGTACAGCGGTTCGAGGTCCGCGGCAGTCGCGGCGCGCAGGCGAAAACTCAAAGCGGGGCTCCCACAGACAGGCGTTGAAGGACAAGCGCGGACAGGGCCGCACGTTCGCGAAGCGAAGAAACGATCATGAATTCCTGCGGTGAATGAATAGACCCGCCGCGCACGCCCATCGTATCGACCACAGGCACGCCGCATGCGGCGATGTTGTTGCCATCGCACACGCCGCCGCTGTTCTGCCAGTTAAGGGTCTGATTCAATTCTGCGCCACAAGCCTTTACCAGATCGAACAATTTCTGCGCCCGGCCATCCACCGGCTTGGGTGGGCGCGTGATCCCGCCATGGACGTGGAAGGCAACCTCAAGCTCGCTGGAAAGCTCCGCCAGAAGTGCCGCAAATGCGGCCTCGAAACCCTCCGCCGCCTCGGTCGAGCGCGGGCGGATGTTGAAGCGCAGAACGGCGTTATCGGGCACCACATTATTCGCGCTGCCGCCTTCAATCTTCGCCGGATTGACGCTGAGGCCCGCATGATCGAGCGCCTTCAGGGCCACGGCCAGCCGGGCCGCCGCGACCACGGCATTGCGCCCGTCCTGCGGATTGCGCCCGGCATGGGCGGATTTGCCGGTGACGGTGATGGAGTAGTTCCCGCTGCCGCCGCGCGCATGGGCAAGGGTGCCGTCGGGCAGGGCGGAAGGCTCATAAGTCAGCGCGGCATATTTGCCCTTCGACAGCGCGGAAATCAGCGGCGCGGAGGACAGCGATCCGGTTTCCTCGTCCGAATTGATCATCACGTCGTAACCGACCTGAGAGGCACCTACGGTAGCCTCAAAGGCACGCAAGGCCGCCAGAATGACACTCAACCCGCCCTTCATATCCGCCGTACCCGGCCCGTTGAGCGTATCGGCATCCAACCAGGTGAGCGACTGGAAGGGATGGTCGGCAGGGAACACCGTGTCCATATGGCCGGTCAGCAGAAAGCGCCGTTCCGCATCGGGGCGGACGCGCAGCACCATGTGGCGGCCGTGATGCTTCGCCACTTCCCGGCCGTCGGGCGCAATAGCGGTTACAGGGGCAGGTTCTTCCAGCGTCACTTCGCCGGGCAGGGCGGAGAAGGCATCGGCCAGTTCGCCCGCAACATTGGCGAGTCCGGCAAGATTCGCCGTGCCGCTGTTTATCGCCGCCCAGCGTTCCACCTGTGCGAGCATGGCACTCTGGTCGATGGAATCGAGCAGCGCAGCCCCGGAAATGTGTGCGTCCTGTTGCATAAGAAACCATCTCTAACTTCCCGATTGGCACTCTCCAACCCCTTGTGAGATGCATGTGTCGGAAAAGCTCTGGTCGCGGCAGGAAAGTTCTCTAGTTAGCTGGCTAATGAAATCGAGTTCCAAAGGAGTAAGGCAGATGAGTGAGCGGGTTGATCGCAGCGGGTTGCAGGTGGATGCGGCGCTGGCCGCCTTCCTTGAAGACCAGGTGCTGGCGCCGCTCGACCGCGATGCGGGCGAATTCTGGCAGGGCTTCGCGGCGATCTGCGAACATTTCGCGCCGCGCAACCGGGCCTTGCTGGCTGTCCGTGACGATTTTCAGGCGCGCATCGACGCATGGCACAAGGAACGGCGCGGCAAGCCGCACGATCAGGCCGCCTATGAGATGTTCCTGCGCGAGATCGGTTATGTCGTCCCCGAACCGGCGCCGTTCACTATCGGCACGAAGAATGTCGATGCGGAAATCGCCACTCTGGCAGGGCCGCAGCTGGTGGTGCCGGTGCTCAATGCCCGTTTCCTGCTGAATGCCGCCAATGCCCGCTGGGGCAGCCTGTACGATGCGCTCTACGGCACCGATGCGCTGGATGCCGCACCTGCCACCGGGCCGGGCTACGATCCGGTGCGCGGTGCGGCGGTGGTTGCCGCCGGTCGCGCCTTCCTGGACGAGGCGCTGCCGCTGTTCGAAGGAAGCTGGGCCGATCTGGAAGGGCCGGACCCGGCAATCCCGCTGGCCGACGTCAGCCAGCTTGTGGGCGAGACGGACGATTCCATCGTCTTCCGCCACAATCGCCTGCTGATCCAGGTAGTGTTCAACGATCAGCACCCCGTGGGCAAGACGGACAAGGCCGGCATTTCCGACATCCGGCTGGAAGCGGCGCTGACCACCATTGTGGACCTTGAGGATTCCATCGCTGCTGTCGACGCGGCGGACAAGCTGGCGGCCTATTCCAACTGGCTGGGCGTGATCCGGGGCGATCTGTCCGACACATTCGAGAAGGGCGGCAAGACAGTTACCCGCACATTGAATGATGACATCATGGTCCAGCGCACCGGGGGCGAGCAACTCGCCCTGATGGGCCGCAGCCTGCTGTTCGTGCGCAATGTCGGCCATCTGATGACCAATCCGGCGATCCTGCTGCCCGATGGCAGCGAAATCCCCGAAGGGATCATGGATGCGGTGTTCACCAGCGCCATTTCCACACTGGACCTCGAAGGCAAGAGCCGCTGGGCCAATAGCCGCGAAGGCAGCATCTATATCGTGAAGCCCAAGCAGCACGGGCCGGACGAATGCGCCTTCACCAACGATCTGTTCGATGCGGTGGAGGATCTGCTGGGGCTGGAGCGTTACACGATCAAGGTGGGCGTGATGGACGAGGAACGGCGCACATCCGCCAACCTTGCGGCCTGCATTCATGCCGTGAAGGATCGCATTGCCTTCATCAATACCGGCTTCCTCGACCGGACGGGCGACGAAATCCACACTTCGATGCAGGCCGGGCCGATGGTCCGCAAGGCGGACATGAAGGCCTCCGCATGGCTCGATGCCTATGAGAAGCGCAATGTCGCCATCGGGCTGGCCTGCGGGCTTTCGGGCAAGGCGCAGATCGGCAAGGGCATGTGGGCCGCGCCTGACCGGATGGGCGCGATGATGCAGGAAAAGATCGGCCACCTGAAGGCCGGGGGCAGCACCGCCTGGGTGCCGTCTCCCACGGCGGCCGTGTTGCACGCACTGCATTATCACCGCGCCGACGTGTTCGAAATCCAGAAGACCCTGCCGCCCGCGCCGGGCATTGGCGCACTGCTCACCATCCCGCTGGCCGAAGGCGCGAACTGGAGCGAGGAGGAAGTGCGCGCGGAACTGGACAACAACGCACAGGGCCTGCTGGGCTATGTCGTGCGCTGGATCGATCAGGGCGTGGGTTGTTCCAAGGTGCCGGACATCAACGATGTCGGCCTGATGGAAGATCGCGCCACCCTGCGCATTTCCAGCCAGCACATGGCCAACTGGCTGCTGCATGGTATCGCCACGCGAGAGCAAGTTATGGATTCGCTGCAGCGTATGGCGGCCAAAGTCGATGCGCAGAACGCGGGCGATCCGGCCTATGAGCCGATGGCGGGCAATTGGGAAACCAGCCTTGCCTTCAAGGCTGCCTGCGATCTGGTGTTCAAGGGCGTGGAGCAGCCCAGCGGCTATACCGAGCCGTTGCTCCACGCATGGCGCCTGAAAAAGAAGGCGGGCTGAGGCCGTTCTGCTTCGCGCTGCCCCCGCCTGTGTGATAGGCGGGGGCGAACAGGGAGAATTCTATGCACGCACCGTCTGTAGTCAGAACCGCCATGCTCGCGACGGCGCTGGTCTGGGGTCTTGCCGGCACCGGGGCAATTGCCCAGTCCGACACGGCCACTCCCTCCAGCGGGGTCTTCAAGGCGGGCGAAGATCTCTACACCGATTGTTCCAGCGATGACGAAGTAGTCATCGAAAAGTGCTACGGCTTCATCATGGGCGTGTTCGACACGGTGACCTATATGCAGGACATCGGCGTCATCAATCCCTCGGTCTGCCCGGTGGGCAATGCAGTCGTGGGCGATGTGCGGGACGAGGTGCTGGACTATCTGTCCAGCCACGATCGCAGCTTCTCGGCCGTCAGCCTTGTGGTCAACGCACTGACGGACGCCTATCCCTGCGCAGAGGCAGAGGAAGCCAGTTGAAGTAACAAGGCGGGCTGATCAGCGGTTTATTGAGAAGATCACGCTGGTAAGAAAAACGCTTGGCACAGGCTTCCCATCTGCGTCCAGCGCCGGTTGGAACTGGCTCACAAGGTTGTCGCAAATCGCGCCCTTGAAACTCTCGTCGACTGTGTAGCGCTGGATCACGCAATCCGTCGCTGTGCCGTCGGCATCCACCATGATCCTGACGGGCACGAATGCGTTACGTAACTGCTTGAGCATTTCGGGCGGATAGCTCTTCTGAAGCTTGTCGACCGAAGAGGGATCGGGAATGGGCCGGCGGGTAAGTTCTCTCTGCACCGATGGATCGCGGCCCCACGATTTTATCAGGCCGTCAACGCAGAGGCGCAGGTCATTCAAGGGCTGGGACATTTCGCCCAGGTTCAACGAGACAGTCTTGCCGGGCGCCAGCCGTAGCGTGAATTCGTCTGTCGTTCGTTCGTAATCAGGCACAATCGTTTCAGGCTGAGCCTGTGATGCCCAATATTCCTTCTTGGTGAGCTGCGTTAGCTCGGGGAAATCCATTTCGGGGGGCAGGAACCACATGCTGAACCACAGTGCTTTGCCGTTCGCTGATGTCCCCCGCAAAAATTTGGTCCCCTCTCCGAAGTCTTCCTTGCCAGAGAGCCGGTAAGTGAGCGTGCCGCTGACCCCGGACGGTCTGGGGGCGGACTTGCCGCTGACCTCGACGCGAAATCCCGAGCGTGAGCCATAGGAATCTATCAGCAGATGCAACGGCCTTTCGGCATCGCCGAATTGCCTGCTCAACCTGCAGCGTTCGGAAGTCGAATCGACCTGCCAGCTTCCCAGGGGCTGCAGGCTGGCGGCGGATTTCGCACCGGCCATTTGCGGGACCGCAAAAGATGCCGCCAGGGCAAAGCTGGCAACCAGACGTGAACGCAATTCTTCCTCCCCCCAATTCCCATACGGGCCCCCAATTCCCATACGGGCCCCCAATTCCCATACGGGATAGCATGGCCCCCTTCGCGCGAAGCACTAAGGATCAACCCATAGGCCAATTCCCCCCACACGGCAGGCGGCGCTGCAATCCCTCTGCGTGATCGGCAATGCCAACGTCAGCACACTGACGGAAGCCTGGCCATGTGTGCAGGAGGGCGGCAGTTCTTCGTAACCATGCGGCGGCAATGATCTGCTGCGTCAATTGATGCGATAGATCACGTTCGTTTGGTAAAAGCTGGCGATCGGATTCCCGTCTGCATCCAGTGCCGGCTCAAATCGGCTTGCCAGGCTGTTGCAGACTGCATCCCTGAACGGTTTGTCGGCATTGTTATTCTGCACAACGCAGGATGTGGCATTGCCATGTTCATCCACCATGATGCGGACCGAAATGAACGCACTCGTTCCGCTGTAGCGCATCGAGACGGGGTAGCTGCTGAGTATCTGCAGCACGGATTTCATATCGGGAATCGGGGCCCGCGATTGGGTGTGCAGTTTCGCCGGATCAAGCCCCCAGGAAACATAGAGGTTGTCGATACACTCCCTCAGCGCCGCAAGAGGCTTGGTCATCTTCCCCATCTTCAGATGCACGTCTTGCAAGCGTTCAAAGTGGAGCGTCATGGAATCGGTCGCCTGCTCGAATTCCTGCCGAATTGATTCGGCCTCGGCAGCCCGCTGAAATATCTCTTTCTGGCTCAATCCTTCGTCGTCCAGCCCTGCATCTTCAACGGGAAGAAACGCGGCACCGAATGATACGGCATTCCACTTCCTGGCCTTTCCGAGGAGAGCGTCCTGATTTTTACGGAAGCCGTCGTCGGGCGTGAACTTCACGCTGATCAGGCCAGCAGGTTTGTTCGATGAAGGGACATAATTCCCAGTTACGAGGAAACGGAATTTGGCCCGCGATCCGTAGGAGTCGATCTGTAACTGCAGACCTTTCTTTTCATTGCCGAAATGGCGGATCAGGCTGCAGCGTTCCTCGGCATAGTCGAGTGTCCACGGCCGGTCGGGTTCCAGAACGATCGGTTCCTTCGCGCCGGCCATTTGCGGGAGCGCAAAAGACGCTGCCAGGGCAAAGCTGGCAACCAGACGTGAACGCAATTCTTCCTCCCCCATTTCCCGCGCCGGATACTATGGCTCTCTTCGCGAGAAACACTAAGGGGCAACCCATAGTGACAGCAGAACCCGGCACGCAGGTGGGCGTGTGGCGGCGGAGCCAATGCAGGGGCGATACTTAACCGGCGCGTTCTTAACCTCTCCACAAGGTTTGCCTGCGACCTTCATCCTGAAGGTTAACAGGGGCACGGACAATGGGAACCTCCTGATGGAGCAGACCCCCAGGGTTGAAGCACGCACGAAAGTGATGATCCGGGCGCGCCTGCGGGGCGCGGGGCCGGAGCGGGACGCGTGCATCGTCAACCTGTCTACCCGTGGCCTTGCCGCCAGTGCGGAAGGCGCACCTCAGCGGGGCGAGATCGTGGAACTGGTCGTGGGGCGCAGCAATCTGGTGGGGCAGGTGAAATGGACCAGTCCACGCCGCTTCGGCATTGCCTTTCGCGATCGCATCAGCGTGGTTTCGCTCATTTCGGGCGAGGGGGACTTGCAGCTTGAACGGGCTACCCGTTCCAGGGTGCAGATCGATGCACGTGCCGCCAATGAAAACGGCAGGGGGCGCGGCAGGGTGGAATTCCTGCTGATCGCAGCGGCCGCCGCGCTTGGCACGTTCTACATCGCCGATTTCGCGACTTCTGCGCTGGGTTCGCTGCAGGGCGTGGAACAGGCGCTGGGCGGCAGCCCGGTCACTTCGTTAGCGCACGTCCAATAGAAACGAATTCGGCAACGCTCAGCGTTTCGGCGCGGCGCTGCGGATCGATCCCCAGACCTTCCAGCACCTCCACGGCACCGGGCAGGGACTTCAGGCTCTGGCGCAGCATTTTGCGCCGCTGGCCGAAGGCCGCCTCGGTCACGCGTTCCAGCATGCGGGCAGAGACGCCTTGGGGCATCTCTGACGGCGTTACATGGACGATGGCGCTCATCACCTTGGGCGGCGGGGTGAAGGCACTGCGATGGACCTTCATCGCCAGCTTCGCCTCAGACCGCCACTGCGCCAGCACGGCCAGGCGGCCATAGGCGCCGGTGCCTTCCTTCGCCACGATCCGTTCTGCCACTTCAAGCTGGAACATCAACGTCAGTGAACGCCACTGCGGCGGCCAGCTTTCGCCGGAGAGCCAGCCAGTGAACAGGGCCGTGCCGACATTATAGGGCAAGTTGGCCACCACATCGTAGGCTTCCTCACCGAACAGGTCGGCAGGGGCGAATTTCAGCGCATCGCCTTCGATCACGCGCAGCTGGCCGGGGAAGGCATCGGACAATTCGGCCAGCGCGGGCAGGCAGCGCTTGTCCATCTCGATGGCCGTCACGCGGGCGCCTGCGCGCAGCAGGGCGCGGGTCAGGCCGCCGGGGCCGGGGCCGACTTCCAGCACGGCGCGATCCTTCAGATCGCCCGGAATGGCGGCGATCCGGTCAAGCAATTGCTCGTCGAACAGGAAGTTCTGGCCCAGTGCCTTGGACGCGCTGAGCCCGTGGCGGGCAATCACTTCGCGTAAGGGGGGCAGGCTCATGCGTGAGCGGGGGCGTTTGCGGCGCGGCGTGCGGCGCATTCGCCTGCCATGCGGATGGCGGCGATGGTCGCGCCCGGATTGGCGATACGCTTGCCCGCGATGCCGAAGGCGGTGCCGTGATCGGGCGAGGTGCGGATGATCGGCAGGCCCAGCGTCACATTCACGCCATTGTCGAAATCCAGCGCCTTGAGCGGGATCAGCGCCTGATCGTGATACATGCACAAGGCCACGTCGAAGCGGCCGCGCTCATGCGGGGCGAACAGGGCGTCTGCGGGGTGGGGGCCAGTGGCGTCGATCCCTTCGGCGCGCAGTTCCTCTATCGCCGGGGCGATGATGCGCTGTTCCTCATCCCCGAACTTGCCGCCTTCACCGGCATGGGGATTGAGCGCGGCAATGGCCAGGCGCGGGTTCTCAAGGCCGAAATCGCGGGCGAGGGCGCGGGCCACGATCCGGGCCTTGCCCACGATCAGCGCGCGCGACAGGCGGCCGGGAACTTCCGAGAGGGCGCAATGGACGGTCAGCGGCACGGTCCGCAATTGCGGCCCGGCCAGCATCATCACGGCATCGTCAGCCGCAATTGCGCTGGCATCGGCCACGAATTCAGTCTGGCCGGGAAAGGTGAAACCCACTTCGGACAGCAGCGCCTTGGAAATCGGGCCAGTGACGATGCCTGCGGCCTTGCCTGCCACGGCGAGGCGGGCTGCATCGCTCAGCGAAGAAAAGGCCAGCCTTGCGCCATCGGGTGAAGGTTCGCCGGGGAAATAATCGCCATCCGCCTCGCCCAGAACCGGCAGGCCTTCGGAGAAGGCATCGGCCGCGTCGGCCGGGTCGGCAATGGCGATAATCGGCGTATCCACGCCGCGCCGGGCGGCGGCTGCCGCCAGCAAATGCTCCCCACCCACGGCGAAGAAGGGCATCAGCCCTGCATCCTTGCGCGCGGCCCATGCCTCGCACAGCAGTTCAGGCCCGATCCCGGCGGGATCGCCGAGCGAGGCCGCGAGCGCCTTCATAGCCGGCTCAGTTATACTCGATGATCGCGTCGCGACGAAGGTCGCGCAGGTAACGCTGGGCGCGCTTGCTGATGCGATCGTCTTCAAGCTGGTTCATCAGCTGCTGGAAGGTGGGGCCGCTATCCACTTCCGGATCGTCGCGGCCGCAAAGCATCAGCACGCGCACGCCATCCTGCACCGAACCGAAGGGCGGGGTGCTCTGGCCGACAGAGAGCTTCAGGAGGATGTCCTGCAGCGCCTCGGGCAGGGCGCGTGCCGCGATCTGATCGTTGGAGACCACATCAGCGCCAATTTCCTTCGCAACCGATTCCGCATCGCCGCAGCCGCGCATCCGGGCGACACCTGCGTTGAACTGGCTGATCTTCGGTTCCGCGTCCGCCTCTGAAGTGCCAGCGGGGAAGCTGATCGAAATCTGCTTGAGGCTGAGCGTCGCGTCGCGAGGATCGGCCGTGAGAACCTGGCGCTTGTCGATCAGGTAGAGCAGCGAGAAGCCGCCGGGAACCTTCACCGGGCCGACAAGCTGGCCGGGCTGCATCTGGCGCGCAGCGGAAGCAAGTTCGGCGGGAAGCAGCGGCAGGCGAATCCAGCCAAGATCGCCGCCGACGGCAGCGCTGGAAGCTTGCGAGAACTGGCGCGCATAGGCCACGAAGCTGCCGCCCTGCTGCAGCTGGTCCATGATCTTGCGGCCGTTTTCGGCAACTGCCTGCTCGTTTTCAGCCGTGGCGGGGAGGTAGATTTCGCCGATGCGATATTCTTCGGTGCCCTTGGCGGCCTTCAGGCGATCGAGCAGTTCGTTCACCTCTTCTTCGGACACGCTGATGAAGGGCTGGATATTGCGCTGCTGGATGCGCTGCCAGGCCAGTTCGCCTTCGATCTGGCGCTTGAGCGAGCCGGGCGAGGATCCGATCTTCTTGAGATAGGTATCGAGTTCGGTCTTGCTCTGGCCGAAATTCTGGGTGGCAACACGCTCATAGGTCTGATCGACCTCGGCCTTGCTCACTTCGATCTCAAGGGCCTTGGCTTCCTGAATCTGCAGCGTTTCGTCGATCAGGTTGCGCAGCACCTGCAACTTGAGACGCTGATGTTCTTCCGCCGAGACTTCCTGCTTGTTGGCATCGAGGATCAGCGCCACGCGCTGGTCGATATCCGTGCCGGTAATGACGAAGCCGTTCACCACCGCTGTCGCCTTGCGCAGGTTCGGGTCTTCCTTGCCCAGCAGGGTGATGGAAGATGGCAGGTTGAACGGATCGGAGCTGTCAGCGGTTTCGCTCTGGGCGTGGAGGGCAGTGACGCCTGCAAGCGCGGTCCCGGCGACAAGTGCCGCCATGGTGATGCCGCGCCCGGTATTCAGCAGATTCTTGACCGATTTGATCACGCACTAATTCCCGTCAGCGGCGCGTATCCGCGCCTTTCGTAGCTGTCTTCCGGTTCGCCTTTTGCTGCTTAACCGAAGCTGAGCGTCCCCTGCAGTGAGCGGCGGATAGCGCGTTTGCGCATCCATGCCAACGCCGGAGGGCGCGTGGTGGCACTACAACGTCCCGGCGCGGGAATCAGAAGCCCAGATTCTTGAGTGCGATATGCACCTGGAATGTGTTGCCCTTGCGCGCATCGCCGCTGGCCACATAGTCGCGCCGCCAGGTGAAGCCCAGTTCCAGGCAGTCATCCGCATAGGCCACGCCAAGGCGCGTGCGCAGCGGTTCGAAACCGTCGGAAGTCAGCGTCGGGTCTTCGTTGCGGTCGGTCAGGTTGATGACCGCAGAACCGAAAGCGGACCAGTATTTGGCAAAGGCCACGCGGCCGGCAACGCGCAGTTCCTCGCGATCCTGCAAATCCTCGATGTCCACGGCAATGTCGCGGTTCAGGCGCAGATAGCCAGCTTCGAAATAAGTGCGGTTGGAACCGACCGTAAGGTCGAACTCGTTGCGGCGGACGGCCAGATTATCCTTGTCCAGCCGGAAGCGGTGCGTGACCTTGAGGAAATCCTTGTAGCGCACTTCCGTGCGGCCCACGAAGTCAGACACGCGTTCCGAAATGCCGGTGCCATCGGGCAGCAGGGTCGGGTCCGTCGTCAGGCGATAGGACTGGCCGATGGTCGTCTTGATCTTCAGGCCAGGCCGGTTGAACTGCCAGTCAAACCCGTAAGTGAAGCGCACACCGTCTTCCACCCGGTCGTAACCGGGGAAGCGGTTGAGCGCGAAGAGGTTGGAATCTTCAAGGTCAATGGCGCGGGCATCTTCGTTCGGCACGGCCAGATTGCGGATTGGCGGGCTTGCCACCACCTGCACGCGGGGCGTGAATACCTGCGTTCCGCCAAGGAATTCGCCCACGAAGGGCCATTTCACATCCACCGCGCCCAGTGCCACGCCGCGCGCCTGCCAGCCCGGATCGCCCTGATAGATGACGGTGGAGGTCAGCTCGTTCTGATCGGAATGATAGACATCGCCGCGCAGCAGCGCTGTCAGGGTCACTTCCTGCCCCATGGAGGTGATGCGGCGCATGTCCCATTGCGCACCGGCAAAGGCGCGCTGCGTATCCTGCCCGTTGGTGCGGGTGATCGCCAGGCTGTTGAGTTGCAACTGCACCTTGCCGCCCAGCACGGGATCGTCGATGCGGCGGCGGTAATCGATCATCGGCAGGACGATCGGCACCTGCCCCTGCGGGTCGCCATAGCGCAGCGTCTGCGTGGCCCAGCCCTGAATGGTAAGATAGGAATCGTCGTCGATCCGCTCGACATTGAAGGTGGAGCGCAACCGGTCATCGCGGCTGATGTCGTAACGGCGCAGGAAGGTGCGGTCGCTCGCCACGCGGGCAGACGCGGTCACGCTCCATTCGGGTGAAAGCTGGAAGCGGCCATTGCCGAAGAAATATCCGCGCCAGTCCTGCTGGGTAATCGTGTCCGTTTCCGGACCGATGGGAATGCGGGCGCTGCGCGTGGCATAGCCGGTGATCTGGAAGGCGCCCTTGTCCAGCAGAGCGCGATATTGCGCGCTCACCATGGGCGGGGCCTCGGTGTAGACATAGCCCGACACCAGCAGATCCTGATTGTCGGCCAGCCGGTGGTAATAACTCTGGCTGATTTCCACGCCATTGGACGGGGAAACACGCAGGTTGGGGATCATCAGGCCGGAAATCGCCCGGCCGTCCGTTGCCACTTCGAGACGGGGGATCGGGATCAGCCGCGCGCCGAACATTTCCAGCATTGCGCCTTTGAAGCGCACGCGATTGGCTTCCGGATCGTAGATCACCCGTTCAGCCACGATCCGCCAGCTTGGCGTTCGCGGGCAGCCATTGTCGTCTTCCACGGCACAGGCCGAATAGGCCGCTTGAGACAGCACCACTGTGCCGTCTTCGGCGCGTTCGCCGGAACTGGCTGCAAGGCGGCCACCCTCGCGCAGGGCGAGCAGCATGTTCTGCATCGCCCCCACCTTCAGATCGTCCGTCAGGGTGAGGTTATCGGTGTAGAGCACATTGCCGTCGCCATCGACGAAGCGGATGTTGCCCGATGCCGCGATATTGTTCGCCTTGCGATCCCAGGTAACCTGATCGGCACGCACGGATTGTTCGCCGCTGCGCATAATGACATTGCCAGAGGCAGTGACGATGTCGTTATCCGTGTCGTAGCTCAGCTCGTTCGCTTCGAAGGCGACTTCGCGCTGTTCTTCCGCCTCCTGCCCGGCAGGGCTGGCTTCGCCACCATCCTGCGCATGGGCGGGCAGGGCATGGCCCAGCGCTACGGCGGCCAGCGCCAGCGCGGCGGCGCGCAGGCGGGTGCCTTGCGAGGCGGACGCGGCCGTAGCGCAACAGAAAGGAGCATGCAGCGGGTGCTGCGAAGGAGGGGCCATGACTTGCCTATCGCACTGGCGGGTCTTAACTGCAACGATACGCATCACGCGCGGCGCAAGGACATATCGCCCTGCCGCATACTGACCCGAGCCGCATTTCGCCATACCCGGAGTATCCATGAAGTTCACATTCTCCACTGCCGCCGAAAGCCAGCTTCCCCGCCTGCGTGCCATGGCGATCGATCAGGACGGGCTGCCCGCCGATCTTGAAGCTTCGGTGGTGGAAGGCGCCAAGGCGGCGCGTTTCAGCGGCAAGGCAGGCCAGATCTTCGAAACTTTCGTGGAACGCGATGGGGCGGTGCTGCGCCTCGCACTGGCAGGTACGGGCCTGACCGGCGCATCGGATCGCGATGCTGCGATGGAACTGGCCGGTGCCGCGCTGGCAACCCGTTTCCTCACTTCGGGCGAGACGGCGATGGCGCTCGATCTGTCGCGCTCCGGCCTTTCCGCCTCGCAGGCTGCCTCGGTTCTGCTGGGCCTGCGGCTGCGCAGCTGGCGCCACGATGCCTATCGCACGCGCCTGAAGGACGAGCAGAAAGTCAGCCTCGGCGAAGTGGTGGTAACGTCCGCGCCGGAAGGCACCGAAGCTGCGTGGGCTGTGTTGCAGGCGCTGGCTGAGGGCGTGGAATTCACGCGTGAACTGGTCACCGAACCGGCCAACATCATTTACCCGGAAAGCTTCGTCGAACGCTGCCAGGCCCGTTTCGCAGGCACTGGTGCGGAACTGACCGTGCTGGACGAAGCCGAAATGGCCGCGCTGGGCATGGGCGCGCTGTTGGGCGTGGCGCAGGGTTCCGCCCGCAAGCCGCGCCTGCTGGCGGTGAAGTGGAATGGCGGCAAGCCGGGTGAAAAGCCGTTGGCCTTCGTCGGCAAGGGTGTCACTTTCGACACGGGCGGCATTTCGCTCAAGCCCGCGGCGGGCATGGAGGAAATGAAGTGGGACATGGGCGGCGCCGGTGCCGTGGCTGGCGCGATGCTGGCCATTGTGAAGCGCAAGGCTGCGGCCAATGTCATCGGCGTAATGGGGCTGGTGGAAAACATGCCCGACGGCAACGCGCAGCGCCCCGGTGACGTGGTTACATCCATGTCGGGCCAGACGGTGGAAGTCATCAACACCGACGCCGAAGGGCGGCTGGTGCTGTGTGACGTGTTGACCTGGGTGCAGCGCGAACATGCGCCTTCTGCCATCGTGGACCTTGCCACGCTGACCGGTGCGATGGTGATTACGCTCGGCCACGAGCAGGCCGGGCTGTTCTCCAACAATGATACGCTGGCCGGAAACCTCGTTGCGGCAGGCGATGCGAGCGGCGACAGGCTGTGGCGCATGCCGCTCGGCCCCGCTTACGACAAGCTGATCGACAGCCCGATCGCCGACATGAAGAATGTCGGCCCGCGTTATGGCGGCTCGATCACGGCGGCGCAGTTCCTGCAGCGCTATATCGAAAACGGCACTCCCTGGGCGCATCTCGACATTGCCGGCATGGCCTGGGCCGACAAGCCCGGCGCCACATGGGACAAGGGCGCGACCGGCTATGGCGTGCGCCTGCTGGACCGCTACGTCCGCAACGTGATCGAAGGCTGATCGCGGGCGGGAGGCGATGCGGGTCGATTTCTACCAACTGGGCACCGAGGCGGCAGAGCGGGCAATCCCGCTGCTGGCCGCCAAGGTGCGTCAGGCGGGGGAGCGGCTGCTGGTCGTCTCGCAGGAAGAGGCGCAATTGCGCGCCGTTTCCGCTGCCCTGTGGGCCGAGGCAGGGGAGGAATTCCTTGCCCACGGCTTTGCAGGGGAAGCGCATGCGGATCGTCAACCGATCCTGCTGGCTCCATCTTGCGAAGCGGCGAACGGGGCGCGGATGGTGATGTTTGCCGACGGGTTGTGGCGGGATGAAGGGACCGGCTTCGGCCGCGCCTTTCTGCTGTTCGGCGATGACGGCATCGAAGGTGCGCGCGGTGCATGGCGCAGTCTCGGTACGGCCACGGAAGTGGAGCGCCGCTTCTGGAAACGCGAAAACGGGCGCTGGCGCGAGGGTCCGTAGCGGCAAAGCGAGCGTTGCGGGGGTTGACCTGCAAAGCGCCTCCACAGACAAATCCCCTGCATCAAACAGGGAGTGGGAAATGCGCAATCTGGTGATCCTGTACGGCGCGCTGGCGCTGGCCGCCTGCGGCTCCGAAAAATCCGGAACGATCGAAACCAAGGACGGGACGACCGAATACACCGTCGACAATTCGGGCGATGGCGGATCGATGACGATCAAGACCAAGGACGGGGAATTCAATGTCCAGTCCGGTTCTGACGCTTCTGCTGCCGGCCTGCCGGACGGTTTCACTGTCTATCCCGGCGCGGAAGTGGTGACGAATGCCAGGATGAGCAGCGATACCGGCAGCAACAACAATCTGGTGATGAGTACCAGCGCTTCTCCCGATCAGGTGGTGGATTTCTACACCAAGCAGGCGAAGGCCGCTGGCGTAGAGATCGAAACCGAAATGAAGATGGACAAGGTCCGCATTGTTGGCGGCAAGTCGAAGGATGGCCTGACTTTTACGGTCCACACCTCACCCAATGACGATGGGAAGACATCGGTCAGCCTTGGGCTGAGCCGCGAGAAGGCGAAATAGGCAGTCTTCCAGAGGGGCAGGGGCATCGCTTGCTCTTGCCCCGACGGTCCGGGGGCGCTAGGGGCGCGCGCGAAATCCATACGAGGGCGCGCCCGGTGCCTTTGAACTCGCATAAGGAACAATCCCATGGCGGTTACCCGCACCTTCTCGATCATCAAGCCCGACGCCACCCGTCGTAACCTGACCGGCGCCGTCACCAAGATGCTGGAAGAAGCCGGCCTGCGCGTCGTCGCTTCCAAGCGCATCCACATGAGCCGCGAACAGGCCGAAGGCTTCTACGCGGTCCACAAGGAACGCCCCTTCTTCGGCGAACTGGTCGAATTCATGATCAGCGGCCCGGTCGTCGTGCAGGTGCTGGAAGGCGAAGACGCCGTGAAGCGCAACCGCGACATCATGGGCGCCACGAACCCCGCCAATGCCGAGCCGGGCACCATCCGCAAGGAACTGGCCGAATCGATCGAAGCCAATTCGGTCCATGGTTCGGACTCGGATGAAAATGCGGCGATCGAAATCGCCTTCTTCTTCAAGCCGGAAGAAATCGTCGGCTGAACCGGCCTTCAGGCTGAACGAGACTAAGGGCCGTCCTTCAGGGCGGCCCTTTTTCGTTGGCGACATGTCGAACCCGTCTCGCTCAGGGCGGGGGCAGATTATTGGCCCATTCGCGCAGTCCAATGTAAAATTCATCCAGCGCCGCGCGGGTCTTGCCGGTCAGCCGGTGGAGCTTGCGCCTGCGGTCCGCATGGTCGGGCAAATCGTCGATCAGGCGTAAATCCGCCAGCCGCTTCAGCGCCATGTAGAAGGCGCCAGGCGAAGTGTCCGATCGGGCGAGGAGTTCGCCTGTCGTCAGGCATTCCTCGTCATAGAGCCAGAGCAGGATCTGAAACTCGCCGGAAAAGACCTTGGTCCGCAACAGATCCTGCAATCGCGTGACCGAGCCGAAAATTCCCTTTTCCGCGTCAGCCCGACGCCCGCAGGGTTCCCACATCACCGGAAAGCGCAGTTCCTGCGTCAGAATGTCATGGGTGTCGGTACTCAGTCGCCAGGTGCGACGGCGGCCATCCGCATCGTCCCGTTCCCAGCCAATCAATTGCCGCGCGGCGAGATTGCCGAGTGATTTCTGGAAGGTGGCGAGGGCCACATGGCATCTGGACGAAAGCTCACCCGAAGTGGCGGAGCTGTTTTCAAAAAGTTCGAGGAGAATCTGATATTCGCAGGACAGAACCCTGATTCCAAGGTTCTCTGCGATCATATCTGCAAGAACGCTCTTGCTACGGGCCAGCACAAATCAACTCGCACATCTTGTCATAAGGTTGCCTCACTTGCCGAAATACCAGAGCTTCGCCATGAATTTTGCAGCTAAATTTTGCACTGGAATGTGACCGGTGCGACGCCCAGTAAAGTGCGGCGACCCGCCGGTAACGGCAAGTGGGTAACTGCCCGGTCCAGTGATGGGCCGGGCTTCTTTCTTCCACGCCATTCGATTCACAACAGCCTGGCGTTCAGAATTTGCGCGCCCGTATCAGGCCGACTGGAAGGCGCGCATATCATCGGCATGGCGCATATGGGGCGAAGTGCCCGCGCGCCTTTGTTCGCGATGCATGGCGGCGATGGCGCGGTCCGACAGATCCAGTTCGAGCCTGCGATAGATGGAAGCCATCGCCATTTCCCAGTCCAGTTCGAAGGCGTGGAAGTCCACGCGCGCAAGGGGGCCGCGGAACCCGGTCAGGGCAGCTTCGGCCCGCTGTTCACGCAGAGCGATCTTGCGCTGCCATTCCTGCTCAATCCAGCCCAACTCCACTGCGTCAGACTGGATAGTCATCTGGTTGGCCACCAGTGATACGGCGCTGCGCGCCACGTCGCGCGCCGCGCGATGGGTCACGATGGCGCGGGCATTGGGGAACTGGGCGAACAGGGCGGGCAGGTCTTCCGCGAATTGGGGCACCTTCATCACGCGCGGGCGGCGGGCATTGCCGTGCCGAGCCGCGTCAGTCGCCAGAATGCGGGCGAACTCCCGATAGACGGGCGCGGGATCGCGCTGTTCGCTGAAACGGGTGAAACTGGGCACGTGCCACTGGGCTTCATAGGCGCAATGGTTCAGCGCGCTGGCCAGCCAGCCCAGTTCCTCATCCGCACGGCCCGCGCCGAAGGGATGGATGGAATCGATCCACGGGTCGATCCGCCGCGCACCCAACAACATGCAGGCAGAGCGCAGGGCGCGAAAGTCCGGCATTTCCGGCACGGGGTTCCAGCTATCGCAAAAGCGTGTGCTGGAATGGGCGGGATCGGCGGCGAGCAGGCGATGGATACGCGTGGTGCCCGCGCGCATCTGTCCGATGACGAGGATGGGCGGCGCCAGCCGGGTGCGGGCAAGGCGGGGATTGCGTTCCCACAGCCGCCCTAGCCGCAGGCGCTGGCTCAGCACGCGCACCAACTGACCGTGAGCGACTGCCTCGCCCAGCGGGTTGAGGCGCGCTTCTGCCACGAGGGCCTCAGTCAGCACTTCAAGCCTTAGGCGGAAATCAGCCGCATCTTCCTCGCACCGACCGCCAATTTCGCTGCCGCCGCGCACGGAGCGGTAGGCCTTGCGCCACAGGGCCTCGGGGTCCAGCGGTGGGCGGGAGAGCATTCCCTTGCGCCATGCACTGTCCAGCCACTCATTGATCCGGTCGATCAGCGGCGCGCGGGCCAGAGGGTGGATGCGGGGGCAGCGCGCCATGGCCCTAGAACTCCGCTGCCGCGTTTATCAGGCCGGAAAGCTTCTTGGGCGCCACCGAATGCCAGCTTGCCGCAAGCCTTTCGGCCACTTCGTCCCAGTCGGTGTCGCCCAGATCCAGCCGCAGGCCGATCCAGCCATCGCCGAAATAGGCGGGGCGGTAATAGCGGTTCTCGTCATGCTCGATCAGCATGGCCTGCTCCTCGGCGCCGCTGATTTTCACCAGCAGGGCCGTCTTTCCGTCGCCATGGTGGTTCATCGAGACATAGGCGAATTTCTTGCCGCCCGCGATACCGAAACAGGGCATCCCGTGGGAAAGCACTTCATCCGCATCGGGCAGGGCAAGGGCGCGTGCGCGCACCTGCCCGGCCAGCCATTCCGGATCGACTTCGCGCCCGACATAGGCGTTCAGCACTCGCGAATAGAGCTGGTGTTCGGCGATCAGCACCCGCTTCGCCAGCGAGTCTTCCGTATCGCCGGGAATGATTGCAACTTCCGCCTGCCCCAGAATCTCGCCCGCATCGAGTTCCGCCGTCACCAGATGGACAGTGGCCCCTGCATGGCTGTCCCCCGCTTCCAGCGCGCGGGCATGGGTATGCAGGCCCTTGTATTTCGGCAACAGGGAAGGGTGGATGTTGAGCATCCGGCCTTCCCAGCGGCGCACGAAATCCGCGCCCAGCACGCGCATATAGCCTGCCAGCGCGACATGGGTGGCGCCTGCTTCACGGATGGCCCGGTCCATCGAATCTTCGTGAACTGCGCGCTCCATTTCCTTGTGGGAAAGGGCAAAAGTGGGAATGCCTTCGGCCTCCGCCAGCTTCAGTCCGCCAGCTTCGGGATCGTTGCTGGCGACGAGCACAACATCGTAAGCCGCATCGTTCATGCGGCTGGCATAGAGTAGCGCGGCCATATTTGTACCGCTGCCGGAAATCAGGATCGCGACCCGGGCCCGTGTCATCCCACGCGCCTCAACCTGCCGGGTCGGCCGCTATGCAACATCTTGAAGCCCTCCCCTTTCGGGCAGACTTTGCGGCAGGAAGCGCACTTGCACAAGCACGGGATTTATACGCGGCTTCGCCGGAAGCGCGTGGTTGCCGCCACGAATCATGCCAGATGGCTGGCTTCCCATGCTTCTGACGCGCCCCAGATACCCGCCGCGCCGCGCACGGTGCAGCCGCGTTCGCCCGCCTCGATGCTGCCGATGCGGAACAATGTTTCCCCGCGCGAGGCAAGCTCTGCCGTCACTTCCTCCACCTGCGCCTCGTCCACAGCCAGCACCATGCCGATGCCGCAGTTGAAGGTGCGGGCCATTTCGCCGGGCACGATATTGCCCTGATTCTGCAGGAAACCCATCAGCGCGGTTTGCTCCCAGCTTCCAGCGTCGATCACCGCATGGGCGCCCTTGGGCAGCACGCGGGGGACGTTCTCCAGCAGGCCGCCGCCAGTGATGTGTGCCAGAGCGGCGATCTTGCCGCCGCGGATCGTGGGTAGCAGGCTCTGCACGTAAATCCGGGTCGGCTCGATCAGATAGTCGATCAGCAGGCGCGAAGAATCGAACGGTGCCGGTTCGGCCAGCTTCCAGGCAAGATCGGTCGCCAGGCGGCGGACCAGTGAATAGCCGTTGGAATGAACGCCCGAACTGGCAAGGCCCAGCAGCACCTGCCCCGGCGCGACCTTGTCGCCCGTGAGCTGTTCGCCGCGCTCCACTGCGCCCACGCAGAAGCCGGCCAGATCATATTCGCCATCGGCATACATGCCCGGCATTTCAGCCGTTTCGCCGCCGATCAGCGCGCAGCGCGCAATGCGGCAGCCATCGGCGATCCCGGCAATCACGCGTTCGGCAACACCGGTATCCAGCTTGCCGGTGGCGAAATAGTCGAGGAAGAACAGCGGTTCCGCGCCCTGAACGATCAGATCGTTCACGCACATGGCCACAAGGTCGATCCCGATCGTGTCATGCCGGTCATGGTCGATGGCCAGCTTCACCTTGGTGCCCACGCCGTCATTGCCGGCCACAAGCAGTGGATCCTTGTAGCCGGCCGCGCGCGGATCGAAGAAACCGCCGAAGCCGCCCAGTTCAGAATCCGCGCCGGGCCGCGCTGTGGCCTTCACCAGAGGGCCGATTGCCTTGACCAGCGCATTGCCGGCGTCGATCGAAACACCGGCCTGTTCGTAGGTATAGGAGCCGGTCGAGGGTTTGCTGGACGTCATGGAAAAGGCCTTTGGCGCATTCGCGCTTGGATTTCCATGTCCCTTTGGGCAAAAGGCGCGCGGTTTCCACTAATGACCACTTTTGCAGCAACCTTTCGTCCCACGATGGACCGCCCGGCAAGCTGGATTGCGGCGCTGGGGGCGTTTGGCCTGGCGATCGTGGCCGGAACTGCGCTGATTGCGCAGGTTTCCGGGGATCGCGGCATCGCGCCCGTGGCCAGCAGCACCGATATTTCCATCGGCGGAATCGAAGTGAACGCCACCGGCCGGAATGCCGACGATGCGCGTCGCAACGGCTGGCTGCAGGCCGAACGCAAGGCCTGGGAAAAGCTCGGCGGCCCGAAGATGAGCGATTCCGACATCGATTCGATGGTTTCCGCCGTCGTGATCGAGAGCGAGCAGATCGGCCCGCGCCGCTATATCGCGCGGCTGGGCGTGGTATTCGACAGGACCAAGGCCGGCCCGATGTTGAGCGGGCAGGGCGGCCCGGCGGTCCGTTCCGCGCCGATGCTGACGATTCCCGTCCTCAAATCGGGCGGAACCTACACCGTCTACGAAGTGCGTAATGTGTGGCAGCGCGCCTGGGCGGAATATCAGGCCGGGCGCAGCGCGATCGATTATGTCCGCCCATCCGGCGCAGGCGGTGATTCGCTGCTGGTGAATTACGGCCAGATCGGGCGCCGCAGCCGCAGCTGGTGGCGCAATGTGCTCGACGCTTTCGGTGCGGCCGATGTGATCGTGCCGGTTGCCCAGCTTGACCGGCAATGGCCCGGCGGCCCGGTGACGGGCACTTTCACGGCTCGCTATGGTCCGGATGACCGGTTCCTTGAGACCTTTACTCTCTCCGCCCGGAATGAAGACGAGGTTCCGGCGATGCTGAACAAGGCGATAGCCCGCTTCGACCAGATCTACACCGCCGCGCTCAATGCCGGCCATCTGCGCCCCGATCCCAGCCTGCGGACTGACAGGGTGACGCTGGATCCCACGGTGGCGGCGCTGATCGCGGCCGAGCGCGATGCGCAGAGTGCGGAAGCCGCGGCGGCTGCCGCAGCCGCTGCCGCCGCTACAGCGGAAAGCGCGGCCCTGCCAGGCGAGACCTTGCCCGGCCCGCCGCCTGCGGCAGCTGTGGTGAACAGCTTCGTCGTCCAGTTCACTACGCCTAGTGCGGCGGCGGTCGATTCCGGCCTTGCTTCGGTGCGCGGCACTCCCGGTGTGCGCGGCGCAGCCACCAGCAGCATGGCCATCGGCGGCGTTTCCGTGATGCGGGTCAGCTATGGTGGCGATCTGGCCGGGCTGGCGGCGGCCCTGCGCGCGCGCGGCTGGACCGTGAACCAGAGCGGCAATTCGCTGAGCATCAGCCGCTAAGCCATGAGCCAGATTGCATTGCCATTGCGTGGCGGGCTGGGAGCCGGCCCCGCGCGGATCGTGGTCGGCAACGCGAATGCGCCGATATTCGATGCGCTGGCCACCCCGCAGAACTGGCCTTTCCGCACTGCCATCCTCGCCGGGGCGCCGCGTTCGGGCAAATCGCTGATTGCGCGCTGGTTTGCCGAACAGGGCGTGGGCGAGGCAGTCGACGATGCGGACCGGATGGACGAGACCGAGCTGTTCCACCGTTGGAATCGCGCGCAGGAAAGCGGCACGCCACTGCTGCTGACCACAGGGAACGAGGGATGGGACATCGCCTTGCCCGATCTGCGATCGCGCATGGGGGCGGCGCTGAATCTCGAACTGGGCGAGCCGGATGACGATATGGCCGCCGCGCTGATCCTTGCCCATGCGCAGCTGCGCGGGCTTGTTCTGGGCGAAGGAGCCACCACATATCTCGTGCCCCGCGCAGAGCGCAGCTTTGCCGGGATAGAGAAACTTGTCGCGGCGATTGACCGGATCAGCCTGGAGCGGAAACAGCCTGCCACGCTCTCGATCTGGCGCGATGCGCTGGAGGCCGTTGTCGGCGCAGAGCAGCCTCGCTTGCTTTGAGCGGGATTTTGAGGGAGAATCAGGGGGCTATGTTCGACCGGTTGAAGACCTACCTGGATTCCATCCACGCACGCGATCCCGCGCCGCGTTCGCGTTGGGAAATCCTGCTTTATCCGGGTGTATGGGCGCTGTTCTACCACCGCATCGCGCATTGGCTGTTCAAGGGGCACATGTACTTCCTTGCCCGGCTCGTGAACCACTGGTCGCGCTGGCTGACGGCCATCGACATCCATCCGGGCGCGAAGATCGGGAAGAACTTCTTCATCGATCATGGCTTCACCGTGATCGGTGAGACGGCCGAGATCGGTGATAATGTAACGATCTACCAATGTGTTACGCTTGGAGGCACCAATCCGACCAATGGCAAGGGCGGCAAGCGCCACCCGACGCTGTGCGACAATGTGATTATCGGTTCCGGCGCGCAGATCATCGGCCCGATCACTGTGGGCGAGCGTGCCCGCGTGGGCGCCAATGCGGTAGTGACGGACGATGTGCCCGAAGGTGCGACCATGATCGGGCTGAAGGCCCGCTCCACTCTGGTGCCCGCTGAGACCTGGCTGCGCGAATTCATTCCCTATGGCACGCCCTGCGACGAGCCTTGCGAGCCGAGCAGCAGTCGCCAGCGGCTCGAAACGCTCGAAGCGCAGATTTCCGAAATGAAGGCCGAACTCGATGCCCTGCGCGCGGTGAGCGCGGCGGCTGAACAGGGCACGGCCAAGCTGAACGGCACGGATAGCTGATGGCGTCGGTTCCGGGCGGGCCTTCGGTTGTTCCCTTTCCCGGGCGGGCGCCCAATCAGGTCGGCTTCGAAAGGGCTGAACTTCAGCGCATTCTCGATCTCTATGGCCGCATGGTCGCCGCTGGCGAATGGCGCGATTACGCGATGGATTTCACCAAGGAATTTGCTGCATTTTCCGCTTTCCGCCGCGCCGCCGAATATCCGCAGGCCCGGATCGAGAAGCGGCCCGCCCTGCGCACCCGGCAGGGCATGTGGACGCTCTATGGCGAACAGGGGCAGGTTCTGAAGCGCGGCCATGAACTGGCCGGAGTGCTTGCCCCGATCGAGCGGCGGCTGGTGAAGATCGTGGAAGGCTGAAGGGCCTTCCCCGCCGGTCAGGCGAAGGTTTCCGCAATCCCCGCGAAGGATCGCTGTGCTGCCGTGATCGCGCCGATCACCCGCCACAGGAACCACGCGGCAGCGATTATCAGCGTCGTGCCGAACAGCGCCATCAGCAGCTGAATGAAGATGGGCGCGGTGATCATCAGCGCTCCGCCGGTCAACAGGGCCAGTAAAGGCACCAGCGCGGTGAAAGTGCTGACGCAGCCCCCGCCGATATAGCAGGCCCACCACGAGGTAACGTCAGCCGCGCTTTCATCCGCGTGGTCTTCGTTCTCGCCCAGACTGCGGTTGTAAAGCTCGCGCATGGCCAGAAATGGCACGAACAGATTGGCGATGGGCACGAAGAAGCTCAGCGCCGCCCATGTGGGCGAATGGCGCAGGCCGGAAAGTCCGATAAGCTGTAGATTGGCCCATGCGCGATAGACCCACAGGGGCACTGCGATGACGGCGGCAAGCACCAGCAGCACGCGTAGCAGGGCAAGCACGCCCAGACTGGTAAGCACTAGGGTAATGGTCGGCGTGGCCGACGTCATGAACATGGTATATGCCAGCTGTACCAGCACAGTCAGCGCCAGCAGGGCTGCTGCCGCGGCCACCAGCCATTGCGCCAGCTTTGCGCGAACCGCCAGCGAAGCAAGGCCTTCATTGATCGTCATAGTGCGCCCCCGCAAATTCGATTAGCTAAATGCTTCCTGCACCTGCAGGTGATTGCGCTGTCCTTCGACCACTTCGCGCACGATAGCGCGCAGGAACCAAGCGGCGGCAGCAAGCAGCAATCCGCTAATCGCGCTGAGCACGAGGGCCAACGAACCGTCCGCATCCGCCCCGGCCAATGTCATGCGGAAGCTGATATTGCCCAGTATGTTGCCCGAAACCCAGAAGGCCCACCATGTGGCCACCGTGGACGGGCTGGGCGCGCCATAGGCATTGCTGGTGCCGTGGCTTTCGTTCCACAGTTCCTTCATCGCCTGAAACGGCTTGAACAGGTTCATGATCGGAATGAAGAACCACCCGACCGACCAGCCGGGCGAAAATTCCAGATCGGGCGCGCCCGCAGCGCGCAGATTGTCATGCGCGCGATAGATCCACAGGCTGACAAGCACGATGGAAATTATGAATGCCACTGCATAGGCCAGATCGATTGCACCGAAGACAAGGCTGAGTGAGCTCAGTTCAAGCCCCTCGAAGTCGATGACCCTGCCGACTTCGAGCATGTCGCTCAGCACGGTGCCCAGTGACAGGGCCAGAACGGCCCAGATCGCGACGGATACCGCCTTCGTGCGCCGTTCAAGCAGCGCCAAACCTTCGGAAAATGGCATTGCCGCCATGTCATACCCCCCTGTCCCCGAGGGGGGTATGATGCAACCGGCTTTGCTGGACAATTCCCTAAGGGATTTCCAGTAGTGAGGCCCGGATCAGCTGCCCGAAGCGGCCTTCTGGATTGCCGCCAGCACGCGCTGGGTCTGTTCCATGCCCGATACCGGCACGAAGTCGCCTTCGCGGTTGGAAATCTGGTCCCAGTGAGCGGCGAAGCCTTCCACGCTGCGCTCGCCTTCAGGCAGGATCACCGGTGTGTTCATCGTGACCCACGCCGAGTGATAGCCGCCAGCGCCCGCGCCAACGATCACATTGTTCGGCGCATCTTCGCTGACGAGGAAAAGGGCGGCGGGCACCACGTTTTCGGGGGCGAACATCGGGAAGATCTGCTCCGGAATGATGTCCTCGGTCATGCGCGTGGCGGCCAGCGGGGCCAGAGTGTTGACCTTGATATTGTATTTCGCACCTTCCAGATGCAGCGTCTTGGCAAGGCCCGCCAGGCCCAGCTTGGCCGCGCCGTAATTGGCCTGGCCGAAATTGCCGAACAGGCCTGAAGAGCTGGCCGTCATCATGATGCGGCCGTAATTCTGCTCGCGCATCAGTTCCCAGCAGGCCTTGGTGGCATAGGCGGAACCGAACAGGTGGACCTTCACCACGAATTCGAAATCATCCGGCTCCATCTTGGCGAAGCTCTTGTCGCGAAGGACGCCGGCATTGTTGATGAGGACGTGAACGCCGCCCCATGCCTCTTTGGCCTTGGCGACCATTTCGGCCATCTGGTCATATTCGGTGACGGATGCGCCGTTGGACATAGCCTCGCCACCGGCGGCCTTGATCTCTTCCACTACCTGCAGTGCGGCGTCGGAATGGCCGGTGCCATCGCGCGCGCCGCCCAGATCGTTCACGACCACCTTTGCGCCGCGCTTCGCGAGTTCGAGCGCATAGGCGCGGCCGAGGCCCCCGCCTGCGCCGGTGACGATGGCAACGCGACCTTCGAAGGAAATGGACATGGCATGCTCTCCGCAAAAGGATGGGCGGGCTGTGCCGGTCTGGGCGGTAGCCGCGCCGCGAACAGGGGCGGGATGGCACGGCTTTGCAGGGGTTTCAACCACCCGCTTAAAGAGGCACGATGCCGTAGCGGCAGGGGGAATATAAGTTTGTCATACAAGAGTCTTAAATGTGACCTAGAGGCGCCTCCGAAATGTCATAAACAGAATCGGAAACGACAGATCGTGGGTGCAAATATTCGTAAAACCGCCGTTTCAGGCGTTGTTCTCGCTACCTTGGGTGGGCTGGCGAATCCTTCCGTTGCGATGGCGCAGGACGGCAGCGACTGGTCGCTGGAGCCGCGCGGGCGCTTGCAGATCGACGCGGGCTGGGTCGATGCCGATCCGGCAGTTGAAGCCGCAGCCAATGCCGTGACGCCGGGCGGGCTGGATGCAGATATCGAAGTGCGCCGCGCCTATCTGGGCGTTGACGGCAAGATGCCGGGCAATCTGGGTTTCCGCATCGAAGGCGAATTTGCCGCGCCGTTCGACGGCGGCACTGTGACCTGGACCGATGCCTATCTCTATTGGGACGCGGCAAAGAACCTGCGCGTCACGCTGGGCAACCACAAGCCGTTCTGGGGCCTGGAGGAACTGACCAGCGATCTGTTCCCCTCCATGGCGGAACGCGCCGCGATCAACACCGCTTTCGGTAATGAACGCCGCGTGGGCCTGAGCGCGGCCTATACGACTGGCGACGTGCTGCTGCAGGGCGGCGCCTTTACCGACGATCTGGATAGCTTGCTGGGCAATAACGATCGCGGCCACAGCTTTGACGGACGCGTGGTCTACATGCCCAAGCTGGGCGGCGGGCAATTGCATCTGGGCGGATCGGCCCATATCCGCAGCTTCGACGATCCGGCCAGCATCCGCTATTCGGTGCGGCCCTTCATCCATAATGCGGATACGAAATTCGCCAACACCGGCTCGATCACCGGCGCCACTGGCGAGGCGAGCTACGGGCTGGAAGCGGCATGGCTCAAGGGCCCGCTGCACATCGCGGCGGAAACCCGCTGGCAGCATGTGAACCGCACAGCCGCGCTGGTGGAGCCGACCTTCTTCGGCGGCTATGTCGAGGCAGGCTATTTCCTGACCAAGGGCGATGGCCGGCGTTACAAGGGCGGCACCTTCGAACGGGTAAAACCGGTCAAGCCACTGGGCAAGGGCGGCATCGGCGCGGTGCAGGTGAATGTCCGCTACGATTATCTCGATCTGGTGGACGGACCGATCGTGGGCGGCAAGCAGAACGGCTATGAAGTCTCGCTGATCTGGACGCCAACCTCGCGCACGCGCTTCATCGCCAATTACGGCCGCATGGAATACGATCAGGCTGCCATCGCGGTGGGTGCTGACCGGTCCTATGGCGTGGATGCCTTCGGGATGCGCGCGCAGTTCGACTTCTGATGGGGCGAGCCGGGAAGAGGACAGGTTGCCTCTTCCGACCTTGTCATCCCGGCCTTGTGCCGGAACCGCATTGATCGGGGCGCCCAAGAACTTCGTCATTCCCGCAGAGGCGGGAATCCAGTTCGACGGTTGCAGCTGGATTCCCGCCTGCGCGGGAATGACAAGGGTTTAGGAGCCAAGCTCACAACGGTCCCAGATCAAGCCTGGGGCGGTGAAGCCGTTACAGCCCCCTCAGCGCGGGCAGCAGCTCGTCGTAATGGTCGATCACCATGTCGGCGCCCAGTTCGGGAACTGGTATGTCGTGATAGCCGAAGCTGAGCGCCACGGACGGAACCCCGGCGGCTTTGGCCGCCCGCACGTCGAACGACGAATCGCCCACCATGGCAAAGCGTCCGCCGCCGCAGCGGGCCATTGCTTCCTGCACTGTATCCGGGTGGGGCTTGGCGCGCGGCAGGGTGTCGCCGCCGATCACGCACTGGAAACGCCCCAGCATGTCCAGCTCCTTCAGCAGCAGCAGCGAAAGCGCCTCGGGCTTGTTGGTCACGACCGCAAGGCCCACGCCCAGTTCGGTCAGCCGGTCCAGCGCGTCAAGGCAGCCGGGATAGGGGCGCGAATGGACTGAGATATTGGCGGCGTAATGGGCGATCAGCCTGGGATAGAGTTCCTCGAATTCCTCATCGGGAATCTGGCCGCCGGTCTGGTCCAGCGCGCGCTTCAGCATCAGGCGCGAACCGCCGCCGATCAGGGATTCGACGCTTTCCAGCGGCACGGGTGCCCGCCCGATCAGGGCGAGGGCATGGTTCACCGCCACGCCGAGATCGCCCTGCGTATCTACCAGCGTGCCGTCGAGGTCGAAGCCGATTGCGGCGAAAGGAACTGTGGTCATCGCGGCTCCCTCTGCCGCGCCCATATGGAAACCGCAACAAAATGGTGGCATGCCCCGGCACCATGAGTGACGCCAAACGCCCCATCGCCGCCATCGTGCTTGCCGCAGGCAAGGGCACCAGGATGAAGAGCGATATCCACAAGGTTCTCCACCCCGTAGCCGGAAGGCCGATGATCGAGCATTTGCTCGCCTCGCTGGCCGAACTGGCGCCGGAACGCACGGTGGTGATCGTGGGCGATCTGCGCGACCAGTTGAAGGATGCGCTGGGTGGCCGTGTGGAAATGGCCGTGCAGGATCCACAGCTGGGCACCGGCCACGCAGTGCAGCAGGCCGAAGGCGCGCTGGGCGGTTTCGCGGGCGATGTGCTGATCCTCTATGGCGATGTGCCCTTCGTGCGCCCCGAAACCATGTGCGCCATGGCGGAACGGTTGAACGAGGGTGATGCGCCTGCCGTGGTGGTGCTGGGCTTCGAACCGGCTGATCCGCTGCAATATGGCCGCGTGATTGCCGAAGGTGGCTCCATCAGCAAGATGGTGGAATTCAAGGACGCCAGCGAGGCGGAGCGTGCGGTGCGCCTGTGCAATTCCGGCCTGATGGCCGTGCGCGGGGAAGAATTGTTCGGCCTGCTTCACCGGGTGAAGAACGACAATGCCCAGCGCGAATATTATTTGCCGGATATCGTGAACCTCGCGCTCGCCGATGGCCGCCCCTGTGCCGTGGTTGTCGCTGAGGATGCGGACGAAGTGGCGGGCATCAACAGCCGCGCCGAATTGGCCGAGGCGGAAGCCCGCTGGCAGAAGCGCCGTCGTGCGCAGGCCATGGCGGATGGCGCCACGCTGACCGCGCCCGATACGGTGTTCTTCAGCTGGGATACGCAGCTGGGCCGCGATGTGCTGGTGGGACCCAATGTGATCTTCGGCCCCGGCGTTTCCGTGGCGGACAAGGCCCGCATCCGCGCCTTCAGCCATCTGGAAGGCGCGACGCTGGCCAGCGGCACCGAAGTCGGCCCCTATGCCCGCCTGCGCCCCGGCGCGAAGGTGGAAGAAGGCGCCAAGGTGGGCAATTTCGTGGAGATGAAGAATGCCGTGCTCGGCCCCGGCGCCAAGGCCAATCACTTGACCTATCTGGGCGATGCGGAAGTGGGGGCAGGCGCCAATATCGGCGCGGGCACCATCACCTGCAATTACGATGGCTATTTCAAATATAAGACCGTGATCGGCCCGCGCGCCTTCATCGGATCGAACAGTGCCCTGATCGCCCCGGTCAAGATCGGTGCCGACGCCATCGTGGCCGCAGGCAGTGCGGTGACGCGCGACGTGGCCGAAGGCGAATTGCGCATGGTCCGCGCCGAGCAATTGGTGAAGCCCGGCTGGGCCGACCAGTTCCATGACGCGATGAAGAAGAAAAAGGCCGAAAAGGCCAAGTAAGCCCCCGTTTTCCTTTCCGGAGAGAAATATGAGCCAGAGCCCCTGGAGCCATAGCCGCAATTCGTCCGTCGCCGACGATGTCGATTTCGAGATCAAGGGCCAGGAACTGCAATTCGTCGAGATCGAACTCGATCCGGGCGAAAGCGCCGTGGCGGAAGCCGGGGCGATGGTGTGGAAGGATGCCCATGTCGAAATGTCCACCGTCTTCGGCGATGGCAGCGGCGATCAGGGCGGCGGCTTCATGGGCAAGCTGCTGGGCGCAGGCAAGAGGCTGGTAACGGGCGAGAGCCTGTTCACTACCGTCTTCACGCATCAGGGGCAGGGCAAGGCGCGGGTCGCCTTCGCGGCGCCGGTGCCGGGCTCCATCCTGCCGATCAAGCTGGACGAAGTGGGCGGCACTCTGATCTGCCAGAAGGATGCCTTCCTTGCCGCCGCGCGCGGCGTTTCCATCGGCATTCACTTCCAGCAGAAGATCATGACCGGCCTGTTCGGCGGTGAAGGCTTCATCATGCAGCGGCTGGATGGCGATGGCTGGGTGTTCGTCCAGATGGGCGGCACGGTGGTGGAACGCACGCTTGCGCCCGGCGAGGAACTGCATATCGATACGGGCTGCGTTGCGGCCTATACGTCCGGAGTGGATTTCGACGTGATCCGCGCAGGATCGATCAAGTCGATGATATTCGGCGGGGAGGGCGTGTTCTTCGCCCGGCTGCGCGGGCCTGGCAAGGTGTGGATCCAGTCTATGCCCTTCTCCCGCCTCGCCGGCCGCATGCGCGCGGCGCTCGGCCCGATGGGCGGCCAGAACCGGGGCGAAGGCTCCGTACTGGGCGGGCTGGGCAATCTGCTCGACGGGGATTGATGGCCGGGCGGACGCCTGCCAGACCCAAGGCACGGGATTCGGCCGGAGCAAAGCTCTCCTGCTGCGTTTTCTCCAGAGTGCAGGAAAGCTAGAAGCATGTGCGGAATTATCGGCATTGTCGGCAAGGATGAAGTGGCATCGCGGCTGGTCGAAGGCCTGCGGCGGATGGAATATCGCGGCTATGATTCCGCCGGTGTCTGCACCGTGGATGGCGGACAGCTGATCCGTCGCCGCGCGCCGGGCAAGCTGATGAATCTCGTGGCGGAGCTGGAGGGCAATCCCGCGCCCGGCACGATTGGCATCGCCCACACGCGCTGGGCCACCCATGGCGCGCCGACCACCAGCAACGCTCATCCCCACGCTACGGGCGAAGTGGCGCTGGTGCATAATGGCATCATCGAGAATTTCCGCCCCCTGCGCGAGGAAATGCAGGCACGTGGCCGCCATTTCGAGAGCGAAACCGATACCGAAGTGGTCGCCCATCTCGTTTCGGAAAAGGTCGAGGCAGGCATGGCCCCGGCCGAAGCGGTCAGCGAGGTGCTGCCCCGCCTGCGCGGTGCCTTTGCGCTCGCCATTGCCTTCCGCTCCCACCCCGATCTTCTGATCGGCGCGCGGCTCGGCTCGCCGCTGGTGGTCGGCTATGGCGACGGAGAAACCTATCTCGGATCGGACGCGCTGGCGCTGGCTCCGCTTACCCAGCGTATCTCCTATCTCGACGAGGGGGACTGGGTGGTCATCACGCGTGAAGGCGCGCAGGTGTTCGACAAGGACAACAAACCAGTCGAGCGCGAAATCACTACTTCCGGCGCATCCTCCATCGCCATCGAGAAGGGCAATTACCGCCACTTCATGCAGAAGGAGATCTTCGAGCAGCCGGTGGTGGTGGCGCAAACCCTGCGCAGCTACATCCGCCAGCTGGAACGCAAGGTGGCCCTGCCGCAGATCGACTTCGACCTTTCGGCTGTGAAGCGCGTCACCATCGTGGCCTGCGGCACATCCTATTATGCTGGCATGGTGGCCAAATACTGGTTCGAACGTTTCGCCCGTGTGCCGGTGGACATCGATGTGGCGAGCGAGTTCCGCTATCGCGAGCCGGTACTGGAAAAGGGCGGGCTGGCCCTGTTCATTTCCCAGAGTGGCGAGACGGCGGATACGCTGGCGGCCCTGCGCCACTGCAAGGCGGAAGGCCAGGTCATCGCAGTGGTGGTGAACGTGCCCACCAGTTCCATGGCGCGCGAGGCTGACTTGCTGCTGCCCACCCATGCGGGGCCGGAAATCGGCGTTGCCTCCACCAAGGCCTTCACGTGCCAGTTGGCCGTGCTGGCTGCGCTGGCTGCGCATCTGGCCGTGAAGAAGGGCCGGATGGACCGCGAGGAAGAGGCCGAGGTTGTCGGCCATCTGCTCGAAGCGCCGGCCAGCCTCAATGCCGCGCTTTCCCATGACGAGGAAATCGCCGCCATGGCCCACCTGATCGCACCGGCGCGCGACGTGCTCTATCTCGGGCGCGGGCCGGATTATCCGCTGGCGCTGGAAGGCGCGCTGAAGCTGAAAGAGATCAGCTATATCCACGCCGAAGGCTATGCCTCGGGCGAAATGAAGCATGGCCCCATCGCCCTGATCGACGAGGCAGTGCCGGTGATCGTGCTCGCGCCTTCCGGTCCGCTGTTCGAGAAGACCGTTTCCAACATGCAGGAAGTGCGCGCGCGCGGCGGCAAGATCGTGCTGATCTCCGACGCGAAGGGCCTGGCCGAAGCGGGCGAGGGCTGCCTTGCCACGATCGAGATGCCCGAAGTCCACCCGCTGATCGCGCCGCTGGTCTATGCCGTGCCGGTGCAATTGCTGGCCTATCACACGGCCTGTGTGAAGGGCACGGATGTCGATCAGCCGCGCAATCTGGCCAAATCGGTGACGGTTGAGTGACGCAAGGCCTTGGCGGTTCTCTGCCGCCGAAGTTTACGCTGCGCTAACCATTCCGCGTTATCCCCCGAGGGGTGACGGACTCGCACTCAGATATTCCTCAGCTTCCCTTGAGGTTGAGCAACCTCGCCGTCATTGGCGTGACCCAGCCCCAGGAAGGGAGCTGGGCGAGGTTGCGCGCGCTGCAATATTCGCGGCTCGAAGTGCTTTCGCTCTCCCGTTTTCTCGCCCACGCGATCGCGCTGGTGATCGCGGTCAGCATCTTCTTCGGCAAGGTTTCGCCTCTGCTGCTGGCCGGGTGGTCGGTGGCGTTGGTAGGGGCGCTGTGGAACGCCAGCCGCGTCGATAACGGGCTGCGCGATGTGGATCGCCGGGCCATGACCAAGGGCGAATATGCGGCCCATGCGTTCAGCGTGGCATTGGTCGCTGCGGTATGGGCGGTGCCGTTCTTCCTGTTCGAGCCGCATGGCCCGATGGAAGACCGGCTGGCCTTCTGGGCCATCATGACCATGCTCATCACCGGCACAACGCTGGCCTTTGCCGCCACTCCGCTGGCGACACTTGTCTTTGCGGGTGTGACCGGGGCTGCGGCCATTTTCAGTTTCGCGGTGGATGGCGCGCTCGGTTACGCCGCGCTTGCCGCTTCCTTCTGCGGCCTTGCCATGGGCGGTGCGATCCGCGGTGCGCGTACTTATCTTTCGGCGCGCATTGCCGAAGCTGGCGTTGCGGAAAAGAGTGAGGTCGTCTCGCTGCTGCTGCGCGAATTCGAAGATACGGATGCAGACTGGCTTTGGCAGATTGACACTTCCCGCCGCGTCCGTTCCGCCAGCTCGCGCTTTGTCTATGCATTGGGCAAGGAACTGGACCAGATCGAAGGCAAGAGCTTCATCCAGCTGATCGCAGGTTCGGCTTGGGAGACGGGCCAGTTCCCGCCCAGCCTGCATGACCTGGCCGAACGGCTGAAGCGGCGCGAAAGCTTCTCCGATCTGCTGGTGCAGGTATGCATCGGCAGTTCCAAACGCTGGTGGGAGCTTTCGGGCACTCCGATCATCGACGAGAACGGCACTTTCCACGGCTTCCGCGGCGTGGGTTCGGATGTGACCGAACAGCGCGAAAGCGATGAGAAGATCGCCTATCTTGCCCGCTACGACACGCTGACCGGCTTGCCCAACCGCCTGATGCTGACCGAGGCGCTGAACGAGGCGCTGCGTTATGCCGATCAGTGGCGCACGCGTTGCGCATTCCTGATGATCGATCTCGATCGGTTCAAGGCCGTGAATGATTCGCTGGGCCACCAGGTGGGCGATCAGCTGCTCGCGCAGGTTTCTGCCCGGTTGAAGAGCCTGATGAGCGAGAACGAATTGTGCGGCCGCCTTGGCGGCGATGAATTCGCCATCGTGATCCGCGACGCTTCCGACCGGACGCGCGTGGAAAAGGTCGCTCGCGCAGTGATCGACCATCTTTCTCTGCCTTACGATGTGGATCATCACACGCTGTATGTCGGCGCCAGCGTCGGCTCCGCACTTGGCCCGCGTGACGGGGATTCGGTCGAAACGCTGATGCGCAACGCCGATCTGGCGCTGTATCGCGCCAAGGATGAAGGCGGTTCGGTCCACTGGCCCTATGAGCCTTCGCTCCATGCCGATGCGGAAGAGCGCCGCCAGCTTGAATTCGCGCTGCGCCGCGCGCTGGACCGCAAGGAACTCTATCTCCAGTACCAGCCGGTGGTGGATGCCCGCAGCGAAACTGTGGTCAGCTTCGAGGCGCTGCTGCGCTGGAACAGTGCGGAGCACGGCTTCATCAGCCCGGCCAAGTTCATCCCGCTGGCGGAAGATACCCGCCTGATCGTGTCCATCGGCGACTGGGTGCTGCGCGAGGCCTGCCGCGAGGCGCTGAACTGGCCCGCCCATGTGCGCGTGGCCGTGAACGTCTCGGGCGAACAACTGCTCGATCCGCAATTCTCGGGCAAGGTCGTGGCCGCGCTGGCCGCCACCGGGCTTCCGGCTCACCGGCTGGAAATCGAAGTGACCGAAAGCATTTTCGTACGCGATGGCGCCACGGCCCGCGCCACGCTGGAACAGATCATGGCGCTGGGTTGCTCCATCGCGCTGGACGATTTCGGCACCGGCTATTCCTCGCTCGGCTATCTGCGCAAGCTGCGTTTCTCCACCATCAAGGTGGACCGCAGCTTCGTGCAGGGCGCCGCCAAGGACAATGCTGAAAGCCTGGCGATCATTCGTGCCGTGGTGGCAATGGCCCAGAGCCTCGACATGGCGACGACGGCGGAAGGCGTGGAAACGGCAGAAGAAGCCGCGCTGATCCGCGATCTGGGCTGCACCAAGATCCAGGGCTACTATTTCGGCCGCCCGATGGACGCCGCCGATGCGATCACCCTGTTCCGCACGCTGGCTGCGCGGGGCGCTGCGGCTTGATCCTCCTCACACCCCTCCTCAGAAGAGGAGGGGGAAGAAAGCTTCAGGCTTCCACCAGGCTCCGGATCGCGCTTTCGAACAGCGCGCGGCCATCGCTGCTGCCCAGCACATCTTCGATCGCGCGTTCGGGGTGGGGCATCATGCCCAGCACATTGCCAGCCTCGTTCAGTACGCCGGCAATGTCGCGGGCGGAGCCGTTGACCGTTTCGGCATAGCGGAAGGCCACGCGGCCTTCGCCTTCCAGCCGGTCCAGCGTGGCATCGTCGGCGAAATAATTGCCGTCGTGGTGGGCCACGGGGATGTCGAGGATCTGCCCGGCTTCATAGAAGGAAGTGAACAGCGACTGGCTGTTTTCGACCTTCAGCTTCACCGTGCGGCAAATGAAGTGCTGGCTGGCATTGCGCATCAGGGCGCCGGGCAGCAGGCCGGATTCGGTCAGCACCTGGAAGCCGTTGCACACGCCCAGCACGGGCACGCCGCGCTTTGCGGCAGCGACTACGGACTGCATCACCGGGCTGCGCGCAGCCATTGCGCCGGAGCGCAGATAGTCGCCGTAAGAAAAGCCGCCGGGCAGGGCGATGAAATCGAGATCGGCGGGCAGATCGGCATCGCCGTGCCAAACGCGGATCGCGGGAACGCCGGAGACGGCCTCCAGCGCCACGGCCATGTCACGGTCGCAATTGGAGCCCGGAAAGGTGACTACCGCGCCCCGGAAGCTCATGCCGCCACCCGTTCGATACGGTAATTTTCGATCACCATGTTGGCGAGCAATTGCTTGCACATGGCGTCCAGCGCTTCGTCCGTCACGCTATCATCCACGTCCAGCTCGATTTCGCGACCGGCGCGAACGTCGTTCACGCCCGAGAAGCCGAGGCCTTCCAGCGCGTGATGGATCGCGCGGCCTTGCGGATCGAGCACGCCGGGCTTGAGGCTGACATGGATCCGGACTTTCATGGGCGGCGCCTTTCGCAAATTCGGCTTGATGGACTCGCGCGCCCTATGGCCTCATGGCGCGTTTTCCGCAAGCCGGTGCCGTCATTCCTCCCCGTTCGCGGCTTTCGGGCGCGGCAGGGCAACCACTTCCAGCGCTTGCGCCGGATCGAGATAGCGCTGGGCCATCTGGCGCAGGTCTTCCGCGGTCAGGCTTTCCAGCAGATCCTTCGATCTCAGGAAGCGTTCGATCCGGTCCGGCTCGCTCTGTGCGCGATCGACCAGGCCCATCCAGCCACTATTTGTCTTCAGCGCGTTCTCGATATTCTCCACCATCGGGCGCCGGGCACGCAGCAGCGTATCGTCATCCACCGCAGTGGTGCGCAGCGCAGTGATCGTGGTGACGATGGCCTGCCGTACCGCCTCAAGGTCGGCCGGGTCGATGGAAGCGGCAATGTCGAACGTGCCATAGCCAGTGTAATAGCGAGACTGGCCGGCATTGACCGAAGGCGAATAGGTGCTGCCCAGCTTCTCGCGCAGTTCCTCGGTCAGTTCGATCTGCACCACGGCATCAAGCAGACCGAGAATTGCGCTTTCGCGGGCATCGCTGTCATCGCGGGTGGGCCAGGAAAAGCGGATCATCGCCTGATCCGCCGCGCCGTCATGCCATACGGTGCGTTCGCTCCGGTCAGCAGTGAAGCTGCGGGTGCGGTTCTCGGTATAGGGTCGGAAATCTTCCTCACGTCGGGGCAGGGCGCCCAGCGTGCGGGCAACCATGGCGATGGCCTGATCCTCGTCCAGATCGCCCACCAGCGCCACTTCCAGCGCGCCATGGTTCAGCCTGTCGCTGACATCGGCCTTAAGTCGCTGGAAATCGAGCGCCATGTAATCGGCTTCGGGCCTGATGGTGAAACGCGGGTCGCCATCGGAAACGATGCCGCCCAGCGCATTGCCGAGCGCGCTGGAGGGCGTGGCATCGCGCCCGGCGAAGAAATCGCGCACACCGCGCCGATAACGCTCTACGCCTTGCGGACGATAGCCGGGATCGGCAATGCCAGCCGTCATCAGCTGCAATTGCAGTTCCAGATCGCGCGGAGTGGTGGTGCCCTGCATCTGGAACGTCTCGCCATCGCTGGCGATGCCCATGCCTACGCTTCGGCCCGCCAGGATCGACTGCAGATCGTCATAGCTGTGCTTGCCCAGCCCGCCCAGCGGCAGGCTGGTGATCATACCGGTCGCCAGCGGGTTCTCGCGCGTGTTGAGCATGTCGCCGCCATCAAGGTTGATCTCGAAGCTCACGCGGTCCTTCTTCAGTTCGGTGCGCTTCAGGTTCAGCCGCACGCCATTGGCGAAGCGGATTTCCCGAATGCCGAGCGGCGGGGCGACCTTGTCGGACACGACCGTGCCGGGGGTGCCGAAATCGGTATAGCCGAAGCTGCCAACGTCCAGATCGCTGCGGGCCTCCACCGGGGCGACGGCGGCCTCGTTCCAGGCCGCGCGCAGGGCTTCTGCGCCGCCTTCCGGCTCTACCCGGCCCTGAAAGCGCAGCATGGGATTGTCGAGCGGCAGAGCCTCTGCCTTCACTGCGTCCAGCACCGCTTCGGGCGTGATGCGGGGCAGGGCGGCTTCGAACCGGGCAAGGGTGCTTTGCGGAGTGGTGGGCACGCTGCCATCGCGCAGCAGGGCAATCGCGGCCTCGGTAAAGGTCGAGTTATAGCGGGTTTCCGCCGTCGCCAGCGTGTTTTCCAGCCCGGTGCGCAGATTGGCAATCTGTTCGGCCAGTTCGCCCTCGCTGAAGCCAAAGGCCAGCGCGCGGCGATATTCCTCGACTGCCGCCATCAGGCCTTTGCGCCATTCACCGTCGGCCGAAGCGACCACCAGACTGGTGGTGCGCCCGCTTTCGAACAGATCGCTGGTGCCGAAGAAGGCGTCGCGGAAGGGGGCGTCTTCGCTATTGGCCAGCCGGTCGAACCGGCGGTTGATGATGCCATATCCGATCTGGCGGAGTAGGTTGCGGAACCGGTTTTCGACCGTGTCCGGCTCGTCGATCCATGGGCCGTTGCGGGTGGCGGAAAGGTTCTCCGGCAAGGCTGGGTCGATGAAGATGTCGGTCTGCCCGGCCAGCGTGGTGCTGACCGGCCCGGCGTCCACTTCCTCAGGCGGCTGAGGGGCGGGCGCCCAATCGGAAAAGCGGGATTTGATCTCCTGCTCGACAAGGTCGGGATCGAAATCGCCCACCACGACAATGGCCGAATTCTGCGGCGTATAGATCCGCGAATAGAGGCCGCGCAGGCTGGTGCTGGTTGCCGCGCCGATGGTCTCGGCGGTGCCGATGGGCAGGCGCTTCACGAAGCGCGCGTCGGGATACTGGAAGGCCAGCCGGTCAACCAGATTGCGCAGCGCATAAGTATCGCGCACGCGCTTTTCGGAGAGGATCACGCCCTTTTCATGGTCGATCGCGTCCTGCTCGAACGAAACCTCGCTCGCCGTTTCGCGCATCAGCATCAGGGCAGTGCCCAGCAGGGCCGGATCGTTGCGCGGCAGGTCCAGCTTGTAGAGTGTGACGTCGTAATTGGTGGAAGCGTTGGTATCGGCGCCGAAGGCAAGCCCCTCGCGCTCCAGCAGCTTGTACATCTCGTTGCCGGGCACATGGGTGGAACCGTTGAAGGCCATGTGTTCGATGAAATGGGCATAGCCCAGCTCGTTGTCGTTTTCGGCCAGCGATCCGGCGTCGATCACCAGACGCACTTCGCCCGTGCGCGCAGGGGTGGCGTTGTGGCGGATGACATAGCGCATGCCGTTGGGCAGCACGCCGAAGCGATAGGCAGTGTCGAGCGGTAGGTCGCTATCCTCGAAGGCCCAGACTGGCTTTGGCTTGCTGACTTCCTGGGTCGCCGCAGCGGCCTGCTGCGCGGCTTCGAGGGCCGGGTTGGCAGAGGCGGGAAGGGCAGTGGTTAAGGATAGGGCGGCAATTGCCGTAAGAACTGAACGCATCACACTCCCGTCGCCCCGTTAAGGCCGGGGTAAAGCCAGCTTTTTTTCAGGCCTTGGCGGGCAATTGCCATGGCCTGTCTGGCTCCCTGCGTAGCAGGGGGAACGCGGATGTGAAGTCACATCGCTGAATGATGCGTGAAAGGAGGAAACAAAAACCCCCTCCGGATCGAGAGGGGGGCTTTGTTTTACTTCTTCGGCTTTTCCGTCTTGCCGCGCAGCTTGCGGTGGGCGGAAAGGTCGAACACTTCGCCGGGAGTGCCATCGTCCTGCAGCAGGCCGAGACGGCGGGCTACTTCCTGATAGGCTTCTTCCTCGCCACCCAGGTCGCGGCGGAAGCGGTCCTTGTCCAGCTTTTCGCCGGTGGCCATATCCCACAGGCGGCAGCCGTCGGGGCTGATTTCGTCAGCCAGGATCACACGGCTGTAATCGCCATCCCAGATGCGGCCGAATTCCAGCTTGAAGTCGATCAGGCGGATGTTGATGGCGGCGAACATACCGCACATGAAATCGTTCACCCGGATCGCCATGGCAGAGATGTCCTGCATCTCTTCATTGCTGGCCCAGTTGAAGCAGGCGATGTGTTCTTCGGCCACCATCGGGTCGCCCAGCGCATCGTCCTTGAAGTAATATTCGATCAGGGTGTGGGGCAGGGGCTCGCCCTCTTCCATGCCCAGACGCTTGCAGATCGAACCGGCGGCGACATTGCGCACGACCACTTCGATGGGGATGATTTCAACCTGACGCACCAGCTGCTCGCGCATGTTCAGGCGGCGGATGAAGTGGGTGGGAATGCCGATGTGCGAAAGGCGCGTGAACACATGTTCGCTGATGCGATTGTTGATCACGCCCTTGCCATTGATCGTGCCGCGCTTCTCCGCGTTGAACGCGGTGGCATCGTCCTTGAAGTACTGGATCAGCGTGCCGGGCTCGGGGCCTTCGTAAAGGATCTTGGCCTTGCCTTCGTAGATCTGGCGGCGACGGGTCATCGTTTTCCTCGGAAAAATAGCAAGCCCCGGCACTAGCGAGTCGGTTTGGACTGCCTGGCCGGGGCGATCGGTTCCCTATACGCTCACCGCACCGAAAAGCAATTGTCCGATCCCCCGCGATTGCCTAACGGCGCGAGAGGCCTACCCGGGAACCTGCAGGGAGATTTTCATGGCACGCGCCGAGGCACTGAAGCTGGTCGAAACCTATTATGCTGCCTTCAATTCCGGCGATGGCGAAGGAATGCTCGCCTGTCTGGCCGAGGATGTGGCACATGACATCAACCAGGGTGCCCGCCAGTCCGGCAAGGACGCCTTTCGCGCGTTTCTGGCCCATATGGACCGCTGCTATGCCGAAAAGCTGGCCGACATCGTCATCATGGCGAATGACGAAGGCACGCGTGCCGCGGCGGAGTTCGTGGTGCATGGCGAATATCTGACGACCGACGAGGGCCTGCCAGAAGCGGCGGGCCAGAAATACGTTCTGCCCGCCGGTGCCTTCTTCGAGATTTCAGGCGGGCTGATCGCGCGCGTTACCGTCTATTACAATCTGGAAGACTGGGTCCGGCAGGTCGGGGGATGAGCGTTTCGGTCCGTCCGCTGGCGGGCGATGAGATCGCCGCTCACATCAGCGATCTGGCGGCTTTGCGCATCGCTGTCTTCGCGGCCTATCCCTATCTCTATGACGGGGACGAGGCGTACGAGGTGGAATATCTCAAGGAATTTGCCGCCGCGCCAGATGCGGTGCTGGTCGCCGCCTTTGACGGAGGCCGGGTGATCGGCGCGGCCACGGCTTCGCCGATGTGGGCGCAGAAGCCCGAGTTCCGGCAGGTGTTCGAAGAGAAGGGCATCGACACTTCGAAGCTGTTCTATTTCGGGGAAAGCGTGTTGCTGCCCGAATATCGCGGCCATGGCATCGGCCACGCCTTCTTCGATTATCGCGAGGCGGCGGCGAAGGCGGCCGGGGCCGAACGCGCCTGTTTTGCGGCAGTCGTCCGCCCTGACGATCATCCCGCGCGGCCGGCAGGCTACAGCCCACTCGATCCGTTCTGGCGCAAACGTGGTTACTCGCCGGTGGAAGATTTCGTCACGCATCTTGCGTGGAAGGAGCATGGGGAGGAAACCGAAAGCCTCAAGCCCATGCAATATTGGATGCGCAATCTTTGAGCTTCACGGTCGCAGCCGCCCAATATCCCATCGAACGGCATGATCGCTGGGATTCCTATGTCAGCAAGATCACCGGTTGGGTGAGCTATGCCGCGCGGCGCGGTTCGAAGCTGGCGGTGTTCCCCGAATATGGTTCGATGGAACTCGCCTCGCTCGATGCGGAGACGATGGGCGATCTGGAAGGATCGCTGCGCTTCGTTGCCTCCATGGCGCCGCATGTGGATGCGCTGCATATGGAACTGGCGCGGGAATTCGGGCTGCATATTCTGGCCGCCAGCATCCCGGTTCTGCGTGACGGGCATTATCGCAATGCCGCGCGCCTGTTCACGCCGTCAGGCGCGGTGGGCGTGCAGGAAAAGCTGGTGATGACCCGGTTCGAACGGGAACATTGGGGCGTTCATTCCGGCGGGCCACTGCGCCTGTTTGAAACCGAACTGGGCCGGATCGGGGTGCTGATCTGTTATGACAGCGAATTCCCGCTGCTGGGCCGCGCGCTGGTGGAAGCGGGCGCCGAACTGATCCTTGTGCCCAGCTGCACGGACAGCATGGCCGGATACAACCGCGTGAAGATCGGCGCGATGGCCCGGGCGCTGGAAGGGCAGTGCTACACCGTCCAGTCGCCTACCGTGGGCATGGCGCAATGGTCCCCCGCCGTGGACGAGAACCATGGCGCGGCGGCGGTCTATGGCCCGCCCGACCTTGGCTTTCCCGACGATGGCGTGGTGGTAAGCGGCGAAGTCGATGCCTCTCAATGGGCCTTTGCCGATATCGATCTGCGCCGCGTCGCCAAGGTCCGCCGCGGGGGCGCAGTGTTCAACATGGCCCATTGGGGTGAACAGCCCGGCGCGGTTCCTTTGCCGCCCGTGGAGCGAGTTTTCCTTTAAAAACCAAGGTTTCCGTAGCGTCAATTGACAGGCCGATGGCTTGCCGCCAGAGGGGCGCGCGAAACGCCCGGCCCGGGTTCCGGCCGGATGCGTGGGAGAAAACAACAATGTCGCAGCCGCGCATCTTGGGTGCCGTTTCCCTTTCCACCCTGGCCATTTCGCTGGGCCTCGCAGCCCCGGCCGCCGCCGAAGAGGCCGCCGCGCCGGATAGGGAAGAATCCGTCATCATCGTTTCCGCCAAGGAGCCGGGCGCGGATCAGCTCGATTATGCAGGCAGCGTGGTGGCCATCGATGCGGCGGCCTTGCAGGACCGCAAGGTGCAGGATCTTTCGACGCTGAGCTATGCCAGCCCCAATGTCTCGCTGGACCCAATCGGCACCTTCAAGGGCGTTGCCAATTTCGCCATTCGCGGACTGGGCATCAACAGTTCCATCCCCTCGATCGACCCGGCGGTCGGCCTGTTCGTGGACGGGGTCTATAGCGGCATCAACGCAGGCAGCGTGTTCGACATGCTGGATGTGGAACAGGTGGACGTGCTGCGCGGCCCGCAGGGCGTGGCCTTCGGGCGCAACACCACCGGCGGCGCGGTTCTGGTGAAGACGGCCGATCCTAGCTGGGAATGGGAAGGCCATATGCGCATGGCGCTGGAAGGTCCGGTGGACGAGGGGCGGGGCGATCCGATGCTGACCGCCCGAGCGGTCGTGTCCGGCCCGCTGTCCGACCAGATCGCCATCCGGCTGGGCGTGCTGCACACCAGTGACGGCGGTTATTTCAAGAACCTCTACGATGGCGGCGATCTGGGCGAGGAAGAAACCACCGTGCTGCGCGGCGGCCTTGCCCTGCGCCCGGCTGAGCGCCTGACGCTGACGCTGAAGGGAGAATGGACCAAAAGCTCGGGGCAGGGCGCGGTCAGTCACAATAACGCCCAGCACCCGCGCGACAGCTTCGATATCTCTCTGGACGAGCCGGGCTTCTATCGCAGCGAGGGTGGTTCGGTCACTCTGCGCGGCGAATATGAGCTGGGCGTCGGCAAGCTGACCAACATCTTCGGCTGGCGGAAATACGACCTTTCCACTCGCAACGACATCGATTCCTCGCCCAGTCATTTGTTCCATTCGGACACGGGCACCAGTCAGGAGCAATGGTCGAACGAGCTCTATTACGCGGCGGATTACGGCGCGCTCTCGCTTACGACCGGGGCCTACATCTTCCATCAGGACGTCGGCTATGACGAGGTGCGCGACCTTACCGGCTTCGGCCAGCCGACCAATTCCTATGGCGGCGGACGGCAGGGCCACGATGTCTACGGGCTCTATGGGCAGGCCGATTACGCGCTGACTTCGGCACTTACGCTGACGGCTGGCCTGCGCTGGTCACGCGAGGAAAAGAGCGCGGCGATCACTTATGTCCGCCCGCGCGATGCGTGTTCTGCCATCGAAGCGACTTGCCCCACCAGCGGCGAACGGATCGCGGGCGAGAATAACGGCTTCACCGACAAGCATTCGTGGGACAGCCTTTCGCCCCGTCTCGCGCTGGCCTTCAAGCCTTCGGAAGAAAGCACGCTCTACGCAAGCTGGACGCGCGGCTACCGTTCGGGTGGCTATAATCTGCGCATCACCCAGCCTGCCGCGTTCGAGCAGGTTTCCGCAGAGATTGGCTCGCCCGCTTTCGATGAAGAGAAGGTGGACAGCTATGAGGCCGGGGCCAAGTGGCAATCCGCTGATGGCTTCGCCCGCGTGAACGCGGCAGTCTACTGGACCGAAGTGGACGGGCTGCAGCGCGAGGTGAACGTGCCCAGCCTGACTTCCGGGCTTGCCCAGTCGGTCTACAACACTGCCGATGCGCGCATTCGGGGCGGCGAGGTGGAAGCCCAGATCGCGCCCGCGGTTGGCCTGACCCTGTCGGCCAATCTTGGCTATACCGACGCGCAATATCGCCGGATCTACTTCGATCTCAATTCGGACAATGTGATCGATGCGGCCGACCTCGATCTTGCCCTGCCGCGCGCGCCCAAATGGACCTGGGGCGGCAGCGCCCGTTATGAAGCGGGTCTGGGAAGCATCGGCACGCTGGTGGCCAGCGCCTTCTTCCAGCACCGTGCGGCCTATGCCTATACGGACAACAATTGGGGCTTCAACTCCGCGTCGGACCGGCTGGATGCCAGCCTTGCGTTTAAGCTGGCGGATTCCGATTTCACCATCACCCTTTATGGCCGCAACCTGCTGGACGAGGTCCAGTTCGGGGGCGATACGCAGCTCGGCTTTTCGGGCGGTCCCTATGCGGATGGAAACAACCGGCCCTTCGATCCCAGCCCGGGTTCGGGAACTTTCTCGCCCATCTTCAAGGGCCGCGTGCTGGGGCTGGAACTGGCGGCAGATTTCTAATTGCCCGTCAGGGCAAGTGGACAGTTCGGCCGGGCAGGGGCTAACATGTCGCTTTCACGCGAAAGGGCCTGATGCATGCTCCGCGCCGGAATTCCGCAATGACACGCCGCGAGATGATCGGCATGGCGAGCGTGGGCGTGATCGCGGCAGCGATTGCCGCGCGCTTCGCCTTGTCGGGCGGCATGGGCACTGATGGTAAGAAAGATGCCCCGCCGGGCAACTTCCCGGTGACGCACAGCGATGCGGAATGGCGCGCGATGCTCAGCGCCGAGGCCTATCGGGTGCTGCGCAAGGGCGCGACCGAGGCGCCCTTTACCAGTCCGCTGTTGAAGGAACATCGCAAGGGCACCTTCACCTGCGCTGGATGCGCAACCCCGCTATTCGCTTCGACAACGAAGTATGACAGCCACACCGGCTGGCCGAGCTTCTGGGACGTGCTGCCCGGCGGGATCCTGGAACGTGCCGACTATACGCTGGGCATGTCGCGGACAGAGGTTCTGTGCAAGACTTGCGGCGGCCATCTGGGGCATGTGTTCGATGATGGACCCAAGCCCACCGGCCTGCGTTATTGCATGAACGGGGCTGCATTGAACTTCACGCCGCAGGCGGCATGAACCGCAATTGGGGATAGGGGATTATCATGGCTGAACTTTTCAACGGTGCAGGGCGGGCTATCGCCACGATCATGGGGTTGCTCATGATGGCAATGGGCAGTGTGTGGATTCTGCAGGGGCTGAACATCGCCTTCCTCGACAGCTTCATGGCGAATGACAAGCAATGGGTGCTGTGGGGCGGGCTGCTGGCACTGGCGGGCCTGATCCAGGCAGTGTGGAGCAATACGCGCGCCGGCTATTACAAGCGTCGCTGATCCGACAGAGCACATGCTTTAAGTGCGCGCGTCGAATTCGGCGCGCGCCGCTTCCACCTTCCCGATGTTCGCCTCTGCCCAGGTCCACACACCGCAAAAGGCGTAGCTGAGCGAGTGGCCCAACTGAGTCAGCCTGTATTCCACCTTTGGTGGGATCACCGGGTGGACAGTGCGCTTCACAAGCCCGTCCCGCTCCATCTGGCGCAGGGTCTGCGTCAGCATCTTCTGGCTGATCCCTTCCACCTTGCGGCCGATCTCGGTGAAGCGCTGCTCGCCGTGGTCTTCGAGGACTTCGAGGATCAGCAGGGTCCATTTATCGGCCACGCGGCCGATCATGTCATGCACCAGCCGTTCCAGCGCCGGGTCGACCTCTGGCGCCATTTCCTGTGCTAATTGCTCGCTCATCCGCTGAAATCCTTACGCTCTCTTTCGAGTAAGTATAAATCTTTCTGGTGCCTTCTTTCAAATGGAGAGTTTGCGCGTAACTCTGACCGGCAACAAAAGGAGGTTTTCATGAAACTCACGGGCAACACCATTCTCGTCACCGGCGGCGGCTCGGGCATCGGGCAGGGGCTGGCGTGGAAATTCCACGATCTGGGCAACACTGTGATTGTCGCCGGGCGCAGGGCATCGGCGCTGGCCGATACGGTGGCCGGGCGAGACAACATGCATACGCTGGAGCTGGACGTAGCCGATCCGGCATCGGTTGCCGCTGCACTGGAAGTGCTGGCGCGCGATTACCCGCAGCTCAACATGCTGATCCATTCCGCCGGGATCATGACCCATCACGAACTGGGCAGCGGCGGCGATGTCGATACGGCGGCGCAGATCATCGACATCAATCTGATGGGTACGATCCGCGTGGTGGAGGGACTGATCCCGCAGCTGGAAGGCAAGGAGGATGCGGTGATCTGCACCGTTTCATCCGGTCTGGCCTTCATTCCCCTGCCTTCCACTCCCGCCTACAGCGCCAGTAAGGCGGCGGTGCATTCCTACACCGTCTCCCTGCGCCACCGGCTGAAGGGCAAGGCGGAAGTGATCGAGATCGCACCGCCCGCAGTGCAGACCGGCCTGACACCCGGACAGGAAAGCCGGCAAGGTTTCATGCCGCTTCCGGCCTATCTGGACGAGACGATGGAGAACTTCGCCAAGGTTCCCACGCCGCAGGAAAACCTTGTCGGCAATGTCCTGCCGCTGCGCAATGCCGATCGGGACGGCAAGGTTGAGGAAATGCTGGCGATGTTTGAATCGCTCGGCATCCTGTAAGCCTTACCGGGCGAGGAGCGCCTTGATTCCTTCAAGCTCCTCGCCCGCCTCATAGGCGCGGGCGCGGTCGGTGAAGAAATCGCCCAGCCCGTGCCAGATGGCGGCAGCAGGTGTATCGTCGGGCGCCAGAAAGCCGGCGATTTCGTGCATCTCCGCATCCCAGCGATAGGCGCGCGGATACATGGTGGGGATGGCTCCGCGCTGGCGGCCCATCAGCCATTCCATGCTGATGCCCATTTCCTTGAGCAAATCCTCATCCGCGCCGTGGCGCTCAGCGGCCAGCAGCATGGCGGTGACAAGGCCCATCACGCCCTTGTTGATCCCGCCATAACACATCTTGAGCGCGGAGGCTGCGCCTAGCGGCCCCTCCAGCACCCGCGTGTCCAGCCCGAAAGGATTGATCGTGGCGGCGACTTCCCCGGCACCGTCGCCGCAGACATAGAGGCGCGGGCCGTCGTAATTGTCGGCAGGCGGAAAACCGATGATCGCGCCGTCGACCATCCGCCCGCCCAGTTCCTTCACTCGGGCAGCCATGCGGTGCTTGGTCTCCGGACTGAGCGCATTGGCGTCGCAGAACAGCGGCGCATTCGCCTGCGCGAAGACAGGGGCGAGGGTTTCGACGACGGCTTCGGCCTGGGCAGGGGGCACGATCGACAGGATCAGATCGGCGCTGGCGATTTCGTCCAGCGTAGCCTCTTCCATTCCCGCAGCCGCAGCCCGCTCGCGCGTTGCAGCACTCCGGCCGTCCAGCAGGGTAGGGACGATGCAGCCATTGTCGTGAAGGCGGCGGGCCACGCCGGAGCCCATGGCCCCGGCACCGATGATCGCGATTTTTGTCATAGGCAAACTCCCTAACGGCTCGCGCGCCGGAGTCACTACCGCCAGTGTGAATCTTCGGATAGGCTGACCCTATGAGTGGCCTTGAAAATCCCGCAAAATTCGCCCGGCTCTGGACCGCCGCATGGAACGCGCACGATGTCGATGCCGTACTGGACCTGTTTCATGACGATGTGGTGTTCACATCCCCGCTTGCCGCGCGAGTGGTGCCCGAAAGCGGCGGCGTGATCCGCGGCAAGGATGCCCTGCGCGATTACTGGACCGCTGCCCTTGCGGAGCGGCCGGGCCTGCAATTCGAACTGACGGGTATTCAGGCCGGGATCGACAGCCTGCTGATCGTCTTCCGCCATCCCGGTGGGCCGGAACGGGTGGACTTGCTGCGCCTGCGCGACGGGCTGGCCTTCGAAGGGCATGGCACCTATCCGGTGCCGCTCGGCTGATCAGGCGACCGCCTGACCGGGCGGGGTGCCCCATGCGCGCTCTTCACCCACCCATGGCACGTTGCCTTCGATCCACAGATCGACATCCACGCTCTTGAAGCGCCATTCGCCATCGGCTTCCTTCGCGGCCAGCGTATCCCAGGTGCCCATGCCGAAAACGCGGTTTTCGTGTGTGACGACATCGTGCTGCAGGATTGACCAGAAGGCCTTGATCCGCACGCCATCGGCGCCTTCCGGGCTCATCAATACGGCACTGAAACGATGCTGGCGGCCCAGATAGTGATTGGGCCGGTCATACCATAGCGAATCCGTTGCCCGCTTCAGCCCGTCGCGCCCCACGCACTTGCCCTGCGGCCAATGCGCCAGCCAGCCATCTTCGGCGAAGGTGGCGGCATATCCATCGAAGTCCCCGGTATCGAGTGCCCAGCAATAGCGGGCCATCAGTTCCTCGATCTCAACACGGTCTTCCAGCGGCACTCTCGGCTTCATCACGCGCTCTCCCCAGCGGCTTTGTTTGCGGTGATGCTGCGCGCGGGAAGGCGACTTGGCAAGGTGGGGCGTGCCGATTGTCAGCGTTAAGCCCATGCCGCCAGACCTCAGACCTGGCAGGTGATCGCGGTGGAGACAATTGACGTCCAGGCCGTTCGGTTCGAGCGTCCGGGTTTCCTTGAGCAATTGCAGCGCATGGCTTTAGCCACCGAACCAGATGGGCTATCCGGGCACCTTGCAAGAGAGCACGCCCAGCTTCATCGCAGCCCCGTCATGGAAGACCCTTGGGGGCGATCGCATAGGCTTTGCCGGTCTGCCCGGCGCCTTGGTCTGTTTGCTGCGACCGCGCATTTCACAGGAGATGTGCGCCCAATTATCGTTCACGGCCTTACCATCCAGGGACATGCCGGCAACTCGGTGCCATTCGGTTGGCGAGTACCGCGGCGACATGCAAAAGCGCTGATTTTTCGGGAGATGCCGGAAGGCTGTGCACTTTCTGTGACGGTCTGACCTGCGATGACCCGTGCATCTGCCGCTCCGGACCGAGCCTTGGAGTGTGGCGCCGCCGCCTCTCTCATGTAGGGTAAAGGCACCACGTCCGGCTGCCTTTGAGCAATCTGCCGGGCCGCCGCGCTGCCGCATGCAGTGACTCTGCCGATCCAGCCTCGATGCCGTTGGATCACAGGTGCCCCTGGTACCGACATTGCAGGGAACGGAAAGGAGCAGGGCCATGCCCGATCCCTTCGTGAAGGGAACAATCCAAGCCGCTACGGTGCCAGAGACAATCGTCTCGCGGCAGGAGCAGGCTCGCCTTGCGTGGAGGCTGGCATGTCCCGGATACTGACAGGCCTGCCCTTCTGGCTTCAGCCCGTGGCCATCGTCGTACTGGCCTTGTTTGCGGCCTTTCTCTTGCATTGGGCGCTGTTCGCCGTGCTTGGCCGGGCCGTGCGCCATTCGGAATGGGGCGCATCGGATATTGCCATGAGAGGGCTTCGCAAGTCGGCCCGGTGGGTGATGCTCGCACTGGCCGTGTCGCTGGTGCAGCCGGCTCTTCCGCTGCCACCGGAAACGGCGGTCATTTGGCGGCAGATCGAGCGGCTGGTGGTGCCCGCCCTTTTCGGCTGGCTGGTGATCGCAGTGATTGGCTGGGCATTCAGCATCGTGCAGGCGCGAACCGATATTTCCGCGCCCGACAATCTCTCTGCCCGCCGCAGAAGCACCCGGGCGCATATCCTTTACCGTGTGCTGGTCTTCGTGATCGCGCTGGGCACTTTCTGCATCATCCTGATGGGCATCCCCGCTGTGCGCAATGTCGGGGTAACCCTGATCGCCTCGGCGGGGCTGGCTGGCCTGGCGGTGGGCGCAGCCGCCCAGCCTGCTCTGAAGAACCTCGTGGCGGGCATCCAGATGGCTTTCACCGAGCCGATCCGCATGGACGATGTGGTCATCATCGACGGGGAATGGGGCCGGATCGAGGAAATCCGCCTCACCTTCGTGATAATCCGCATTTGGGACGAACGCAGGCTGGTGGTCCCCATTTCCCGTTTTCTCGAAGACAGCTTCCAGAACTGGACCCGCACAACCAGCCAGATACTGGGCACGGCATTCCTCCATGTCGATCCTGCCACTGACGTGCCGCAGCTGCGCGCGAAGCTGCAGGAAATCGTGGCAGCGAACGACAAATGGGACGGCCGCGTTGTGGGTCTGCAAGTCACCGAGACTGCGCCCGATCATATCGAACTCAGAGCATTGGTAAGTGCTGCCGATGCCGGAAAGGCCTTCGACCTGCGGTGTGACGTCCGCGAAGCCATGATGGCTTACATCCGCGACGAGATGCCGGATGCGCTCATGCGCAAGCGCGGCGAATTCCTGCTCGACCGGCGGCGCGGAGATAAGGGGGAGATGCAGATGTACAGCCCAACATGCTGAAATGGTTATTTATCCCGCCAGAAGGGCAGCCCGCCGTGCGTCAACGCGCCTCTCGGAACGACGGGAGTGCTCGGGCGCTGAGGAATTGTCTTGTCCGAAAGAAAATCCGGAGCAGACCCGATGATCTACATGAAGGCGCTGTACCCGCCGTTGTCCCGTCCAGGCCGGGAAGGCCTGCCATCCTCGATAGTCCGCTGGAAATCCCGTCATGAGCGGTGAACTAACGGCTCAGCCTGTGCCGGATGCGCCGGCCATACCCCAACTTGCCCCCTTCATTCCGCGCCACGATGAAATCAGCCTGTTGCTGGATTTCGACGGAACGCTGGTCCCCATCGCGGAGACACCGGAAGCGGTGTTGATCGACCAGCAGCTGATTTCTTTGCTGGAACGGCTCGCGACGAAGCTTGACGGCAGGCTGGCGGTGATCAGCGGGCGCGACGGCCTTTGGCTTGAGCGTCACTTCGGCAGGACTGGCGCGATATTGGTCGGCAATCATGGCGCCGAATTTCTCGACGATCCGCAGCCCCGCCCAAGCTCGCTTGATAGTGTTTCAGGTCAGTTGCTCGCCTTTGCAGCCACGCATCCGGGGGTGCTGGTGGAGGAAAAGCGCTTCGGCATCGCGCTGCATTTCCGGCAAGCGCCCGAAGCAGGCGCGGCCTGTGTCGCCATGGCGCAGGCCATTGCGGAAGAATGCGGCCTCAACCTGCAGACTGGAAAAGCAGTGATCGAATTGCGTGCTGCCGGAAGTGACAAGGGCACTGCCGTTCGCGCCGTGATGGAGCGTGTGGCGCGCACCGGGCCTCAACCCGTCTTCGTGGGCGATGACGACACGGACGAAGCGGCATTCAGCGTAGTTGCCGAACTGGGTGGTTTCGGTGTCCTCGTCGGCAATCCGCGGCCCAGTGCGGCGCGCTTCCGGTTGGGCGATGTTTCTCAGGTACGTAACTGGCTGACAGGCATATGCGATCCGAACGACCGAACCTGAACCTCTGGCCGATCGGGAACTGCCAGGTTTCCGCATTGATCGACGATGCCGGCAGGTTCGTGTGGGCTTGCGTACCCAGAGTGGATGGAGAGCCATTGTTTTCCGCGCTGCTCGATGGGGAAGAGCCAAAGGCCGGCTTCTGGGACATCGCGCTGGAAGGCTGCGTCGAAACGAGCATCTCCTACCTTCGGAATACGCCCATATTGCTTACCCGCCACCGCGACGAAGCGGGCAATGCCATCGAAGTGGTCGATTTCTGCCCGGACTATCCGCAGGATGCCGGTCTTTACCGGCCGATGGCCTTTGCACGCATAGTCCGCCCGGTCCACGGCTCGCCGCGCATCCGCGTCCGCCTGCGCCCTGCAGGCGGATGGGGGCGCCCCGCAGACATCGTTAGGGGAAGCGGCAATTACCTGCGCTTCGGCACTGGCGATGCCGAACTGCGCCTTACGACTTCGGCCCCCATCGGCTTGGTGCAGGAAGAGCGGGCGTTCCGGCTGGAACGTCCGACGCATTTCTTCCTGGGTCCAGACGAACCCTTCCTGCAGGAGATTGGCAGCGCGCTGGACGCGATGCTGCAAAAGACCATGCAGTCCTGGCAGAGCTGGGTACGCGGCCTTGCGATCCCGCTCGAATGGCAGAGTGCGGTCATCCGCGCGGCGATCACGCTGAAGCTGTGCCAGCATGCGGAAACCGGGGCGATCGTCGCGGCACTGACCACTTCGATCCCCGAACATGCCGGATCGGAGCGAAACTGGGATTACCGGTTTTGCTGGATACGAGACGCCTATTACACGGTTCAGGCGCTCAACCGGCTGGGGGCGCTGGACATTCTGGAGGGCTATCTGGCCTTCCTGCGCAACATCGTGGATGCCGCGCGCGGCGGCCATATCCAGCCGCTTTACGGTGTGCTCGGCGAAGCGGAGCTTGAAGAACGCATCGTGCCCGAACTTGCCGGCTATCGCGGCATTGGGCCGGTGCGGATCGGCAATCAGGCAGCCCGGCAGATTCAGCACGATGCCTATGGCCAGATTGTGCTGTCAAGTGCGCAGGCATTCTTCGATGAACGGCTGTTCCGCCCGGCGGGGGAGGAAGATTTCCTGGCGCTGGAACGGGTCGGCCAGCGCGCGTGGGAGAATTACGACCAGCCGGACTCCGGCCTCTGGGAGCTGCGCAACAGCCAGACTGTCCATACCTATTCTTCGGTGATGTGCTGGGCCGCCTGCGACAGGCTGGCCAATGTCGCTGCCGCATTGGGCAAGCCAGGCCGGGCGAGACTGTGGCAGCAGCGGGCAGACCGCATTCGCGCTCATGTCGAGCAGGCGACCTGGCGACCGCAAAGCCGGATATTCTCGGCTTCGTTCGAGGGCGATCAGATTGATGCCAGTGTGCTGCAACTGCTCGATCTGCGATTCATTCGCCCTGATGACGAACGCTTCCTTGCCACCATCGACACGATGGAGAAGGAACTGCGGCGCGGGTCGCACATGCTCCGATATGCCTCGGAAGACGATTTCGGCCTGCCGCAGACGGCGTTCAACGTCTGCACCTTCTGGCTGATCGAGGCATTGCACCTGACCGGACGTTCGGAAGAGGCGCGCGGACTGTTCGAGAGCATATTGGCGCAACGCACCCCCTCGGGCCTGCTGTCCGAAGACATCGACCCATACACGGGCGAGCTGTGGGGGAATTTCCCGCAAACCTATTCTCTGGTGGGCATCATCAACTGCGCGATGCTGCTCAGCCGATCATGGAGTACAATCCGATGAGCCGACTGATCGCCATTTCCAACCGTGTCAGCGCCGGCGGCGGATCGCATGGCGGGCTGGCCGTTGCGCTGACCGCCGCGCTTAATTCCTATGGCGGCATCTGGTTCGGCTGGTCCGGCGAAGTGATCGACAGTTTCTCCGGGCAGGTGAACCTGAGCCGCGAAAACGGTCTGACCACTGCCACGGTCGATCTGGAGGAGCAGGACGTCGAGGAGTATTACGACGGCTATGCCAACCGCACGCTGTGGCCGCTGCTGCATTATCGCGTCGATCTGGCGGAATATGAGCGCAGCTTTGCCGATGGCTATCACCGGGTGAACGAGCGCTTGGCCCAGACCGTCGTCCCCCTGATCGAGCCGGAGGATCTCGTCTGGATACAGGACTTTCACCTGATCCCGCTCGGTTCGCGCCTGCGGCAGGCCGGCATCGAAAACCGTATCGGCTTCTATCTCCACACCCCGTGGCCGCCGCGTCGGCTACTGACCACCTTGCCGGAAGCGACGGAACTGGTCGAGAACATGTTCGATTATGATGTGGTGGGCTTCCAGACGCGGGAATGGCTGGAGACATTCTGCGAATATGCGGTCCACGAAATGGGTGCGCGGATCGAGGATGACGTGCTGCATCGGGCGGGAAGGGCGGTGCGCCTCCTCGTCTGCCCGGTGGGCATTGATGCGGACGGCTTCGCGCAGGCGGCGTGCGGTGAGGCGGCACAGGCAGCGATGGCGAGGGTAGATGCCAGTCTGGTCGGGCGCGCCCTGATCGTTGGTGTGGACCGTCTCGACTACTCCAAGGGCCTGGAAGAGCGCTTCCTTGGTTATGAGCGGTTTCTCGCCAGTCACCAGAATGCATGGAACAGGGTGGTGCTGCTCCAGATCGCGCCGCCGTCGCGTGCAGGGGTTGCGAGCTACCAGCGGATCAGGGCAAGCCTTGAACAGCAGGCCGGCCGGATCAATGGCGCCTATGCGGATCTGGACTGGGTGCCGATCCGCTATGTGAATCAGGGATACGGGCATGACATGCTGGCAGGGGTTTACCGGGCCAGTCGGGTTTGCCTGGTTACGCCGCTGCGAGATGGGATGAACCTCGTCGCCAAGGAATATGTCGCGGCACAGGATCCGGCTGATCCCGGCGTGCTGATCCTTTCCCGCTTCGCCGGCGCGGCAGAGCAAATGCAGGGCGCCATCCTCGTGAACCCCTACAGCGCGGAAGAAATCGCTGACGCGCTGGAACGTGCGCTGGCGATGCCTTTGGCCGAGCGGCAGGAGCGGTGGGGCACCATGATGGAGCAATTGCGCGAACAGAACGTCTTCTGGTGGCTGGAAACCTTCCACGAGGCATTGAGCGCCGCGCCCCAGCGGGATGAAGAGCCACGGCACCCGGACGGGATCGCCGCAGAGTGACCGGCGGGCGTGATGCAGGGGTGCCAGGCCTCCTGCATCACGCCGGTCCGTAACGCGCGTCTGGCCTTACCTGCTGACGTCGAGGCGGGCGCCGGCAGCGAAGGCGCCGCCGGGGCCGGGGCCGACGGTGCTCACGCCTGCACCGGGGGTGCCCACAGTCATGCTCTGCCCGGCGGTATTGTCGACCACGAGCTTGACCCACAGAGTGCCATCCGCACCGAAGTAGGACGTTTCACCGGCCTCGCGCAGTGCGGCAAGACTGGGCTTCCGGACGCCATTGGCGGGGGCGCTGAAGCCGGGAAGTTCGAAGACGACCCACGAGCCATTGTCCATTTCGCTCAGCGAGAGGGACAGGTCTTTCTTGCCGGTTTCGATGCGCACTTCGGCGCCGCTGCGGATGGTGGTCTGGCCAGTATATTCCCAGCGCCTGCCATTGCGGCTGAGCATGACCGGATCGGAAATCGGGCCGCTGCCGAAGCCGAAATTGCCACCCACGCTGAAGTGGCCGAAATCGCCCCGGCACACGGCCGCGCCCCAGTCGGGCCTGATCTGGCAGGCTTCCTCGTCAGAGGCGATGCCATTGTCCAGCACGATATAGGAATTGGGGATACCGCCGACCGAGCCATCCTTGTCATGGATCGCCGCGCCTCTCCAGGCATTGGCGCGCCCAAAATCGGACGACCACTTGCGCACGACCGGCGGGAAATCGACCGGTCGGGAATTGACGAATTTCGCGCCTTCGATGGCGTTTTCGCTGCTCATGCCGAAGCTGGTGTACATCAGGTAGGAAAGCGCGCCCGCGCTGCGCGTCTCGTTGGGCTTGAAGTTCACGAAGGTGGTGTTCTCCACGTCGTGGCGCAGATCGTAATATTCATAGCCGCGGATCGGATAATCCGGGATGTCGTTGGGCATGCTGCGGCCATAGGCCAGTTCCTGCGGAGTGCGGGGTGTGCCGATATTGTCCGATTCACCTACGAACACCGAGTCCACCACCTTCGAGGTGTAGGCGGCCCGCCCGACGGCGGATGCTGCATGAGTGAAGCCGATTGCATTGTCGGCCACTCGCAAGTTCCTGAACAGATGCAGCTCGCCCCGGCCCCACACGGCACCGTGCCGGTTCTTGTAGGCGGTGAAATCCTCGAACAGCGATCCCTTGGGCTGGCTGTTCGGATCGGCCGGATCGGTAAAGGCGAAGTGGTAATTGCTGCCGCCGACACTGAAGGTGCCATCCGGCTTGGGGCCGCGATCGAACATGAAACCATCGAAATTCGAATGGGCGGTGTTGCCCGAAAATTCCCGCACGGCGGTGCGGCGGGGGAATATCCGGTCGCTGCCGTCCTTGCCTTCATGGGCACCTGTCGGATGTTCCGGCAAGGCGAACCAGAAGCCGGTCTGATCGGACCCGGCGGCGACATTGTCGCGATAGATATTGTCCGGGTTGGTGATCCAGAAGGTCGAGGCCGTATTGTCCGACGGAATCAGGATTTCCTTGGAAGCCTGTCCAGCCGGCCCTGCTGTCGTCCCACCCGGGCCGAGGTTTGTCGGAATACAGGGCAGGGTGGGGTGGCACTTTGTCTGGATGCCCAGATTATGGACGAACCGGTTGCCCGTCTCCACTGCGTCTTCGAGGAAGAAACAGTGGCCAACCGTGTTGAAGGTCACGTTATTTTCGATCTGCAGGTTATTGGTGCCATGCACGGTCACGCAGCGGCTGTAGGTGTCGTGGATCGACGAGTTCCGGATATACTGGCCCTGGCCTTCGCCAATGATGTGCCAGTGGATCGGATAACGGGCCAGATGCAGATGCTGGCCCATGCGATTAAGCTCAATGCCCGAAACATACATTTTGGACCCGGCCATCGCCATGATGTGCCCCCCGAAATAGGAACTTTCGGCATCGTCAGAGGCCTGAATGCGGATGTTGCGGGTCAGCAGCCCGACTTCGCCCCGCTCGTCCACGCCATAGGTGACCTCACCGAAATGCATATATTGCAGCGGCATATCCAGGGTGAGGGTATTCCCCCTGATGGCAGTGATCGTGCGCCTTTCCGCCTGCCGGGGATCGAAATCGGTGGAGGCGAGGACAATCTCGTCGCCCTTGCGCCAGCCGCCGGCATCCAGCACTTCGATCGAGGCGCTGCCTGCCTTTGCCGTCTTGCTCAGCTTGGTCCAGCTATTGGTGCGGTCGCCATGAAGGTTCAGGGTTCCGGCCATCATCATGATGCCCCGGTCCCCCATCGTATTGATGTCTTCATCGGGGACATTGTCGGTCAGCGTGATCGTCGCCTTGCGCGTATGCGGCTTCGCCTCGCTGCCAATGCCCAGTTCACCGCCCGCGACCAGAATCCATTCGCTTTTCAGTTCAAGATCCAGATCGTCGGAGAAGCTGAGCTTCCCGGCGATCGTCAGGCTGCGCAGAGCCGGAGGGCTGACGTCGAGAACGATGTTCCGGTCGCGCTCGATCGTAACCGCATCGCCATCGCGCGGCACCTTGCCGTTCGGCCAGGATGCGGGATCGGACCAGCGCGACTGCTTTGCCGGCGCGGCATGTTCCTGCGCGGGCATGTCCATATGTGCGTGCGAATCCTGAGCGCGGGCTTCATGCCCCAGGCCTAGCCCAAGGGAGACGGAAAAAAACACAGCTGGAAGGAGCAGTCGAAACCGCATGCGCATGATGATGATCCCCTCATTCGGGACTGTGAGTCCCGTTTTGTATTTGACCATAGTGTGCAGGGGATAGCCGGCTTTGCCAAGCCGACATTGAGAAGCAATTCGGAGTAATTTGAGGACGGTTTCGGCTGCTCCGACGTCTTCGGGATTTATGCGATCAAATACGCCGGTGCCGAAAACGATCGCAGTTCAGTCGCGGCGAGGAGTTCTTCGGCCGAATTCCCGGACATTTGGTCGGGCAACCTTGGCGGTGACGGTCACATCAATTGTGACAAGGAATGCGCACCGCACCTGCGTGCTGGAAGTCACCACCTGATTTCGCGGAAATTTGCGAAGGAGGTGGTGCCCGGGGACGGAATCGAACCGCCGACACCATGATTTTCAGTCATGTGCTCTACCAACTGAGCTACCCGGGCAACGCTGCGGCGGCGGTCATTCAATGACCGGCGAGCGGCTTGGAGAGCGCGCCTATGGCGAAGGGAGGGCGGCTTGGCAAGAGCAAGAATCCCCCTTTTTTGAAATTCACTCTTCGCGGACGATGTCTTCCGGGTCTGCGGGCGGTCCGGGCAGGGCATATCCGTCGTTCAGCCAGCGGGCCAGATCGCGGTCACGGCAGCGGGCGGAGCAGAAGGGCGCGAATTCCTTGACCTGCGGCTTGCGGCAGATCGGGCAAGGCTTTGCTTTTGCGGCGTCGGTCATAGCGGCACGGCCTGCGCGAAGCCTGCTTCCAGCGCAAGGGCAGGATCGCTTTCCACACGGATTTCACGGCCGGTGCGGCGGGCCAGTTCTGCCAGCCATTCTTCCTTCAGCTTCGCGCGGATGGCTGGATGGCAAGTGAGCAGCAATGCGCCCGGCTCCATCACGCCTTCCGCCCGGCGCAACAGGCGGCGTGCGGCCATGCCGGTGCGGCTGCGGGCAGCCCGGTGGAGCAGTGACGGGCGGGCAAGCCTCGCGACAAGCTGAACGAAGCCGAATCCGTTCATCGCCGTGCGTTCATGCGGCCATTCGGCCAGTGCGGTGCCCAAAGCCTCGTCCACGGCGCGCCGTTCTGCCTTGGCCACCAGCGTGGGGAAATCCACGCCTACCGATCCGCCGATGTCCAGCCGGCGCAGAGCTGCGCCGATGGCTGGCACGGCCGCAAGGGCGAGTTGCACGGGGGGCAAGGTGCCGTCCACGTCGATCAGCGTCATCGCGGGCGTCGGGCTGAGTATCAGCGAGCCGCCGGCAAAGGCGATCTCGCGGGAAAAGGCCTCGTCCAACAGATCGTCCCATCCTTCCACCGGGAAGCGATGGACGATGCGGGCCGAATGGCCTTCCAGTTCCAGTGCCTCGGCCAGCGAAGGGGCGGGGCGAGGGCATTCCTCTGTCGGGCGGGCCTGGGCAAGCTTGGTGCGGCCAGCTTCACCGATGGAGGCACGGATGACCTGCAAGCGGATTGTGGAGCCTTCGCTGGCGCCTTTGGGCAGGCGGTCCACCAGCGCTTCTTCGCCACCGGCAAAACGGGCCGTGCCGCGCGCGCTGCCCGCGCTGCGGGAGATCAGCCTTGCGTCTTCCACCTGACCGGCCGCCAGCGCGCCGGGCCAGTCGATCCGGGCGGCGGCAATGGTATCGCCTTCGAGCAGGATCGCGCGGCTTTCGCCGATCCCTTCCTCGACCAGCCATTCAGCCAAGAGGGAAACCCGCCGATTTGAGCAGCGCTCGCGTTTCAAACAGGGGCAGGCCCATCACGCCCGAATGGCTGCCGCTGATCCAGACGATCAGCCCTTCGGCCGCACCCTGAATGGCATAGCCGCCGGCTTTGCCGTGCCATTCGCCGCCCGCGACATAGGCTTCGATTTCCTCGTCGGACAGGCTCTTGAAGCGCACGATGGTTTCGCTCAGCCGCTCCTGAAGGGCACCGGTGGGTGAGAGAAGGGCAATGGCGGACAGCACGCGGTGGCGGCGGCCGGAAAGCAGGCGCAGGCATGAACGTGCGGTCGCTTCATCTTCAGCCTTGGGCAGGATGCGGCGCCCGCAGGCCACCACCGTATCGCCCGACAGGATGAAGGAGGGATCGCCCGCCGCAAGCCCCTGATGGGAAGCCAGCGCCTTTTCCCGCGCCATGCGCAGGGCATAGGCGCGCGGGATTTCCGCGCGGTACGGCGTTTCGTCAATGTCGGAGGCGCGGATCGCAGCGGGCACGATGCCCAGCCGCGCGAGCAATTCGCGCCGACGTGGGCTGGCGGAAGCCAGGATCAGCTGCGGGGAGCCGAGGGGCGCGGTCACGCGCCGGCCTTATTGCGGGCCGGGGCCGCCCCGGCCGGGCATGAAGCGGTAGGTGATGCGGCCCTTCGTCAGATCGTAGGGCGTCAGTTCAACCAGCACTTCATCGCCCACGAGGACGCGAATGCGGTTCTTGCGCATCTTGCCGGCAGTGTGGCCGAGGATTTCATGGCCGTTTTCGAGCTCGACCCGGAACATCGCGTTAGGCAGCAATTCCACTACCTTGCCGCGCATTTCGAGGAGTTCTTCTTTAGCCATATGTGCTCTGTTTCCGGGTGAGATTGTCGATCTGGCGCGCCCAATAGCCGCCAGAGCGCAAAAAGGAAAGCCCGTGCCGAAGATGAGCGTTCATCGGCGCTCATGCGGCATTAATCGAATTGCGACCTTTTGTTACGAAACGCGGCTTGAGGGTCGTGCGTTACCTCCGCATTAGACGCCAACCATCCCTAAAAAAAGACAAAGTCAACGATGACCCTGAACCGCGCCCTACTGCTGTCGGCCATTTCCAGCCTTGCCGTGATTTCGGCAATTCCTGCCCACGCCCAGCAGGTGCCTGCATCGTCCTCGCAGGAGCCGGTGGACCCGGCCGACGACAGTTTGGACACCGAAAACGAGATCGTCGTGACGGCGCAGAACATCCGTGGTTCGGTGCAGGTCGCCCAGCCGCCGATCCAGGTCCTGAGCGAGACGGACATCGCCGCCTATGGCGCAAGCTCGATTGCCGATCTGGTCGCCGCGCTGGCGCCGCAGACGGGTTCGGGCCGTGGCCGTTCGTCCGGCCCGCCGGTGTTCCTCGTCAACGGCATGCGCGTATCCAGCTTCCGCGAAATGCGCTCCTTCCCGCCCGAGGCGATCCAGAAGGTGGAAATCCTGCCGGAAGAAGTGGCTCAGAAATATGGCTTCTCTGCCGATCAGCGCCTGATCAACTTCATCCTGAAGAACAATTATTCCAGCCGCGAACTGGAAGGCGAATATAGCCAGCCCGGCGCCGGGGGCACTTCCACCAAGCAGGTGGAGACGACCTATCTGCAGATCGCCGGGCCGAGCCGGTTCAATATCAATGCCGAATGGAACGATACCAGCCCGCTGACCGAGGCGGAGCGCGGGGTGGTGCAGTCTGTTGTGCCCGGCCTTGCGACCGATCCAAACCCGGCGAATTATCGCAGCCTTGTGGGCGACAGTTCCGATCTGGAGCTGACCGGCAACGTCACCACCCGGCTTGGCGGCGCGGGCAGTTCCCTGTCGGTCAACGGCACCTATGAGCGTGGCCGCAGCCAGAGCCTGTCGGGCCTCAACACAGTGACGCTGACCGATCCGAACGACGCGAATAACAGCCTGCTGCGCACCTATGGCGAGGACGACCCGCTCGCCCGCCGCAGCCGGACCGAGACGGTGTCTTTCGGCAGCACGCTGAACGCGCCGCTGGGCGATTGGCAGCTGACCGGCACGATCGACGCCAGCCGGGCGCGCAGCACTACGGAAATTGACCGTTACGCCGATTCCACCGTGTTGCAGGATGCGGTTGCCGATGGCCTGCTCGCCTATGACGGGCTGCTGCCCACCACCAGCGACGCGGGCTTCGATACGGCGAAGACGCTGACCGATTCCGCCAGCTCGCTCGTCACCGTGATGGGTTCGCCCCTGATCCTGCCCGCGGGCGACGTTACGCTTACGCTGGACGCAGGCTACAAGTGGAACCGCGTCCAGAGCGAGGACACGCGCAATCCGGGCGTGGAAACCAGCCTGACGCGCGGCGATCTCTCCGCCGGGTTCAACCTGGGCGTGCCGATCACCAGCCGGGATGACGATTTCCTGGGCGCCATCGGCGACATCAGCCTGAACTTCACGGCCGGGATCGACCACCTTTCGGACTTCGGCACGCTGACTGACTGGACGGCCGGGATCAATTGGGGGATCACCGATACGCTGAACATCCAGGCCAGCTACATCACTCGCGATGCGGCGCCCGGCCTCAGCCAGCTCAACAGCCCCGAAGTGGTGACGCTGAACGTCCCGACTTACGACCTGTCGCGCGGCGAAACGGTGCTGGCTACTGTCACCAGCGGCGGCAATCCCAATCTGACCAACGAGAAGCAGCGCGACGTGCGCATCGGCGCCTTCTGGCAGCTGCCATTCCTCAACAATTCCAGCATCTCGGTGGAATATAACCGCAACAATTCCTCGGACGTCAGTGCATCCTTCCCGCTGCTGACCCCGGCAATCGAAGCAGCCTTCCCGGATCGGGTGCAGCGCGATCTGGTCACCGGTCAGCTGATCTCCATCGATCAGCGCCCGGTCACCTTCGATAGCCAGAAATCCTCGCGCCTGCGCTTTGGCCTCAATCTTTCCGGGCCCTTCGGCAAGGCGAATGCCAGTGCGGGCAATGCCAACAATCCCTTCGCCATGGCGCGTGCTGCTGCGGGCGGCGGGCAAGGTGGCGGGCAAGGCGGGGGCGGGCAGGCTGCGCCGCAGGGCGGCGGCGCACCCGCACTGGGAGCCAATGGCCCTCAGGGTGCTGGCGGACCGCCGCAGGGCGGCTTTGGCGGGCCGGGCGGTGGCTTCAACCCAGAGCGTTTTGCGCAGTTCCGGCAGCAGCTTTGCGCAGACGGCGCGACGGTGCCCGATATTTCCACCATGCCGGAACAGATGAAGGCAAACCTGCTCAAGCCGGATGGCACGATCGATCAGGAAAAGCTGAACCAGTTCAAGCAGCGCATCTGCAGCAGCGATGGCCCTCCCGGAGGGTTCGATCCGGCGCGCTTTGCGGAAATGCGCCAGCGCTTCTGCGCGACCGGCAGTGACGAAGTGCCTGATCTGTCCGCATTGCCAGACCGTATTCAGGAAGAACTGCGCGGGGCGGACGGCAAGCTTGATCCCGAGAAATATGCACAGTTCAAGCAGCGCATCTGTTCCAGCGACGGCCCGCCGCAGGGTGGGCAGGGCAATGCTCAGGGCGGCGGCCAGAATGGTGGCGGACAGAACGGTGGTGGACAGGGCGCAGCCTTTGCCGGCCCGCCTCCGGGTGGTGCCGGTGGACCTGGCGCCGGTGGGCCTGGTGGTGGCGGCCAGCGCGGCGGTGGCGGCTTCCGTGGGCCGGGCGGCCCCGGTGGCGGCGACGGCCGAGGCCGCTGGTTCATGAACCTGACCTACACGCTCGAACTCGAAAACGAGGTCCAGATCGCCGAAAACCTGCCGGTTCTCGACCTGCTGGATGGCGGTGCCCTTTCCGGAAGCGGCGTGGTGCGCCATTCGGCGCAGCTGGTGGGCGGGTTGTTCTATCGCGGCATCGGCATGCGTTATTCGGCCAGCTATTCCGGCCCCAGCCGGATCGATGGCACCGGCTTGCCGGGCAGCACAGATCTGGAATTCGGCAGCCTTGCCAAGCTGGACCTGCGCCTGTTTGCCGATCTTGGCCAGCAGGCGAAGCTGGTGGAAGCCGTGCCCTTCCTGAAGGGCAGCCGCATCTCCTTCGGCGTGGACAATGTGTTCGACAGCTATCGCACTGTCACGGACTCCAATGGCGATGTGCCGCTGCGTTATCAGCGTGCCTATATGGACGCGAACGGGCGGACCTTCTCGCTGGAATTCCGCAAGATGTTCTGATGCGGATGGCCGGTTGGAGCGAAATCCTATTTCGCTTGATGGGGCTCGTCATTGCGAGCGTAGCGAAGCAATCCAGGGCGAAGCGCGCCGAACCCTTGATCGCTTCGGGCCTTTGGCCCTCGCAATGACGAGCCAATCAAGAACGGTCATGCCCTGAGGCAGATGGAAAGATGCAAAGGGGCCGTCGCCAAGTGGCGCGCGGCCCCTTTGCTTATTCGTCATGCTGAAACGAGTTCAGGGTGACGAGTGAGGGAATGGGGCCTTTGCTTTTCATTTTCCTACAGGCCGCCTGCTTGCCATAAGCCGGTCATGACCTGCATCGCCCCTCGCAATCCGTTTCTTTCCGCCTGTTCGGGCGGCCATGGGGCAGGGGGCGAGTTTTCTCCCAGTACAGTGTCAACCTTGTCAACTTCGGCGGATTTCCGAGGGCGTGCGGTTCCCTTTTTCGTCGATTTTCCTATCTGGCGCGCATGAGCAAAACCCCCGCCGGAACACCGCACGATCCCCGAGGGGCCGAACGCTTCAATGAGGAGCGGGCGGCCTATACTGTGCGCTCGGCCCAGCCTGATCTGGAGGCGGGCGTCACCGCCATCCGTGAGACGGTGAAGGTGTTGAAGCCCAAGCCGGGTGTCTATCGTATGCTCGATGCGCGGGGCGATGTGCTTTACGTCGGCAAGGCGCGGGCGCTGAAGAACCGCGTTTCCAATTACACGCAGGTGGAGCGGCTGACGAACCGGCTGCGGCGCATGGTCAGCCAGACGCGCAGCATGGAAATCGTCACCACCAATAGCGAGGCCGAGGCGCTGCTGCTGGAAACCCAGCTGATCAAGCGTTTCCGCCCGCCTTACAACGTGCTGCTGCGGGACGATAAGAGCTTCCCCTTCATCCTGCTGCGGGCGGACCATGACTTCCCCCGGATCACCAAGCATCGCGGGGCAAGGAAGGCGAAGGGGAATTATTACGGGCCGTTCGCCAGTGCCGGCTCGGTGAATTCCACGATTAATGCACTACAGAAGCTGTTCCTTTTAAGATCTTGCACAGACAGCTTTTTTACCCGGCGTGACCGGCCATGTCTGCTTTATCAGATCAGGCGCTGTGCAGCGCCATGCGTGGGCCGGATAGACGAGGCGGGCTATGCCGATCTGGTCCGTCAGGCGAAGGATTTCCTCGGCGGCAGGTCCACGGCCGTGCAGCAGGAAATCCAGCAGCAGATGGAAACGGCGGCCGAAGCACTGGATTTCGAGCGGGCGGCCATGCTGCGCGACAGGTTGCGCGCCGCCACGGCGATCCAGGGCAGCCAGGCAATCAACGCCGCAGGCATTGCGGAGGCGGATGTCTTCGCCATGGCCGTGAAGGGCGGGCATGTGGCGGTGCAGGCCTTCTTCATTCGCGGCGGCCAGAACTGGGGCCACCGTGCCTTCTTCCCCGCCCATACCGACGGGGTGGAGGAAGATGCGATTCTGGCGGGCGTGATGGCCCAGTTTTACGAGGAAGTGCCGCCCCCGCGCCTTGTGCTGGTGGATCGCGAAATGGAGGGCGCGGACCTGTTGGCGGAAGCTCTGGCCAGTGCCAGCGGGCACAAGGTGGAAATCTCCGTCCCTCAGCGCGGGGACCGACGGCGGCTGATCGAACAGGCATCGCGCAATGCGGTGGAGGCGTTGGAACGGCGCATGGCCGAGAGCAGCACCACGGCGAAGATCCTGCGCGAAATGGCTGAATTTCTCGAACTGCCGGAGCCGCCGGAGCGGATCGAAGTCTACGACAACAGCCACATTCAGGGCACCAAGGCTGTGGGCGCCATGGTGGTGGCGGGGCCGGAAGGCTTCATCAAGAACCAGTATCGCAAGTTCAACATCAAGTCCGCGCAGACCGATGACGATTACGGCATGATGCGCGAAGTGATGACCCGCCGCTTCTCCCGAGCGCAGGAAGAAGACCCGGACCGGGACGGCGATAGCTGGCCGGACCTTGTGCTGATCGATGGCGGCAAGGGCCAGATGAACGCAGTGAAGGATGCGCTGGAGGAACTTGGGATCGAGGATGTGCCCCTGATCGCCATAGCCAAGGGGCCGCATCACGGGCGTGAAGGGCGCGAAGTGTTCCACTTCCCCGACGGGCGGGAAAAGATGCTGCCGGTGAATTCCCCGCTGCTGTTCCACTTGCAGCGCCTGCGGGACGAGGTGCACCGCTATGTTATCGGGGCGCACCGGGCCAAGCGCAGCCGCGCGATCACCGCTTCACCGCTGGACGAAATCCCCGGTATCGGCCCGGCAAGAAAACGCGCCTTGCTGCTGCACTTCGGAACCGCCAGCAAGGTGCGGGCGGCTTCGCTGGAAGACCTGCAGCGGGCACCCGGCGTCAGTGCCGCCGTGGCGCAGACGATCTACGATTTCTATCACCCCAGCGGGTGAGGGGAGGTGCAGGATGGCCGATGAGGAAGAACGCGAATTCGCCTCGCCGCCATGTTCGCTTGGCGAAGTCGATCCGGCCTATGCCGGGCTGGACGGCGCAGGCGGCCTGAATGACTGGCGCAAGGCGGAGCGGGAACGCCTGATTGCCCTGCGCATGGCGATCCCGGCGAGTGACCGGGCCGAACTGGGCGAAAGGATCGCCGCCTATCTGGAAGCGCTGATCGGCGATCCGGCGGGCCTTGTCGTCAGCGCCTATTGGCCGTTCCGGGGCGAACCCGATCTCAAGCCGATGCTGGCCCGTTTACGGGAAAGGGGCGCGATCACGGCCTTGCCGGTCGTGGTGAAAAAGGCGCACCCGCTGGTATTCCGCCAATGGCAATCGGGCAACCGGCTGGAACGGGGCGTGTGGAACATCCCCATCCCGGCAGACGGCGCCGAAGTGGTGCCGGATATCGCGATTGCCCCGGTCGTGGGTTTTGACCCGCTCTGTTACCGCCTCGGCTATGGCGGTGGCTTTTTCGACCGTACGCTGGCGGCGCTCCTGCCGCACAAGCCGCGCCTGTTCGGCGTCGGCTATAACGTGCAGGCGATCCCCACGATCTATCCGCAGACCTATGACATCCCGATGGATGCGGTGGTGACAGAGGTAGGTGTCACCACCGCGTGACCGGGCTTAATAGCTCGCGCGAGCCGTTAGGAAGAAGCTGCGGCCGGGTTCGGGGAAGCCGTCCACCAGCGTGTAATTATCGTCGAACAGATTGCGCACCCCGGCGCCCAAGGTCACCCCGTCGATCACTTCGTAATCCACGCGCAGATTGGCCTGAGCATAGGCGCCGGTCCTGTAATAGAGCGTGCCGGCCGTGTTCACCGTCCAGCGGTCAGACGCCACTTCGAGCGAGGGCAGGATGCTCAGCCGTTCCAGCGGCTGCCATTCCAGCCAGGCGAAGGCCTTGTGCGTGGGAACGCCGGTGGCCTCGAAGGCCGAGATCGAGGGATCGGTGAAATCGCGCTGGGTCCAGGTGTAGTTGGCGCCAAGACTCAGCGTGGCGCTTGCCTGTGCGCTCACCGCCACTTCGGCCCCGTAATATTCACCCTTGCCGACATTGCGGCTCTGGCTGACGGCATTGTCCGAGCAGACCGGCGGCGTGGCATTGTCGCAGGTCTGGTAGATGTAGGGGAAGGATACGATGGCGTCGTCCAGCCAGGAATAGAAGGCTGCGCCTTCCACCTTCACGGCGCCGAAGTTCTTCGATCCGCCCAGTTCCAGATTGGTGGAGCGTTCGCTCTTCAGATCCGGGTTGGATGTCGCCCCGCCAAAGCGCGAGCTGAAGCGTTCGAAGATGGTCGGGAAGCGGGTGCGCGAACTGAGCGACAGGTGCAACGCAGTGTCCGCATCCGGCGTCCAGTCAACTCGGCCCTGTGCGTTCCAGGCATCGGCATTGGCCAGCGGATAGTTGAACAAAGTGCCGCCATCGCGAGTGCCGTTGAGGGTGAATTCCTCGGCCGTGTAAAGCTTGCGCCAGTCATAGCTGAATCCGCCGGTCACGCTGAGCGTTGGGCTGAGCTGCAGGCGATCCTCGATCGCGACGCTGAACGTATCCTCGTCATCGGCCTGCGGCGGTTCGATGTAACCGGTGGGGAAGTACTGCGAATATTCGCTATGTTCGTCGCGCCGGTAATGGAAGGCTACGCCGAGCTTGTTGCTGCCGGTGGTGTAATCGAGCTGGACGGTGCCGCCATAGGCCTTGTCTTCATACCAGCTGTTGAACACCTTGCCCGCAGTCAGTGTCTGGCTGTTCTGGTTGCGATTGTCGAAGCCGCGCAGCAAATTGTCGAAGCTGTTGTGATAGAGCTTCGTCTTGAGCGTCAGATCGTCGCCGAGGGCCGTGGTGGAGAGGAAGTAGAAGCTTTCGATATTCCAGTAGGGCCAGCTCCAGTAGCGCTGGCTGTTCAGCGAATCCGAGACGTGCAGCGGCGCGTTCTTCGAGCCTTCCTGCCTCGTGTAGCTGATCGAATATTCGTCGGTCGCGTTGGGGGTGAAGCCGATCTTGGCATTCACGCGCCAGTCTTCGGTGCGGCTGAAATCGCGTTCGCCGCCATCTTCCGTGGCAGTGGGGGTGAAGTCTTCCGGTAGATCCCAATGATCGCGGAACGTGCGGGCATAGCTGGCCTGCGCATACCACTGGTCCTGCTTGGTGCCGATCAGGGCGAAGGCGCTGTAGCCGGCGTAATCGGCATCGCGATCAAGCTCCAGCGTGCCGCGGGCTTCCACTTCCAGTTCCTTGGTGGGCTTGCGGGTCACGAGATTGATCGCGCCGCCCATCGCGCCGGGGCCGTCGAGGACCGAGGCATAGCCCTTGGCTACCTGAATCTCGGCCACGTCCGGTGTCAGGAAGCGGCCGTAATCGAGGCGATTGTCGGCCGGGAGATAGACACGGATGCCATCGATCGAGAGCGGGACCTGAAACCGGTCGAAACCGCGGACATAGATCAGGCGTTCATTGCGCGAACCGCCGCTGTTGGAAGCTGACACGCCCGGCATGAGGTTGGCCGCATCGTCCAGCTGGTTGCGGTTGAAGGCTTCGATGGCCTCCGCCGTCATGGTTTCGCCAGTCACCGCGATGCCTTCCGGCTTCTTGCTGGTGACCAGAATCTGGCCGAGGGTGAAGGTGTTATCAGCGGTTTCTGCGGTAGTTTCTTCCGCATGGGCCGTGGCAGGCAGGCAGACGATCAGGCAGGCCGAAGCCAGCAGGCGCAATTTCATTTTCCGGTGTTCCCTCATTGCAAAAACGCCCCTCGCTGCGTGGCGAAGGGCTATATATGATGGAATATGGTATGCTATGTTTTGTGAAATATAGCAAGGGCCGTGCAAAAGGGCCTTCAGGCATGCACGCAGATAGCGGGAGTCGGTCTTAGCCCTTCGGGTCGTTCGCGACGGGCCGGATCATGCCTTCCTGCGCCGTACTGGCCACAAGGCGGCCGTCGCGACTGAAGATCTGGCCGCGCGTGAAGCCGCGCGATCCGCCGGCCCAAGGGCTGTCGGTGACATGCAGCAGCCACTCATCCGCGCGGAAGGGTTCATGGAACCAGATCGCGTGATCAAGACTGGCGGCCTTCACTTCTCCGCGATACCAGTTGACGCCATGAGGGCGGGTGCTGGTGGCCAGCAGATGCATGTCGCTGGCATAGGCGAGCACGGCGCGGTGTACGCGCGGATCGTCGGGCAATTCCGCAACGGTGCGGAACCAGACGTGGCTCAGCGGCTCGTTCTTCTGCGGGAACATCCAGTCGCGCGGTTCGACCGGGCGCGTATCGATCGGCCAGGGCTGCAGCAGCCTGTCGCGATACATGTTGGGCACCAGTTCCGCCATTTCGCGGCGCAGTTCGACGTCGGATTTAAGGTCTTCAGGCGCGGGAACATCCGGCATCTGCTGATATTGATGCTCAAGCCCCTTCTGGGAAATTTGAAAGGACGCTGTGAGGTTCAGGATCGGCTGGCCTTGCTGGCTGGCCACAACCCGGCGGTTGGAGAAGCTGCCGCCGTCGAAATCCCGCATCACCTGATAGTCGATGGGGTATTCCTCGTTCCCGCCGCGCAGGAAATAGCAATGGAGCGAGTGGCAATGGCGATTATCGTCCACCGTGCGCTCTGCCGCGCCTAGCGCCTGGGCGATTGCCTGACCGCCGAATACGCGGCCGACGCCGCCCTTCTTGCGCCGCCCCAGGAATCGGCCATCGCCGCCGCGCGGTTCGAGATCCAGCAGCAGGACGAGGTCGGCAACGAGGGCTTCGGGCGTGGGATTGACGTTGGTTGCCATTTAAAACGTATGGGGATCGGGCCAGCGAAGGTCAACGCGCCTTCAGAAATTTGCGATAGAGCCGCCAGCCGATTGCCTTGGCGGTGTTGCGGCGCGGCCACCGGCCGGGGGCATTCGGCTTCAATCCGGCTCGGCGCAGCAAGGCGTTGAAGGCGCGGGCATCGGCTTCTTCATAGCTCCATTCGGATCGCCAGGTGATGGAGAGCGAGATGGAGGGGGAAGGGCCGACCTTTACCCAATGCGGAGCCATTACCGGCACGAACAGCGCATCGCCGGGTTCCAGATGGAACTCCATGCCGCCCGCAGCCAACGCGTCTGCCCATTTGAGTTCGCGTGCACCGCCGGTGTGATAGGTCTCATGCACCTGATCGGGGGCGAATTGCGCATCGCCTGCCGGGAATTGCACCATGGTCTTGGTGCCCATCAGCTGCATCAGGATGTTGTGCTCCGGATCGAAGTGATAGGGCGTCACCGCGTCGGGCGAGGAAACGAAGATGAAGCCCTGCGTCTTCATCATCCGGCCAGTCTTCGCCTCGATGGAGGGCTTCAGTTCCGCCAGCAGCGCTTCCAGCAGATCGGCATAGGCCGGGTTCTGCTCGATATTCTTGAGCACGGCCCAACTGTTGGTTTCGTGAATGCGCCGGATCGTGTCGCCGATGGTCAGGCCGGTTGAGCCGGGCTTGGCCTCGATCCCGATGGGCAGATCGCCGCGATTATATTCGATGGAACTGTCGGGCAGGCTCTCGCCAAGGGCAGCGAGGGCGTCGAGCGCGAGCAGTGGATTGTCCGGCAGATTGTGGCGCAGCTTGTGCGGCACTTCGGGATAGGATTGCGCGAAGGTGGCGCGCGCGTCCTCTGGGAAGACCTGCGCCGCGCCGAAGGGCGATGCGGAATTTGGCTGGGGCGTCTCGGGCTTCATGCAAGCTCTCCGGAGAATTTGTGCGTTTCGGCAAAGGCGATCGCGCGGAACAGGCCGCGGCGCAGCGGGCCACCAATGCCGATGTTGATACGCCCGATGGTGCGGCGTTCCCGCCAGATATGGTCGATCATCGGATGGTCGGCGCTGGCGCAGCTGTCGCACCAGTCAATTCCGTCGTGTTCCAGTAGGGCAAGGTTTTCGCGCTGGAGCAGGACGCCGGGCGAGAAGCGGGCGTAGCGCTCGTCAAACGCGGTCTTGTAGGAAAATGCGCCGGGCGGGGTGAGGAAATTGGCCAGCATCGCAATGGGTTCACCGTCGAGTGACAGGGTCAGTCTCTCCAGCCGCCCGCGCCATGCTGCACCGGTCAGCGCTTCGCGGAACAGCCAGGTAGTGGCCGTGTCGCGGGCGAGGGCATGGCCGGAGGTGCCTTTCCAGCCGGAGGCTTCGAGCGCGAGGAATGCCTCGGTCCACGCTTCCACCCCCTGCGCATCGCAGCGGCGTTCGAAACGCAGATCGCCCAGTTCGGCCAGGCGATTGTACTGGCGGCGCAGTTCCTTGCGCTTCTTGCCCGTCATCGCCGCATCCAGATAGGCATCGGGCGTCAGGTCGGATTCCAGCATGGCCCGCTCTTCCCGGTGGACCAGCACAGCCGGGCGGGCCTGTTCGGCAAGCACTGCCTTCAGCGCATCGTGCATGGCGCCTTCAAGCGGCAATTGCGGCAGGTGAAGGAACAGCGCGCCCGCGGCATTGGCGTCGGCCCAGTTCAGCAGATTGCGCCAGAAGGGCCGTTCCATTCCACGTGCGACCAGTGGCACGCCCAGAAAGCAATTGCCGTGAATCCATGTCGCCCATTGGGGCAGGCGATGGCGGTAATAACGGCTTTCGCGCAGCACCGGCAGCAGGCCCACCAATGTCCCGTCCGCCTCCACGCAGAGCAGGCTGACCCGCCCGAACGGATCGAGCCCTTCCAGTGCGGGCAGAAGATACCAGCTTTCAAAGAAAGGATTGGGGCTGGATGCCCATTGCGCCAGCGCATCCCAGCGCAGCACGGCATCCACGCTGGCCATTTCACGCCAGTCTACCGCCGTGGCGCGGAAAGTGGGCGCGCCTGTTCCACCCGCATGGCCGGCCATTGCGCTGTCCTGTCTGTGAAGCGGCCTGCTCGCCACGTTAACCCTCGTGTCACGGCTCGCGGCGCCGCATGGCCGGGCTTTATCCTGCGAAACCGAATGAAGCGTTAAGCGGACGTTCCGGAGGATGGATTAGTGCCCTGAAAACAAGAACCCCGCCCGGATCGCTCCGGGCGGGGTGACACACCTGCTCGGGCAATGCGTCAGCCGGCGAGGGCCGCCAGCAGCAACAGGGCCACGATATTGGTGATCTTGATCATCGGGTTCACGGCCGGGCCGGCAGTGTCCTTGTAGGGATCGCCCACCGTGTCGCCCGTTACTGCGGCCTTGTGGGCTTCACTGCCCTTGCCGCCGTGGTTGCCGTCTTCGATGTACTTCTTGGCATTATCCCAAGCGCCACCGCCGGAGGTCATGGAGAGGGCCACGAACAGCCCGCCCACGATCACGCCGAGCAGCAGGGCGCCAAGTGCGGCAAAGCCGTTCTGTTGACCCGCCACCAACGTGATGACGAAATAGACCACGATTGGCGCCAGCACCGGCAGCAGCGAAGGAATGATCATTTCCTTGATCGCCGCCTTGGTGACGAGATCGACCGTGCGGGCATAGTTTGGACGGCTGGTGCCGGCCATGATGCCCGGATCGCTGGCGAACTGGTCGCGAACGTCCTTCACCACGTCGCCCGCCGCGCGGCCCACTGCCGTCATGCCCATCGCGCCGAACAGATAGGGCAGAAGCGCCCCGAGCAGCAGGCCGACGATGACATAGGGGTTCTCAAGGCTGAAATTGACTTCCAGTGTCGGGAAGAACTCCTTGAGGTCAGTGGTATAGGCAGCGAACAGCACCAGTGCCGCAAGGCCCGCCGAACCGATGGCATAGCCCTTGGTCACGGCCTTGGTAGTGTTGCCTACGGCATCGAGCAGGTCGGTCTTCTCACGTACGCTGTCATCGAGACCCGCCATTTCGGCAATGCCGCCGGCATTGTCGGTAACGGGGCCATAGGCGTCGAGCGCCACGACCATGCCTGCCAGAGCGAGCATGGCGGTCGCGCCATAGGCAATGCCGATCAGGCCAGCGAGTTGATAGGCGATGATGATGCCCGCCACGATCACGATAGTGGGAAGGGCGGTCGCCTCAAGACTGATGGCGAGGCCCTGGATCACATTTGTGCCGTGGCCCGTTTCCGAAGCCTTGGCGATGGAGCGGACCGGCCGGAAATTTGTGCCGGTGTAATATTCGGTGATCCAGATGATCAGCCCGGTGATGACCAGGCCCAGCAGCGAGCAATAGAACAACGCGCGGCCGTTGAAGTCCGTGCCCGGGAGCACTTCTTCCATTCCGCCCAACGCAGTGCTGGTAGCGAACCAGATAGCCGGGACTGCGAGGATGGCCGAGACAAGGAAGCCCTTGTACATCGCGCCCATTACATTGTTCGAACCGCCAAGGCGGACGAAATAGGTGCCGATGATCGAAGTGACGATACACACGCCCCCGATCAGCAGCGGCAGGGCCATCAGGTTCGGCAACAGATCGCCCACGCTCTTCAACAACAGTGCAGTCAGCACCATGGTCGCGCCTACGGTGACCACATAGGTTTCGAACAAATCGGCGGCCATGCCGGCACAGTCGCCCACATTGTCGCCCACATTGTCCGCGATCACGGCCGGGTTGCGTGGATCGTCTTCCGGAATACCCGCCTCGACCTTGCCGACAAGGTCGGCGCCGACGTCTGCGGCCTTGGTGAAGATCCCGCCGCCGAGGCGCGCGAAGATCGAGATCAGCGATGCACCGAAGGCGAGGGCGACAAGGCCGTCCACCACCGTGCGGTCCTCTCCGCCTACCGTGAAGCCGGCAATGTCGGTAAGATACCAGTAAAACACCGCAATCGCGAGGAGGGCGAGCCCGGCCACGAGAAGGCCGGTGATCGCGCCCGCGCGGAAGGCCAGCGTCAGCCCGTTTTGCAGGCCCTGCTGGGCCGCTGCGGCAGTGCGGACGTTGGAGCGGACGGAGATGTTCATTCCGATGAACCCGGCCACGCCGGACAGGATCGCGCCGATCACGAAGCCGGTGGCAGAAATCGGCCCCAGCGTAGCGAAGATGATCACCGCGACCACCACGCCCACGATGGCGATGGTGGTGTACTGCCGCTTCAAGTAGGCTTGCGCACCTTCTTGAATTGCCGCGGCAATTTCCTGCATCTTTTCATTGCCGGCACTTGCGCCGAGCACCTGGCGGCTGGTTACGAAGCCATACACGATGGCAAGCAGCCCCAATATGATGGAAATAGTGACGAGGTTCACGTGAGCCTCTCCCCCTCTGCAAAGAATTGCGGATCGCGTGGCTCCTTCTTTTATTTTGAGGCGCTCACGCCAATGCAGATGGCTATAGGGGCATTATAGGGCGCGCAAGCCCTAAAACCCGCATTTCTCCTTAGGTTGTCATTAGCCGCTTGGTTCGGCGCGCGGCCGGCTGTCCTAAGTGTGAATACGTGACAGAGATGTCGCACGAACCATGGAATCTTGCGCCTTCCAATGGTTTATGCGAGGTTAATGTCATGACTGAAGCCATCCGTAAGCTGTTCGCCGTGATGCCGTTTCTGTTCGGCATCGGTTTTATCGCGCCTCTCACGGCGCAGCTCATGGCTGCATTGGGCATCGATGGGCCGTTCGGCATGAGCCGGATCGGCTTCGGGCTGCTCTTCGGCGGGGCATGGGGGCTCTATGCCAATATCAAGGGGCGTTGGCTGTGAGGGGGCTTGAGGCTGTGAAAGGGCTGGGGCTGTGACTGACGGACCGGTGAAGGAAGGCGGCCTGATCGAGGCCGAGGTGATCGAGACCGAAGAGATCGGGCGTAACTCGATCGAGGTTCCCGGCATCATCCCGGCCGAAGACGGCCCGGTAATCGGCCTGGCGGGCGACGATACGCTCGACAAGCACCTGCGCCGCGAGTTGATGAAGGAAGAGCGGGCGATTGCCATGCAATTCCACGGCGGGGCGACCTGGGTCTATGCCGCGCTGACCGTCACCTGCTTCGCGATCTGGGTCAGCTTGTTCCCACTGGCGATCTTCGGCTATCTCGGCCCGGTCGGCCTCACGCTGGGCTTCGTCTTCTCTACTTTCTGCGCGGCCTATGGCTTCATTCCCAGCCATGAGGCGATGCATTCGAACATCTATCCGCGCGGGCACAAGCTCTATTGGGTCAACGAACTGACCGGGCATCTTTCCACGATCCCGATTGCACTGGGCTTCGGCGTGGCGCGGCTCACCCATATGGAGCACCACAAATACACCAACGATCCGCAGCTCGATCCGGATTACACCGATGGCGCGCCGAATTGGTGGAAGGCCATCCTCAAGACATGGTGGAACCGCCAGCCGGGCGTTGAAGGCTCGGTCATGCGCTACAAGAAGATGATGGTGGACATGGACACGCCTGCCTCGCGCAAGGCCGCCATGCAAACCACGATTCTTCAGCTGGTTATGCTGGGAACCTTCTTCGGCATGGCATGGAGCGGCCATGCGATTGAAGTGGCGGTGCTGTGGTGGCTACCGCGTCAGGTCGGCCTTTCATGGATCCGTTACTGGCTCAGCTGGGCGCCGCATCACCCGCAGGAACGCGGCCGTTACAAGAACACCAAGATCTTCAAGGCGAAGCTGGGTTACTGGGCTTCCATGGCAATGGAATACCACCTGATCCATCACCTCTATCCGGGCATTCCCAACCACCGCCAGAAGGAAGCCTATCACGCGATGAAGGATGTGCTGCGCCGTCAGGGCGTGGACGTCAGCGCGCACTGATCCGGTTGATTTGTCTGCGGGGCTGAATGCCCCGCAGCAGAACAGGCGCATCAGCCGTGCTGGTATCCCAGATCGTCGGCTTCGCTCAGTGGAGTGCCATCCAGCAGCAGCGGGGCATGTTCCGGCAGCAGCACAGTGCCGATTCGGTGCGCGGGGACAGGCAATGGAGTGGTTTCCGGAGCAGTGAACAGCAGTTCGTAATCGTCCCCCCAGCGCAGGGCATCCAGAAGGCGGCCTGAAGGGCAGCCTAGCGGCACTGACGCGCCTGCAAGCGACATTGAGACAGCACTTGCGCGGGCCATGCGGCAGGCATCCAGCAACAGCCCGTCCGAAACGTCCATCATTGCCGTGGCATAGGGCGCGAGTGCCTGCCCTTCTGCAAGACGGGCCATGGGGCGGCGAAAGGCTGCACTGTCTCCTTCCAACCCATCGCGCAGCGCCTCGAACCCCATCATCGCCGCGCCGACCGGCCCGGTGATGTAGATCGCATCGCCCGGTTGTGCGCCGGATCGGGAGGGAACGGGGGTGAAGGTGGCCTTGCCCACTGCGGTCAGCCCGTCGGCACGGGGTGGGCCGCCGGAAGTGGTGTCGCCGCCCAGCAGGGGGACGCCGTAATGGCTCAGCACATCTTCCAGCCCACGCAGGAAATCGCCGTCACCGGGGCCGAGCATGTGGCCCAGTAGCACGCCAATTGGCTCCGCGCCTTTCGCGGCAAGGTCGGACAGGTTGGTGGCGACGAGCTTCCATGCCACATCGTCCATGTCCGCGCCCGGCAGATAGTGGATGCCTTCCACCAGCATGTCATGGGTCAGGATCAGGGTTTCGCTGCCCAGCGGCAGCACGGCGCAATCGTCGTTCAGTCCGCGCGCGGCGGGATGAGTGGCGAGAGCGCGCAGCCGCTCGATAAAGGCCAGTTCGCGTGTCATGTGGTTGCCATCCGGGGGGCGCAGCCGTTAGGCAGGAAGCCTGCCCGCAATCGAGGAAATGCCCCAGCCATGATGCGTCTCGCCAAAATCTTCCTGTCCGTTGCCGCGCCTGTCGCCGGGCTTGCGGCAGCTTCGCCCGCACTCGCGTGGGGGCCTATTGGACATCGGGTAAGCGCCGAGATTGCGGAGCGCAACATCAGCGGCAAGGCTCGCGCGGAAATCGCCGGAATTCTGGGCGCTGAAACTCTGGCCGATGCTTCCACCTGGCCGGATGACGAACGGTCCAATCCCGATCCCTTCTGGCAGACCGAAGCATCGCCCTGGCATTACGTGACGCTGCCTGAAGGCAAGCATGCCACGGAACTGCTTCATCCGGACGAAGGTGATGCAGCGACGGCGCTGGAACACTTCGCTGCCGTTCTGAAGGACAAGCAGGCCAGCCGCGAGGACAGGCAGCGCGCATTGCGCTTCATCGTCCATATCGTGGCAGACCTGCATCAGCCGTTGCATGCCGGGAACGGCAGTGACCGGGGCGGCAACTGGTTCAACGTGCTGTGGTTCGACGAGCCGCAGAACCTGCACTGGGTCTGGGACGAGGGGCTGATCCTCAAGCGCCAGCTGAGCTACAGTGAATATGCAGACCGGCTGGAACGCCAGATGACGCCCGCCGAAGTCACTATGTGGTGGAACAGCGATCCTGCCCTTTGGATCGACGAAAGCACGGCCCTGCGCGACCGGATCTATCCGCCCAAGGGCGGCGATCTGGGCGAGGGGACGCGGGAATCTCCCGTCACCCTCTCATGGCAATATCAGTGGCAATGGACGCCTGCGATGGAGCAGCGGCTGGAACAGTCAGGCATCCGCCTTGCAGCCTATCTGGATAATCTGCTGGGCGGCGAATGAGCCGGGCTTAGCTGCGTACAGCCTTGGCCACGCCGTCCAGCACGCCATTCACGAACTTCGCCTCGCGCGCGTCGAAGAAGGCGTGGGCCACGTCCACATATTCGCTGATCGCGCTGCCGATCGGCACATCTTTCCGGGCCAGCAATTCATAGGTGCCTGCGCGAAGGATCTGCAGCATGGTCTTGTCCAGCCGCTCCAGCTTCCAGCCTTCGGCGAGGCGGGATTCGACCAGACCGTCAATCTCGTCCTGTCGGGCGATCACGCCGGAAACGATATCGTCGAAGAAGGCGACTTCGGCATCGACCAGTTCGTCTTCGTCATCGTCCTGCGCGCGGCCCAGCCGGTGCTGGTGAAATTCATCGAGCAGACGGGGCAGGGCGACTTCTTCCATCTCGCGCTGATACAGCGCCTGGACGGCGGCCAGTCGCGCAGCGGAACGGGATTGGGAACGCGCGCTCATTTCAGTCTCAATTCCACAGATTTTGCGTGGGCCGGAAGGCCCTCCATTTGGGCCAGCCGTACGGCGGCAGGGCCGATCTTCGCCAGAGCTGCATCGTCCAGCGAAATGAAGCTGGTGCGCTTCATGAAATCCAGCACCGACAGGCCGGAAGAAAAGCGGGCGCGCCGCCCGGTGGGCAGCACGTGGTTCGGCCCGGCGACATAATCGCCCACCGCTTCCGGCGTCATCCGGCCGAGGAACACGCTGCCTGCGTGGCGAATGCCCGCAAACAGGCCTTCCGGATCGTCCACGGCCAGTTCGACATGCTCTGCGGCCAAGGCATTGGCAAGGCGCGGGGCCTCCGCCAGATCGGCCACTTCCACGATCAAGCCATGCGCGGCCCAGCTGGCCTGCGCGGTCTTCTTCGTGGAGAGCATCGCGCTCTGCACGTCCACCCGGTCCGCCACCTGATCGGCGAAGGTCGGATCGTCCGTGATGAGGATCGATTGCGCGGCGGGATCGTGTTCGGCCTGGCTCAGCAAATCGGCAGCGATCCAGTCCGGATCGTTCTTGCCATCCGCGATCACGAGGATTTCGGACGGGCCAGCCACCATGTCGATGCCGACCACGCCGTAAAGCTGGCGCTTGGCTTCAGCGACCCAGGCATTGCCCGGCCCGGTGACGACGTCGACCGGCTTGATGCGCTTGGTGCCATAGGCCAGCGCGCCAATGGCCTGTGCGCCGCCCACCGGCCAGATTTCGTCCACCCCGGCAAGATGTGCGGCGGCCAGAACCAGTTCGTTGATCTCACCCTTGGGTGTGGGGGTGCAGACCACCAGCCGCCCGACCCCGGCAACCTTGGCGGGGATGGCATTCATCAGCAGGGATGACGGGTAGGAGGCCCGCCCGCCCGGCACATAAAGCCCGGCTGCATCGACAGGAAACCACTTGGCGCCCAGGCGCACGCCGGCGGCGTCCGTATAGTCGCGATCCTGCGGCAATTGCGCTTCGTGATAGGCGCGGATGCGCGATGCGGCGAGTTCCAGCGCTTCGCGCAGATCGCCGTCCAGCGCGTCGAACGCGGCCTTGCAGGTCTCGGGCGCAATCCGCCATTCGTCTTCGGGCAGGGCGAAATCGTCAAAGCGCCGGGTATATTCCGCCAGCGCCTCGTCGCCGCGCGCGCGCACTTCGTTGAGGATGGTGGCGACCGATTGCGCCACGTCACCGCCGCTTTCGCGCCGGTCGGCCACGATGCGGGCAAATTTCCGCTCAAAATCCGGGTCGGAAGTCTTGAGGCGGATCATCAGCGGCGGCCCTCTGCCACGGCGCGGAATGCTTCCACCAGTTCGCCAAGGCGGGCGTCGGTCTTCATCGCGGCGCGGTTGACGATCAGCCGGGCCGAGACGGGCAGGATAGAGGTGGTTTCCACCAGTCCATTTTCCTTCAGCGTGCGGCCGGTGGACACAAGGTCCACGATGCGCTGCGACAGGCCAAGGCTGGGGGCGAGTTCCATCGCGCCGTTCAGCTTCACGCATTCAGCCTGAATGCCCTGCTGTTCGAAGAAGCGGCTGGTGAGGTTGGGATATTTGGTGGCCACGCGCAGGTGGCTGATCTTGCCCAGCGGCTCCAGCCCGGAATCCACCGGTTCCGCCACCGAAAGGCGGCAATGGCCGATGTCGAGATCGACCGGCGCGTAGAGATCGGGATAGTCGAATTCCTCGACCACATCGGAACCGACAATGCCCGCCTGGGCCGCGCCATGAGCGACGAAAGTGGCGACATCGAACGCGCGCACGCGGATGATCCGCATGTCAGTGGCTTCGCAGGCGAAGCTGAGGGCGCGGTTGTCCTTGTCGTTGAACGCGGCTTCGGGCACGACGCCGGCGCGTGCCATCACGGGCAGTGCTTCCTCCAGGATGCGGCCCTTGGGAACGGCAAAGGTAAGCGGTTTCGACATGGCGCGGGCCTTAGGGACACAGCGCGGAAAGGGCAATGGAAATGGCGGAAGCGGGTTCGGCGGAAAATGCGGTCATGGCAATCGCCAATCTCGAACAGGCGCTGCAATGGCAGGCCGATCACACCGCCCGCGCCAATGCCCCGTGCACCAGCCGCGTGATCGCGGCGGAGCGTGCCGTGATCCACACCGACACCGAAGTTGCCCGGCGGATGAACAACTGGCCGGGCCTGACGCTGGAGGATGCGATGCCGCTGCGCATCGCGGGCGGGTTCCACAATCTCTACCTGACGGGCGACGCGCCTGAACTGGGGCCGGTCTATGTGGGCGAACTGACCGATCAGGCCGAGATCGACCGCATCGTCTGCGCGCTGGTGGAGAAGTTCGACGCCCGGCTCGCGCCGTGGCTGGACGGGCCGCCGCAGACTAATGAGGCCGGGCGGGCCAACAGCCTGATGGCGGGTCTGTTGTGGCTGGCCGGCAAGCTTGGCCCGAAATTCGAACTGAATGAGATCGGATCGAGCGCGGGCGTCAATACGATGATGGAACGCTATCATTTCGATCTGGGCGGCGTGACGGTGGGGCCGGAGGCCTCGCCCATGCAGCTTAAGCCCGAATGGCGCGGGCCGCCGCCGCCCGCCTCGCCAGTGGAGATCCTCTCCATCCGTGGGTCCGACATCGCGCCGGTGGACCTGTCCAATCCGGCCAAAGCCCTGCGCCTCAAATCCTATGTCTGGCCCGATGCGACCGAGCGCATGGCGCGGATCGATGCGGCGATTGCGCTGGCAGCGCAGCAGAAGCCCGATCTGGTGCGGATGGACGCAGGCGATTTCGTGGCGGACATGCTTGCCCGGCCGCAGCAGGAGGGCGTTACCCGCGTGCTCTATCACTCGGTGATGTGGCAATATCTGCCGCATGAAACCCGCGCCGCGATCACGGCGGCGATGGAGGAGGCTGGCGGTAACGCAACGGCCGCACGCCCGCTTGCATGGGTGCGGCTGGAAACCAACCGCAAGACCTTTGCTCATGAGTTGAACGTGAAATACTGGCCCGGCAGCGGCCAGGAATGGACGCTGCTGTCGCAGGCTCACCCGCATGGTGCGTGGGTGGAGTGGTTCGGGAAGGATTAGTCCGGCTTGCCGCCGAAGCGTTCTTCCCGTTTGGCCTCGGCCCGGACGGCAGCCCGCTGGAGATAGCGGCCGACAGGCCCAAGCCGGTGGCCAAACCGTTCCACCCAGCCGCCGTGGAAGCTGGTCCATTCCCAGATGACGACAAGGGCGAAGATCGCCACGGACAGCCATCCGAAGATCAGGGCGGGCGGCTCCAGCAGCATTCCCAGCAGGGCCAGCCCGGCAAGGGCAATCAGGCCGAAGCGGTGCGACATGGGGAAGTTGCGGAACGGATTGGCGAAGCGTTTGAACAGGCCCACGCCCAGAATGTAGATCGCCCCGCCGCCGCAAAGCGAAAGGACAAGTGCCGGTTCCGTATGGCCGTGCGGATGGGCCAGCAGCAACTCGTCGGCCACGGCCGTGCCGATGATGCCCAGCACGATGGGCATGTGCAGATAGGTATAGGCGCTGCGGGCGATCCGTCCGGGTTCGTGGTGATGCTCGATCAGTTCGGCGCCGCGCTTCGCCCCGACATCGAAATAGATCCACCACATCAGGACAGAGCCGGTGAAGGCGGCGAGGAAGGCCGAGCTGTTGAGGAATGTGAGGGCATTGCCGGCGTATGTCGCGCCGGTCACGATGATCCCTTCGCCCAGCGCGATGATGATGAACAGGGCGCAGCGTTCCGCCATGTGGCCGCCGGAAATGCGCCAGTCGCTGGGCATCACGCTGCCGCCGAAGGGCAGGCGGTATCCGGTGCTCGGCCCCGAATATTCGATGGCCAGTGCAGCCAGCCAGCAGGCCAGGCGGACTTCCGTGTGCTGCGACAAGGCGCCTGCGATCCAGAGGCATCCACTCAGAACGAAGTAGAGGACGATCCGCTGCATCGTCCGCGCGGCCTCGTGGTTGTTGCGGCGCATGACGATGGCGACGAAGGCGGATCGCCCGATCTGGATGGCCAGATAGGCGCAGGCGAAGATCAGGCCGTGTTCGGCAAAGGCCTTGGGAATGGAAACGGCCATCACCAGGCTGGCCAGCATGGTCAGCAACAGGGTGATGCGCACCTGAACCCGTTCGGGATCGAGCCAGTTCGCGGCCCATGTCGTGTAGACCCAAGCCCACCAGATCGCCGCGAAGATTACCAGCGCCTCGACCACAGCCGCCGCGCCGTGATGGGCGAGCAGGAAGTGGGAAATCTGGGTGATGGCGAAGACATAGACGAGATCGAAGAACAGCTCGAGAAAGCTGACCCGGACCTCGCCATCGGCCGGATTGCGCAGCAGCGAGCTAGGCAGTGGCGGCATTTTCGGTTCGGCCAAGGAAATCCTCCATTGCCGCGATCACTGCAGCCGGACGTTCCCATTGCACGAAATGACCGCAGCCGGAAACGCGCTCGATAGTGAGGTTCTCGGCAAGGTCTTCAAGCCCATCCAGATTGCAGGGCGGCAGGGCCAGATCGTCCAGTGCCCAGATCACCAGCGTGGGGATGGTGAGCTTCGGCATGGGCGGTGGCGTCCAGTCTGTGGGCAGGGCATAGGGCGCGTCTTCGGCGGGGACTTCGACGGCAGAGGCGCGATACCAGTTGAGCATGCCGAAACAGGCATCGCGATCCTGCCAGCTGGCCAGCATGAAATCCCGCTCTTCCGGTTCCAGCGCGGCGGAGGGCTGCCAGCGCAGCGCCTTGACCAGCAGGGCGGCAAGGCCGTGCTGGCGCACCAGATCGTCATTCGCCGGATCGCGAAAGGCACGCATATACTGGCTGGCGCGGCGCTGGACTGGGTCGGTGTAAAGCAGACGCTGGAACAGCGCCGCATGGGGCGCATTGGCGATCACGGCGCGCGTCACCCGGCCGCTGGCCTGACCGATCATCGCAATGGGCCAACTGATCGCGCCGCCCCAATCATGGCCGACGATGGTGAAGCTTTCGACGCCGAGCGCGTCGGCCAGCTGGAAGATATCCGCGATCAGCCTGTCCGCACTATAGCTGGCCACGTCCTGCGGCTTGGACGATCCGCCATAGCCGCGCTGGTCGGGCGCAATGCAGCGATAGCGCGCGCTGAAATGGCGGATCTGGTGGCGCCAGCTGCGGTGGCTTTCGGGAAAGCCATGCAGGAAGATCAGGGCGGGGGCATCGCGCGGGCCGCTGTCCCACACGGCCAGTTCGATGCCGGTAGCAAGCGTGACGGCGGAAAGTTCATCCCCCGTCACGGCCTTACTCGCTGCGGGTCAGCGGCTGTTCGGGCAGGGGGATGAACTCCACCTCGTCACCCGGAACCTTGGGGAAGCGGCCTTCCTTCCAGTCGCGCTTGGCCTGCTCGATCCGGTCCCTGCGGGAACTGACGAAATTCCACCAGACATGGCGCCTGGTGCTGAAGGCTTCGCCGCCCAGCAGCATCACCCGGCCGCCGGTGCGGGAATCCAGCACCATTTCCGCGCCGGGGCGCAGCACTGCCAGTTCATAGAGCTTGAGCGGCTTGCCATCCAAAGTCGCCTCGCCGCCCACCAGCATCACCGCGCGTTCGTCCGCATCGGCTTCGATGGGGATCGCGCCGCTGGGGCCCAGCAGGATTTCGGCATAGATGGTTTCGGCATAGGTCGTGGTGGGTGCCTTTTCGCCCCACAGCTCGCCCATGATCACGCGGGCGGTAACGCATTGATCCTCGATCAGTGGTAACTCGCTGACAGATTCGAAGGCAGGCGCGATCTCTTCCTTGCCATCGGGCAGGGCGAGCCAGGTCTGCATGCCATAGAGGCGCGGCCCGGCTTCGCGTTCGGCACCCGGGCTGCGTTCGGAATGGACGATGCCGCTGCCCGCAGTCATCAGGTTTACCTGACCGGGGCGGATGATCGAATGGCTGCCCAGGCTGTCGCGATGTTCGATCGCACCGGCATATTCGCCGCCGAACAGCCAGGTGACAGTCGCCAGATTGATATGGGGATGCGGGCGCACGTCCATTGCCCGGCCGATATCGAGCTGGGCCGGGCCGAACTGGTCCACGAAGATGAAGGGGCCGACCATCCGGCGTTCCTTCGCGGGCAGCACGCGGCGAACCTCGAAATCGCCCAGATCGTGGGAGATCGGCGTAATGGTGTCGATCACATTCATGGGGTGTCCTCGGGTGCAGTGGCCTTGATGGCAAGGGCATGGACGCGTTCGCCCGGAATGTCACCCAACGCCCGGTTAACCATGCGCTGGCGTTCTACGCGGGATTTGCCGGCGAAGGCGGCACTTTCGATCACCACGGTGAAGTGCGATTCGCCGCTGCCATCGTCACCCGCGTGGCCGTGATGGCGGGCCGAATCATTGATGACTTCCAGCTTCAGCGGGCTGAATGCCGCCTGCAGCAAGTCTTCCATTTCGCGCTGTAGGGGGCCGGCCATGAATTCTCCTGTGCTGGATTTCGTCTGTGAAAGGGGGTTCCCTTATAGGCGATGAATGCCCATCCTAAAGATGTGAAGGATACGAAGCACGACAGGTTCAAGGGGCGGTACGAAGCACAGGGGCGCCAGTGCGAGGCGCCGGGATGCGAAGATTCAGGAGAATTTCGCGCGCCGGGTTCGCGCCCTTCGGGGTTTGACGGGCCGGGGCAATGGCGCTGGTTCTGCCTGGATCACGTCCGCGAATTCAACGCCGGTTATGACTGGTTCGACGGGATGAGCGCCGAGGAAATCCTTGAAGCGCAGCATCCCGTGGCGGGCTGGCGGCGGGAAAGCCGTGCCTTTCGCCCGGATGGCGGGGTGGGGGCAGCGCCGCGCTGGGCCGATTTCGACGATCCGCTGGAAGCCATCGGCGCGCGGGCGGCGGATATTCGCCGGCGGGCTGCCGGGCGGTATTCCGAAGATCAAGCCAGAGCACGTTTCAGCCCGCGCGAGCGCGAGGCGTTGGGCGTGATGGGGCTGGAACCGGATACGGACCGTTCGGGCCTGCGCAAACGCTATTCCCAGCTGGTCAGGAAGTATCACCCCGATCGCAATGGCGGTGATCGCAGCCAGGAAGCGCGGCTGGGCAGGGTGGTGGAAGCCTATCAGATATTGAGGAAGTCGAGCGCTCTGGCGTGACGTTGCTCATCTCGGCGGCTTGGATGACAGGAATGGGGAGGAAAACGCACACTCACCTTTCAGGCTCAGAATGTGAGAAGTCATCTTCGAAGACCTGGCTGGCTGGCACATTGAATGGCAATCAAGCTGAGTGCAGCTATGCAATCCCAAGCCAACTCAATGCAAACAGGATCACTGGAATTCCAATCCCCCAAATCAAAAATCCGGCCAGAATTCCGCCAAATGCATCCTTGCCCTTTTGCTTATACCCCTGCGCCAAAAGAGACAGCGCCAGGGGAATGGATAAGATTAGAACGGGGCCAATTGCGGCAAAGAAAATCCAAGCTGGGTGACTTAACGCAATTTTAGGGCGGCCGTCTTCCTCACTTTGCAGTCCTTCATGATTGCGTCGGACCTCTGACAGGACTGCAGAATCGACTTCTCTGGCGGCTAATTCCCTACGTGCTGCCGCTATGACATCCAGTTCAAATCCATCCGCTGGTCTGGACTCAGCGATGGCGACCAAATCTTCCAGACGCGCACTCGACATGCGCATTTCCAGTTCATCCCCCATGGCCGCCCCCTCCATTACTTCAGTATATCTCGCTATATTCACTCGCTAATTCGATTAGATCAATGACTGCATTGTCGTCGTATCCGGAATGGCTGCTTTTAGGCCGAAATTCTGAAAAGCAGTCAGGGAAGCTTACGCTGAAATTTGCCCATGCCGCCTGGTCCTCTCCTTTTCAGGGGAAGAGATTGGTGGTCATGCGTAACATGGCGGCACCATCCCGCTGCGACTAACGCCCGCGATGCGGACGCAAGTCTCGCGCCCCTCCCTTGACGAGGAGGGGTTAGGCAGGCGTCAGCCCTTGGCCATCCGCTGTTCGATCTGGGCGTTATCGATTGCCTTGGCAGCCCGATAGGCATCGCGCGCGCGGCAGCGTTCGGCATAGGCCATGAAGGCCGGGGTTTCCGGGAAAGTCTTGAACTGAAGGCCCCAGTCTACCTGACTGCCGACATAGACATCCGCCATGGTGAAGCGATCGCCGCAGACGAAATCTCGCCCGGCCAGATGGGTATCCAGCATGCCCAGAGCCACATCGATATCGCCCCAGCCGACGCTGATGCGGGCGCGGTCGTCCTTCGGTTCATAGCCGTAATGGCGAGCCGTGACGCCCTGTTCGATCGGGCCGGCAGCGAAGAACAGCCAGCGGTAATAATCCGCGCGCTCCGCCGCCGTTGGCGCAAGATCGCCTGATGCCAGATAGGCGCAGATCGCGGCGGCTTCGGAAATCGTCCGGTCACCATCCGGGGCGTGGTGGATAATAGTGGGCACCTTGCCCAGCGGGTTCACCGCGAGGAGTTTGGCAGGCTTGGGATGCCATTCCACCGTCACTTCGTCATAGCTTGCCCCGGCCTCGTGCAAGGCCCAGCGACCGATCTGCCCGCGAGACATCGGATTGGTGAAGAATGTGAAGTCTGCCATGCCGATTCTCCGGTCGATTGCTTGGAACATAAATGGAACAAACGCAAAAAAGTCAATCCGTCTCGCATAGTTCCTTCAGCTGTTCGGCCACTGCGCTCCAGCCTTGAGTGAAGCCCATTTCCTCGTGTTTCCGGCGTGCTTCCTCGCTCCAGTGCTTGGCGCGGGCGGTGTAGCGCGTGCCGTCGCCTTCCGGTTCGATTTCCCAGAAGCCGACCATGAAAGGCCCGGCCGGATCGAAATCCTCAGCAGTGAAGGCATCGGTGGTGACGAAGCGGCGGCCTTCCTCCCAGGCAAGGAAGATGCCTTCATTGGGCATGACTTCGCCGTTCGGGCCATACATGGTCATGGCGCAGCGTCCGCCTGCGCGGCGATCCTGATGATCGACCTCGACGCGCCAGGGCTTGGGGCACCACCATTCCTCCATGCGGTTGGTGAGCACGTCCCACACCTTTTCCGGCGGGGCGGCGATGAAGCAGGTTACTTTCAGTTCGTGGGACATGCGGTTTTCCTCTCTCGATCCATTCAATCCCGGTCCGGCGCGCCGGGCGGGAACCACGGGCGGAACGGGCGCGCATCTTCGACGCAGCGGCTGACTTCCGGCAGGGCGAGCAATTCGGCGCGAAATGCGGCAAGGCGCGGGGCCTCGGCGGGGATCGGCTCAACCCAGTCGGCATAGAAAAGCGATGGCGCGGCCGCACAGGTCACGAGCGAGACATGGGCGGGCATGGCGTTGCGCTCCAGCCAGCGTTCCAGCCAGCGATAGGCGCGGCGCAGACCCTGCTTGCCGGTCTCGATCTGTGCCGGATCGGGCGCCTGCATGTCGGCCAGATAGGCATTCACTACAAGCTGGGCGCTGCCCATCACGTAATTGTCGAACACCCGGTCAAGCATGCGTGCCGTGGCGGCTTCGGCCGGGTCGGCAGGGATCAGGCTGGAACCCGGATATTTCAGCGCCAGATGCTCTACGATGGCAGTCGCCTCGATCACTGTGGCATTGCCATCCACCAGCACCGGGAACTTGCCTGCGGGATGGGACTGCGCAACGAAATCACTGTGGTCCGGATTGTCCGGCCCCACTTCGCGGAATTCGAATTCGGCCCCGGTGGCATAAAGCGGGATCAGCCCTTTCCACGTGTAGGAGGAGAATGGGTGGCCGTAGAGTGCGAGCATAGCGGTCAGCCTTCGATGGCGGCTTCGATGGCCGCGATGTCGATCTTGCGCATACCCATCATGGCCTGAAAGGCGCGGACACGGGCAGCTTCGTCAGGGTGGGAGAGGGCGTCCATCAGCATGCGCGGGGTGATCTGCCAGGAGACGCCCCACTTGTCCTTGCACCAACCGCACATGCTTTCTGTGCCGCCATTGCCGACGATGGCATTCCACAGCCGGTCGGTCTCTTCCTGCGTGTCAGTGGGGATCTGGAAGGAAAAGGCTTCCGACTGCGGGAAGACTGGCCCGCCATTGAGACCGAGGCAGGAAATTCCGCCCACGGTGAATTCCACCATCAGCACGTCGCCCGCCTTGGTGGAGGGATTATCGACCGAGGCGCGGTGAACCTTGCCGAGCGATCCGCCCGGCATTGTCCGGGCATAGAAGCCAGCGGCCTCTTCAGCGGTCTGGTCGAACCACAGGCAGACATAGGCTTGCGTGGTCATCATGCCGCTCCCTTGCGTGGGCCGACAAAGGCGACCGCGGCGCCCGCCGGGTCGCGGGCCATGAAGATGAAATCGCCGGAAGGAACCTGATGGATGTCCTGCGTCGCCGTGCCGCCATTGGCCTGCGCCGCCTTTCTGGCAGTATCGATATCCTCCACGCCGAAGAACAGCAGCCAGGCGGGTGAAGCCCCCTCGGCGATCATCGGGTTGATCGCCCCGATCTGCTGGCCTTCGCATTCGATGAAGCGATAATCGCCCGCCGCACCCATCGGCATCGTCTGGTCTGTCTTCCAGTCGAACAGGGCAGTGTAGAAGGCATTGGCGGCGGGGGCATCGGTGGTGTCGAGCTGCATCCAGCGGCAATGGCCGGGCTTCGCGGCATCGAACACGTCGCTCTTCGCATCGGGCATTCCGGGCGGCGGGACGGGGTTCATGATGTAGAATGGCGCGCCCTGCGGGTCGGACAACATGGCCATGCGCCCGGTGCCGGGGATGGTCTGGTCCATCCAGAGCTGCCCGCCGAGGGCCTTGGCCTGCAGCAGCGCCGCGTCAATGTCAGGGCAATGGAAATAGGGCAGCCAGCCCGCCATTGCGCCGCCTTCGATCATTGCCGGGGTCAGCGTCAGTGCGCCGCCTGCATTGCCGCCATCCGGGCGCCCGATCATGCGATATTCCGCGCCATTGGGCATCATCGTGCCCTCGGCGGGAATGTCGAGACCGGCAGTGGCGCGATAAAAGGGGCCAATTGCCGCAGCATCCGGCGTCATCAGCTCATACCAGATCGGGAATCCGGCCATCATTCGCTCCTCAGGTTAACCAGCGGCTCGAACGAGCCGAAGATCATGCGGCGCCCGTCGAAGGGAACATCCGTCATCGCCTTGAAGCGTTCATCCTCGTGGACCCGTTCATGTGCGGCATCGGCAGTCGCCTTGTCGGGCCAGACGATCCAGGAGAAGACGATCTTCTCCCCTTCCTCGGCCATCACCGCCTTGCGGAAATCGGTGCGCTTGCCTTCGGGAACGTCTTTCTCCCAGCCTTCGACCACCTGTAGGGCGCCGAATTCGATCATTGCCCGGTCGAACCATTCGGCCATTTCCAGAAAGGCCTGCTTCTTCGCTTCGGGCACGGGGATCACATAGCCATCGATATGCATGGGTCAGGCTCCTTTCGCAGTGAAGGGAAACAGGGCGCGCAGGGCAGGCAGGCGCAGCCACAGCCCGCCCCACATGAACAGGCTGAGGTAGATTCCGAACAATGTATGGCTGAACAGCGGGCTGCCGACGCGGATATGCGTGGCCATCGCCCCGCCGATCAGTGCGGTCATCAGCACAGCACCGAGCACGCTGGTACGCGGGAAGAGGTAGAGCAGCAGGAAGGCAAGCTCGAACCCGCCGATCATAAGGGCAGAGCCTGGTTGCCAGCCCAGACCGGCCAGTGTTTGCGTGGCCGCATCCATGCCCAGCAATTTGGGCGTGATCGATGCGCCGAGCATGAACAGCGCGAACAGCCCTGTCAGAACCCAGCCTGCGACGGTCATCTGTCTTGCGGTCATTGCGTTTCCTCCCCCGAGTGCAGCTTCAGCCCGCGCTGTCGCCCATCGCAGCCATATCCATCCAGAAGACTTCCCAGACATGGCCATCGGGATCGGCGAAGCTGCGGGAGAACATGAAGCCATGGTCCTGTTTCGGATTGACGTCGGCCGTGCCGCCTTGCGCACCCGAAAGGTCGACAATGCGGTTCACTTCATCGGTGCTGTCAAAATTGATCGCCAGCATCACTTCGCTCGCGCCTTCGGCCGGGAAGGGGCGCTGAGTGAATTTGCGCCAGTGGCCATGGGTGAGCAGCATCACGAAGATCGCATCGGACCAGACCATGCAGGCCGCGTTCTCGTCAGTGAATTGCGGATTGTTGGTAAAGCCCAGCGATTCATAGAACGCCATGGATTTGGGCAGGTCCGTGACCGGCAGGTTTACGAAAATCATCTTGCTCATGTCCGCATCTCTCCCCGTTGCGAATCGCGCTTGCAGATTCATCACCTCTCGAGTTACTAAAAGCAACCATGAAGTTACAAAAAGAAACCAATTCGTCGCAAGAGGGGCACGGCAAGTGGTATGGCGATGCCTGCGGCACGGCCTTTGCGCTGGAACTGGTGGGCGAACGCTGGTCGCTGCTGATCGTGCGCGAATTGCTGCTTGGCGGGCGGCGTTTCAGCGATCTGCGCCGCGTATTGCCTGGCATCAGCGCAAAGGTGCTAACCGAGCGGCTGGCCGGGCTGGAAGCTGCGGGTGTGCTGGTGAAGCGCCAATTGCCGCCTCCTGCAACCGCTCAAGTCTATGAATTGACGGAATGGGGATACAAGGCAGAACCCGCTATCCAGGAGCTGGGCCGCTGGGCGGCGCAATCGGTATTGCACGATCCGCGCCTGCCCTTGTCGGCGGTGTCGCTGATGATCTCGATGCGCACCATGCTGGACAAGGAAGGTAGCAAGGCTTTCGACGCCACCATTGGCTTCGATGTGGCGGGGGAGACGTTTCTTGCGGTGCTGAAGGATGGACAATTGCCGATCCGCCGCGCCGATCCCTCAGGCGCGCAGGCCATCTTTCGGGCGCCGGATGCGATGGCCGTGGCCGCTTTGCTCTATGCTAAGGTTCCGCTGGAAGCCTTGGAGGCAGAGGCCGGGCTGGTGGTGGAGGGCGACCGGGAACTGGCGCTGCGTTACGCCGCGCTGTTCGAATTGCCGCCGAAAATCGGGGTGCCTGCTCAATAATTCGTTCTTGGTCAGTCGTTCGTCATTGCGAGGCGCCGAAGCAATCCAGCGTGTTGCACGCAAGCCCCAGGATTGCTTCGCTTCGCTCGCAATGACGAAGGATAGGCCGGATCAGCCGCCCAGCGAGGCGAATACGGCTGCTTCCTGCTCGGCTGCGGCCTGCCATGCATGGCGGGCGCAGACCCGGTCATACCAGTCCACCATGGCGGGATGGCGCGAATTGTCGAGCTGCCAGCCGGTATAGCCCAGCGTCTTGATCGCGCTGGCGACGGCAATGTCGCCCACCGAGAATTCGCCGGCCAGCCAGCCGCCATTGCCCAGCACGCCTTCGAGATAGTCGAGCGGCTTGAGGGTCGCTTCTTCCGCAGCCACTGCCGCGGCTTCATCGCCTTCCTTCCCGAAGATCTTGGGATAGAGGAAACGGTTGACCACGATAGGCGCGCCGGCCGGGATCAGGATCGTATCGGCCACTTCATCGAACCACACGGCCTTACCGCGAGTCTGTGGGTCGGCTGGAAGCAGTGGTGCGTCCGGATATTTGGCATCCAGATAGGCGACGATGGCTGTCGAATCGGCCAGCCGGAAATCGCCGTCCTGGATTGCCGGAATCTTGCGGAACGGGCTTGCCTGCAGAAACGCCTCGTCAGGCTGGTTAGGGTTGGACGGGATCAGTTCCGCGTCGATTCCCTTCTCCTTTGTGGCCACCAGCACCTTGCGGACGAAGGGCGAGAGGGGAAATCCGAAAATCTTCATGAAAGCACTCTCCCGTGAGGCCGAATCTGGCCATTTGCGGGGATTGCTTGTTGCAGCGGCGCGCGCGCGCGTCTAGTCGAACCGGCGCGATGAACGAGATGACGAACAAGCACTCAGAGCCCACCGGAACCACCCGCCTTGCTGAGCCGGATACGGTTGTCAGCGTACGCGAAGTTTTCGGGATCGATACGGACATGACCTGCCCCGCCTTCAGTGTGGCGGATGAGCGCGTGCCCGATCGTGACGACACCTATGTGTTCGATCCGGATACCACTCTCGCGATCCTTGCGGGCTTTGCCTATAACCGCCGCGTGATGGTGCAGGGCTACCACGGCACCGGTAAGTCGACGCATATCGAGCAGGTTGCAGCCCGCCTCAACTGGCCTTGCATCCGCATCAACCTTGACGCGCATATCAGCCGTATCGACCTGATCGGCCGCGATGCGATCGTGCTGCGCGATGGCCTGCAGGTTACCGAATTCCGCGAAGGCCTGCTGCCCTGGGCGCTGCAGCACCCTGTGGCTCTGGTGTTCGACGAATATGACGCAGGCCGGCCAGACGTGATGTTCGTGATCCAGCGCGTGCTGGAAACCGAAGGCAAGCTGACGCTGCTTGACCAGAACCGCGTCATCCGCCCGAATCCCAATTTCCGCCTGTTCGCCACAGCGAACACGGTGGGCCTCGGCGATACCAGCGGGCTTTATCACGGCACGCAGGCGATCAATCAGGGCCAGATGGACCGCTGGAACATCGTGGTGGCGCTGAATTATCTGCCGGAAGCGACCGAACTGGAAATCGTCTCGGCCAAGAATCCGGACATGGACAAGGACGTGATCGCAAAGATGATCCGTGTGGCGGGGCTTACCCGTCAAGGCTTCATCAACGGCGACATCTCCACCGTGATGAGCCCGCGTACGGTCATCACCTGGGCGCAAAATGCCGCCATCTTCAACGATGTCGGCTTCGCCTTCCGTCTCAGCTTCCTCAACAAGTGCGACGAGGCGGAGCGGATGCTGGTGGCCGAATATTACCAGCGCGTCTTCGGCGAGGACCTGCCGGAAAGCGTGGTGGGCAAGGCGTAAGCCTGCCCGCCGCAGCCGGCTGAGGGCATTCGTGCAAAGCCTCTCGCCAAGGCTGTGTTGTTTCGCTAATACAGCGTCCTGATGGACCTGCTTTCCCGTAAGCCGGGCGTGAAGCGACGTTGGTGGCGCTGGCCCTGGTCGCGTGATACGCGGCCGGTGCAACATATCTATTACGAGGAAATGCCGCATTCCCCGCTCTACGGAGCGGATGCGGATGATGACGATTTCGCTCCCGGTGCACTGGGCACGGGCGGGATTCCGCTTGGCGGCGAACCCGCTCCGCAAAATAAGCCGCGCACCCGCTGGTGGTGGATCAGGCGGGGCATTGCTGCCTTTTTCATCCTGTTCCTGCTGATGATCGGCTGGCTGATGGTGACGGCGCCCCTGTCCAAGTCGCTCCAGCCCATCGCACCGCCCGAACTGACCCTGCTGGCGGCCGACGGTACGCCGATTGCCCGCAATGGCGCGGTGGTGGACAAGCCGGTGAAGGTGGCGGACCTGCCGCCGCATGTGACGCAGGCCTTCATCGCCATTGAGGACCGGCGTTTTTACGATCACTGGGGAGTCGATCCGCGCGGCATTGCCCGCGCGGCGTGGAGCAACCTCACCACGGGGCGCACGCAGGGCGGCAGCACGATCACTCAGCAGCTCGCCAAGTTCACCTTCCTGACGCCAGAACAGAACCTGACCCGCAAGGCGCGCGAGGCACTGATCGCCTTCTGGCTGGAAGCTTGGCTGACCAAGGACGAGATCCTGGAGCGCTATCTGTCCAATGCCTATTTCGGCGACAATGTGTATGGCTTGCGGGCGGCGTCCCTCCATTACTTCTACCGCCAGCCGGAAAAGCTGAAGCCTGAACAGGCCGCCATGCTGGCCGGGCTGCTGCAGGCACCTTCGCGCTATGCGCCCACCAAGAACTACAAGCTGGCGGAAGAACGCATGCGGGTGGTGCTGCAGACGATGGTGGAGGTTGGCTATCTGACGCAGGCAGAGGCGAAGGCCATGCGCTCCCCACGTCTGGATGTGCGTGACGGGGGCGATGATCTGCCCACCGGCACCTATTTCGCCGACTGGGCACTGCCGGAGGCGCGCAAGCTGACCGAGGCGGGCTATGGTGGGCAGACGATCACCACCACGCTTGATTCCCGCCTGCAGGCCGCCGCGCGGCGTGCCGTAAGCCGGGCCGGGTTGGGCAAGGCGCAGGTGGCGCTGGTGGCGATGCGTCCCAATGGCGAAGTCGTCGCCATGATCGGCGGCAAGGATTACGAGGATTCGCCCTTTAACCGCGCCACGCAGGCGCGGCGGCAGCCCGGTTCCACCTTCAAGCTGTTCGTCTATCTTGCCGCATTGCGCGATGGCATGTCGCCCGACGATACGATCGATAATTCTGCCTTCGAGACAGGCTCCTACCGCCCGGCCAATGCCAGCGGCAGCTATTCGGACAGTATAACGCTGAAGGATGCCTTTGCCCGGTCCAGCAATGTCGCTGCCGTGCGCCTGTTCGGGCAGGTCGGGGGCGAGAAAGTGATCGAGACGGCGCGCGATCTGGGCGTCACTTCACCGCTGGCTGAAGGCGATCCCAGCCTTGCGCTGGGCACTTCCAGCATGACCCTGCTTGAACTGACGTCCGCCTATGCAGGCGTGGCGGGCAATGCCTTCCCGGTGAAGCCGCGCGCGGTGAAGGCGGAAGAGGCAGGCTGGTTCGACTGGCTATGGAATTCGCAGCAGAGCCTCTCCTCTCGTGAGCATGAGGGGATCGAGGAATTGCTGCGTGCGGCCGTCAATCGGGGCACCGGGCGTGCGGCGATGCTGAACGTGCCAAACTTCGGCAAGACCGGCACAAGCCAGGATAATCGCGACGCGCTGTTCGTGGGCTATGCCGGCGATCTGGTGGTGGGCGTGTGGGTCGGCAATGACGACAATACGCCGCTGGCCGGGGTGCATGGCGGCGGCTTGCCCGCGCGCATCTGGAAGGATTTCATGAGCCAGGCCCTCGGTCCGAAGGCGGTGCCGGCAAGGCAGAGGGAAACACCGCAGCCCGATCCGTCCGGTCCGATCCAGCCGCTCGACGTGCCGGATGCCGCCGATATTCCCATCGGCAATGACGGCACGAACCTGCGGGTGCAGGAAGGTGAGGCTGTGCTGTCCACTCAGGTCGGTGGTACGCCGGTGGACGTGCGGCTCAACAATAATGGGCTGACTGTGGTTCCGGGCGCGGGGCCGCCGCGAAGCTCACCATCACCTTCGCCCACGTCTTAGCGGACAGGGCCTAGTCCTCGCCGGGATAGAAGGCGCGCACGAAATAAAGGCCGTCCGGCGGTGCATTGAGGCCCAGCGCCTTGCGTTCTCGCGCGGCGAGGGCTTCCGCCACCTGATCCTCGGTCCACTGGCCAAGGCCGACCAGCGCCAGCGTGCCGACCATGGAACGGACCTGATGGTGCAGGAAACTGCGCGCGGCAGCCTCGATCAGCACCAGATCGCCCTCGCGGCGCACAGCCAGCCGGTCGAGCGTCTTCACCGGGTCTTTCGCCTGGCAATGGACCGAGCGGAAGGTGGTGAAATCATGCCTGCCCACCAGATGCTGCGCAGCCCGGTGCATGGCTTCTGCATCCAGCGGACGGCTGACATGCCAGGCGCGGTTCTTTTCCAGCGTCAGCGGCGCGCGGCGATTGACGATGCGATAGAGATAGGACCGGCCGATGCAGGAAAAGCGGGCGTGCCAGTCATCCGGCACCACTTCGCAGCCGGTCACGGCCACCGGGGCAGGGCGCATCAGCGCATTGAGCGCTTCCATCAGGCGGAAGGGCGAAAAGGGTTTCTCGATGTCCACATGGCTGCGCATGGCCAGCGCATGCACGCCCGCATCGGTGCGGCCGGAGGAATGGAGGATGGCCGTCTCGCCAGTGACGGCATGTACGGCCTCTTCCACCGTCTGCTGCACGCTGGGGCCGTGGGCCTGCCGCTGCAGCCCCATGAAGGGCGTGCCGTCGAATTCGATGGTGAGGGCGTAGCGCGTCATCGGGGTTGGCCTTGGCCTCGCACAACACTCACGCCAGTTTCGTCCCGGCAGGGATGGGGTAGCCGCGCAGAAGATCGGCATAATCCATCACGGGCTTGCCAGCGCGCTGTACAATGATCGGGCGAATGGCACCATTCCCGCAGCCGATGGCCAGTTGGTCGTCCAGCACAAGGCTGGGCTCGCTCGGGAAGTCGACAGATAGGTCTTCCGGGCGGGATTGAATGTCGGCGCGCAGCACTTTCACCCGTTCCCCATTCACTTCGAACCATGCGCCGGGCGCGGGGGCGAAGGCGCGGACCTGCCGTTCGACCTGCAAGGCGCCCTGTGTGAAGTTGATCCGCGTTTCCGCCTTGTCGATCTTGGCAGCATAAGTGGCTAGGGCACCGTCCTGCTCTTCAGGCACATAGGCCGGAAGGTCGGCCAGCACTTCCGCCATCAGCCGCGCGCCGCTCTCGGCCATTTCGGCAGTCAGTTCGCCGGTCGTCTTGCGGTCGACCGGGGTGCTGACCTTTGCCAGCATCGGCCCGGTATCCAGCCCGGCGGCCATGCGCATGATGGTGACGCCCGTTTCCTCATCCCCGGCCAGAATCGCGCGCTGCACCGGTGCGGCGCCGCGCCAGCGGGGCAGGAGGGAAGCGTGGATGTTCAGGCAGCCATGTTTCGGCATGTCCAGCACCACTTGCGGCAGGATCAGGCCATAGGCCGCCACTACGGCAACCTCGGCATCCAGAGCCGCGAAATCGGCCTGCACCTGCGCGTCTTTCAGCGAGACAGGATGGCGCACTTCCACGCCCAGCACCTCGGCGGCCTTGTGGACCGGAGTGGGCGTAAGTTCCTTGCCGCGCCTGCCGCCGGGGCGCGGCGGCTGGGTATAGGCGGCAACGATCTGGTGCCCTGCGCCATGCAGCGCCTTGAGGGCAGGGACGGCGAAGTCCGGCGTTCCCATGAAAATGATGCGCATAGCGGGCTATCGTGGCCTTCCTATCGAGAGCGGCAAGCCCTATCTCCGGGGCCATGGCATCGCAAGAGATCGAGGCACTCAGCGCTGCCCTGGCACGCCTGCCGGGGCTTGGCCCGCGTTCCGCGCGGCGGGCAGTGCTGTGGCTGGTCAAGCGGAGGGAAACCGCGCTGGTCCAGTTGCTCGATGCCCTTTCCACCGTGCGGGAAACGCTGGTGGAATGCGACACCTGCGGCAATGTCGACACGCAGAACCCTTGCGGCATCTGCGCCGATCCGCGCCGCGATGCGCGCCAGCTCTGCGTGGTGGAGGATGTGGCAGACCTCTGGGCGCTGGACCGGGCGCGGCTGTTCACCGGCAAATATCACGTGCTGGGCGGCCGCCTTTCCGCGCTGGACGGTGTGCGCCCGGAAGATCTGACTATCGCCAAGCTGATCGCGCGGGTCGAGGCAGGCGGGATCGACGAAGTGGTGCTGGCGATGAATGCCACGCTGGAAGGGCAGACCACTGCCCATTACATCGCGGAGCGGCTTGAAGGTTTCCCGGTGCGCATCACTCAGCTTGCCCATGGCCTGCCGGTGGGCGGGGAGCTGGATTATCTGGACGAGGGAACGCTGGCGCAGGCCCTGCGCGCAAGGCGGCCGGTTGGCTGACGGGCGGAGCGCTCGCTGCCCTTGCCCAATGGCGCAACGCCTACTATCTGCGCCCTATGGCTATCCGCGAAATCCTTGAAGTGCCGGACCCCCGGCTGAAGACCATTTCCACCCGCGTGGAAACCTTTGACGACGACTTGAAGACGCTCGTCGCCGACATGTTCGAGACGATGTATGACGCGCCCGGTATCGGCCTTGCTGCGATCCAGGTGGGCGTGCCGCTGCGTGTGGTGGTGATCGACCTCCAGCCCGACGATCCCGATGCAGAACCGGAAGTGTGCCACCATCACGGCGGCGAACCGCACACGCATCAGCCGACGAAGAAGGAACCGCGCGTCTTCATCAATCCGGAAATCCTCGATCCGGCGGATGAGTTTTCCACCTATCAGGAAGGTTGCCTCTCGGTTCCGGAAATCTACGCCGACGTGGATCGCCCGGCCACCTGCCGCGTGCGCTATCAGGATGTGGACGGCAATGTGCATGAGGAAGCGATGGAAGGCCTGCTGGCTACCTGCATCCAGCACGAAATGGACCATCTCGAAGGCATCCTGTTCATCGATCACCTCAGCCGCCTGAAGCGGACGATGGCCCTCAAGAAGCTGGAAAAGCTGCGCAAGGCAGCCTGATCCACCTGCCATTGCAATCGCGAAGAAGCCGTCCCGTCCGGGGCGGCTTTTTTCTTTTCGGGGGCGGGTACACGTAACGGTCACGCAACCGTCACACATCGCGGCAAGAAAGCCTCTCGCAATTATCGCGAGGGGGCCTGATGAGCGCGATCGAATTGTTCATGAACTCGCTCGCGGGTCTGGGCATCCTGTTCTTCGGTATCAAGATGGTCACGCGCAATCTGGGCGCGATTGCCGGGTCGCGCCTGCGCGGGGCGATCACGCGGGTCACGCGCAGGCCGCTGTCTGCGATGGCGGCGGGCACGGCGCTGGGCTTCGTGTCGCAGAGCGGGCGGACCACCTCCTTCATCATGGCCAGCTTCGTCCATGCCGGGGTGCTGGAGCCGCGCCGGGCACTGCCTGTTGCCCTGTGGTCGAATCTGGGCTGTACGCTGGTAGTGATCGCGGCTGTCTTCCCGATCCATTTGCTCGCCCTATTCGTGCTGGCCCTGTCAGGCGCGGCAATCGCCTTCGAACGGCCCAAGCCGTTGCTGAAAGGAGCGTCGGCCATTTTCGGCCTCGCCCTGATGCTCTTCGGTCTGAGGATGATGAGCCAGGCGGCCCTGCTGCTGACCGAGCAGGGCCTGTTCTCCGATGCGATCACCTTCATTCAGGCCTCGCTGCCGCTGGCCTTCCTGTTCGGGCTGGTGCTGACCTTCGTCGCCCAGTCGCACATGGCGATCATGCTGATTGCGGTGGCCATGGCCAAGCAGGGCATTTTCGGCGCGGATGAGACGCTGATGCTGGTGTTCGGCGCCCATGCCGGGTCCAGCCTGATTACCTGGTTCACCGGCTTCAATTTCCACGGTCAGGCGCGGCAGGTGGTGCTGGCGGAAATCTTCTACAATGCGGTCTCGGTCTCGCTGTTCCTTGTCGCCTATGGGGCGGACCGCCTGCTGGCGGACGGGGCAGGGCTGGCGTGGCTGCGCGAGGTGAGCCATGTCGATTCCGGCACTTTGGCGCTGGGTGTCGCCATTGTAGTGAATGCGCTGGCGCCGCTGGTGCTCAATCTGCTGGCCGGTCCTTATCTCCACTTCTGCGCGCGCCTTTCGCCGCCGCTTCCGGCCGAAGAGCTGGGGCAGCCGAAATATCTCCACAATGACAGCACGGACAGCCCGCACACGGTGCTGCTGCTGGCAGAGATGGAACAATTGCGCCTGTTCGAGCGTCTGCCTGCCTATGGCGCGGCGCTGCGCGGTGAGGGCGAGGGCGGCCCCAGCCCGGAGGAATATCGCGAAGCCTTCGACATGGTTTCCGGCGTGATCGAGCGGGCGCAGGCCGCGCTTATGGCGCTGGAGATGTCGGACGAGGATACGGAATGGCTGATCGGCCAGCAGAAGCGCCAGCATCTGCTCCACACGCTGGACGAGGCCTGTTTCGAACTGTGGCAGGCCGCCCATGTGCTCGACCCGCATCTGCATGACATGCGCGAACGTATTCTGGCCGAACTCGATTCCCTGCTCGATCTGGCTGACGATGCGATGAAGACCAGCAATCCGGCGGACTTCCCCGCGATCGAGGAAAAGACGCGCGATTGCGGGGAGCGGATGGAGGCGATGCGCAAGGCCTATCTCGCCGCCTCGCACCACCATACGCCGGAAGAGCGCAGCCAGATTCTGGCGATCACCAGCACTTATGAGCGCATTGCCTGGGCCATTCGCCGCCTCTCGGCATCGCTGGAGAAGCGCCCGGCGCTTTCATAACCGCGCGCCGACGACGCCCAAACGAAAAGGCCGCCCGGTGAGGGGCGGCCTTTCCTTTGTCCGTTCGGACCTGTCGCTTAGAACAGACCTTCGATCTGGCCGTTCTCGTCGAGGTAGATCGCTTCGGCCGAGGGAACCTTGGGCAGGCCCGGCATGGTCATGATGTCGCCGGCGATGGCGACGATGAAGCCGGCACCGGCCGAAATGCGCACTTCGCGGATCGTCACGTCGAAGCCTTCGGGCGCGCCCAGCTGCGTCGGATCGGTCGAGAAGCTGTACTGCGTCTTGGCCATGCAGACCGGGAAGTTGCCGTAGCCCATTTCTTCCCACTGCTTGAGCTGGCTCTTCACCGCAGGCGACATCGTGACGGTTTCTGCGCGGTAGATTTCCTTGCAGACCGTTTCGATCTTTTCGGCCAGCGGCATTTCGTCGGGATAGAGCGGGGCCCAGTCCGGCGCACCGGCGTCAGCCTTGGCGGCGACGATGTGGGCCAGTTCTTCAGCGCCCGCGCCACCATCGGCCCAGTGCTTGCAGATCACGGCTTCGGCGCCGAAGCTTTCAGCCATTTCCTTGATCACGGCCAGTTCGGCATCGGTATCGAGATAGAAGTGGTTGATCGCGATGGTCGGCGTGATGCCGAACTTCTTCACGTTTTCGATGTGACGCTTCAGGTTCACCGAACCCTTGCGCACGGCTTCCACGTTCTCGCCCTTGGTCAGGTCGGCCTTGGAGACGCCGCCATTCATCTTGAGCGCGCGCACGGTGGCGACCAGCACCACGGCGTCGGGCTTCAGGCCGGCGAGGCGGCACTTGATGTCCATGAACTTCTCGGCGCCGAGGTCGGCACCGAAGCCGGCTTCGGTCACCACGTAATCGGCCATGACCAGCGCGGTCTTGGTGGCGATCACCGAGTTACAGCCATGGGCGATGTTGGCGAAGGGGCCGCCATGCAGGAAGGCCGGGTTGTTTTCCAGCGTCTGCACCAGGTTCGGCAGGATGGCGTCCTTGAGCAGAACGGTCATCGAGCTGTCGGCCTTCACGTCGCGGCAGAAGACCGGGGTCTTGTCGCGGCGATAGCCGATGATGATGTCGCCCAGGCGCTTCTGCAGATCCTTGAGGTCCGAAGCGAGGCACAGGATGGCCATGATTTCCGAAGCGACGGTGATGTCGAAGCCGGTTTCGCGCGGATAGCCGTTCGAAACGCCGCCCAGCGGGCCGACGATCTGGCGCAGGGCGCGATCGTTCATGTCCAGAACGCGGCGCCAGGTAACGCGACGCAGGTCGATGTTCTGTTCGTTGCCCCAGTAGATGTGGTTGTCGATCATGGCCGACAGCAGGTTGTGGGCCGAAGTGATGGCGTGGAAGTCACCCGTGAAGTGCAGGTTGATTTCATCCATCGGCATGACCTGGCTCTTGCCGCCGCCAGCGCCGCCACCCTTCACGCCGAAGCACGGACCCAGCGAGGGTTCGCGCAGGCAGAGCAAGGTCTTCTTGCCGATGCGGTGCAGGGCGTCCGACAGACCGACCGAGGTGGTGGTCTTGCCTTCGCCGGCCGGGGTCGGGTTGATGGCGGTGACGAGGATCAGCTTGCCCGGCGCCAGAGCGGGAGGCAGCAGATCGCGGTCGATCTTGGCCTTGTACTTGCCGTAAGGGATCAGCGCCTCATCGGGAACGCCGGCCTTCTTGGCGACTTCGGTGATCGGTGCCAGCGTGGCCTGGCGTGCGATTTCAATATCAGTAGGCATCGCTTCTCGTCCTTGTTGTCTTAAGGGCAGTTCGAACTTCCGGGTGCGTCCGGCAAGGCGGGCTGCCCGGCCATCTGCATTTCGCACTCACGAAGATTTCGTGATTCTGAAATTTGTAAGCGGCTCATACAATTTTCCGGTGCGAATCCTCAAGGGTGATTCTTGGGACGGATTCTTGCCCTGTTGTGGCAATGGGCGGTGGATCGTTGCGGCGGGCCCCTTGTGCCCTGCGACGTGCTTCGGTAAGTTCACATTTCGTTCTCATTTCAGGTCGGATCGAATGGACGCGCTGATCCTTGTAATTGCTGCACTTGTCGCCCTCGTCGTGGGGCTGGGCCTCGGCTGGGTCTTCGGCTCGCGCCCGGCGGCGGAACTGAAGGGGCGGCTCGTTGCCGCGGAAGCCGGGGCGCGGGAGCTTTCCGATAAGCTCGCCCGTATGGCGCCGGAGCTTGCGACGATGAGCGAGCGGGCCGCTCGTGCCGACATGCTCGCAGGCCAACTCGACCGCGCGAGGGAAGAACTGACGGTGCTCAAGGCACGGGAGGCAGGGTTCGAGGAGCAGAAGCGTCTGCTCCTCCAGGCGCGCGAGGATATGCTCAAGGAGTTCCAGAACGCCGGCAGCAAGGTTCTGGGCGAAGCGCAGGAAGCCTTCCTTCGGCGCGCGGAAGAACGCTTCCGCCAGTCGGAGGAAAATGGCGAGCAGAAGATCCGCGCCTTGCTCGAACCTGTGGGACAGAAGCTGAAGAGCTATGAGGAACAGGTCGCCACGCTGGAGGCGAAGCGCGTCGACGCGTTCGGCCAGCTTGCCGGCCTGATCCAGTCCATGCGTGAAGGTCAGGAGCAGGTGCGGGCCGAAGCGGCGCGGCTGGGCAATTCGCTGCGCAACGCGCCCAAGGCGCGCGGCCGCTGGGGCGAGCAGCAATTGCGCAATGTGCTGGAACAGTGCGGCCTTGCCGAACATACGGATTTCGTCACCGAACATTCGATCGACACCGAAGATGGCCGCCTTCGGCCTGACGCCATCGTGAATGTGCCGGGCCAGAAGAAGCTGGTGATCGACGCCAAGGTCTCGCTCAATGCCTATCAGGAGGCCTTTGAGGCCGATACGGATGAAGGGCGCGATCTGGCGCTGGCGGCCCATGCGCGGGCGATGAAGAACCACGTCCAGCAGCTCGGCGCCAAGAGCTATCAGAGCCAGTTCGAGGATGCGCCTGATTACGTGGTGATGTTCGTGCCGGGCGAGCATTTCGTGGCCGCCGCGCTGGAGCAGGACCCGGAACTGTGGGACTTCGCCTTCCGCAACAAGGTGCTGCTGGCAACACCCACCAATCTGGTGGCCATTGCGCGCACGGTGGCGCAGGTCTGGCGGCAGGATGCGCTGGCACGCGAGGCCATGGAAATCGGCCGGATGGGCACGGAACTCTATGACCGGCTGGCCGTGGCAGCCGAGCATCTGAAGCGGGTCGGCTCAGGTCTCGACAGCGCGGTAAGCAATTACAACAAGTTTGTGGGAAGCTTTGAACGTAATGTTCTGTCGGCAGGTCGCCGTCTTAAGGACAAGGGCGTGGAGATCGGCAAGCGCGAGATCGAGGATGTGCCGCTGGTCGAGGCAGCGCCTCGCTATGTCGCGGCCGACGCGACCGATGCAGATGCCGCGGAAGCCGAGGAGGTGTCCGCGCAAGAGGAGTGAAGCCGATGCCCGGAATGCTGCGCCCTGCAACCTTGCTCTTGCTGAGTTGCCTGATCGCGGCCTGTGGCAAGGCAGAGACGGCAGAGGCTGCACCCCAGGCTGCGCAGGCCGCACAGTCGAAACCCGATGCGGCCCGGGCGCTGCTCGCATCGCTGGTCGAACCGCGCCAGAAGGGCGCCTATGCCCCGAAGGACGAATGCGGCACTGTCGGTGCGGCCGGGGAATTTCGTCTCAAGCTCGCCGATGCGGTCGTGAAGCGCGATGCTGCTGCTCTGGTCGAGCTCGCTGCGCCGGATGTCCTGCTCGATTTCGGTGGAGGTGAGGGCCGGGCAGAACTGCGCCAGCGGCTGGACGATCCCCATTATCGCCTGTGGGAAGCGCTGGAGCATTTGCTGCCGCTGGGTTGCGCGGTGAATGAGCAGGGCGGCTTCACCATGCCCTGGTATTTCGCGCAGGATTACGGCGACCGGGACAGTTACATGCTGTTGCTGGTGCGCGGGCAGGGCGTGCCATTGCTGGCCGAACCGCGCACCGGTGCCAAAGTGCTGAAGGTGATCGACTGGAACATGGTCGATCTGCAGGAAAGCACGGATGAGCAAAGCCCCTTCGCCAAGGTCGACGACGGTTCGGGAACCTCCGGCTATATCGCTTGGGACAGGTTGCGCGCGCTGGTGGATTATCGCCTGATCGTGGAAGAACGCGACGAGGGCTGGGCGATCAGCGCCTTTGTGGCGGGAGACTGACGCTCCCGCCCGTTTCAATCAGCAGATCAGCTGGCCCGCTTGGCGGTGATGTCCACCTTCACGGTGACGTTCGGATCGACCGACTTGTCCTGCCAGGAGCCTTCGCCGAGGCCCCATGCCGTGCGGTCGATCTTCGCTTGGCCCTGCATCTTTGCGGTGTCGCCCTCGATGGTCAGGGTGAAGGGCAGCTTCACCGGCTGGCTCACGCCGCGAATGGTCAGCGTGCCGTCGGCCACATAGGCATTCGGCCCGGTAGAGGTGATGCCGTTCGTGGCGAAGACGGCGTTGGGGAAGGCGCTGATGTTGAACCACGAGGTCTCGCGCAGGGGATCGTCACGCGACGGGTCGCCGCTGCTGGCACTGCCCGTGTCGATAGTCACCTTGGCGATCGACTGGTCGAGATGGGCGGGGTCGAAATTGATTTCCGCATCCCACTTGCCGAAGCTGCCTTCGAAAGTCTCGCTATTGCCGACGCCTTCATAGCCCAGCTTCGATGCGGACTGGTCCACGATCCATCCGGGCGCGGCCATTTCGGGGCCGACGGCGGCGGCGGGGATGGTGAGCAAGGCCAACGCGGCGATGGCGGCTGCCGGGCCGAAAGCTGCGGGTTTGCGGTGGAACATGCTCAAATCTCCCCAATATCCAGTCTTGTCGGGCGGCAATAGGCGCGCCGGATCGCAGCGCCCGTTTTCAGCGCTTTGAGCGGCAATAGGTTCCCGCGATGACTCTGTCCATGCGGCAAAACCGGCGGGGCGGGCCGCTCAGTTCCCGTTGCCCGTTTCCTCGATCCGTTCCAGTTCAGCGCTATGGCCGCTCGACCGGAGCGTCAGGCGGTTGCCGTTCCGCTCCACGGCGGGGCCGGCGACCAGCAATGCGCTGGCAGCCATTTCCTGTTCGCCTACAGGGCCGGTGCAGAACATCTTGGTCTGCATCAGCGGCCCGGCGATCAGGCGGGTCTTCTCGATCCGCCAGGGGCCGCTCATGGCGTTGCAGCCGAGATTGGCGCTCAGACGGCCACTCTCGAAGGACAGGCGGGCCTTGTCCGGCGCGGCGGGTGCCTCTCCGTCAATGGAGGTGATGCGCCAGTCGCTGCCGACAAGTTCATGTGTGGGGGCAGTCTGCGCCACGCAGGCCGTGAGGGGGAGGGCCGGGAGAATCAGGGCCAATAGAGGGACTGCGTGGCGCATGCCCCCTGATGGACGAAACGCGCTGACAGCGGGCTGAATGGAGCCGTCAGCAATGCGTCAGGGATCGAGTGCCGCCAAAGCCTCATAGGCCAGCACCGCGCCTGCGACTGCGGCGTTCAGGCTGTCTGCCCGCCCGCGCATCGGCATGGTGACGCGCAGATCGCAGGAAAGTTCGTATTCCTCTGGCAGGCCGCGCGATTCGTTGCCCACCATCAGGAAGCAGGGCGCGGAGTAGGGCGCGCCGCGATAGGGCTGGGCATCGCGCAAGGATGCGGCGACCAACTGGCCTTCTCCCTGTCGCAGCCAGTCGATGAACTCAGCCCAGCTGGCCAGCGCCAGATCCTGCGTGAAGATCGCGCCCATGCTGGCGCGCACAGCCTCTACAGAGAAGGGATCGGCGCAATCGTCGATCAGGATCAGCCCGCCTGCGCCCACCGCGTCGCCAGTGCGCAGCATGGTGCCCAGATTGCCCGGATCGCGCAGAGCCTGCGCCACCAGCCAGATCTTTGCCGAGTGGCGGTTCAGATGGGCGAGCGACGTATCGAATTCCGCGAATACGCCAGCCACCGCCTGCGGGTTTTCCTTGCCGGTAATCTTGGCGAGGATTTCAGGCGTGCATTCCACGATCTCGCCGCCGGTCTGATCCACTGCCAGTTCCAGCGCGGCAAGCAGGGGATGATCGTCCCGCTCGGTCGACATGACGAGCATTTCCGGTACCCGGCCGGATTCACGTGCATCGGTGAGCAGGCGCAGCCCTTCGGCAAGGAACCTGCCTTCCCGCTTGCGGTGCTTCTTCTCCCGCAGGGAGCGAAGGTATTTTACCGTGGGGTTGGAAAAACCGGTGATCTGGCGGCGCATAATGTCCGCTTAGGTCGGCGCGCGGGCTTCGACAAGCGTAGCCCGCGCGGTTTGTGCCGATCAGTCTTCGCCAAAGCCGTCCATGACCAGCCCGATCAGCTTGTTCAGCAGGGCTTCCGCATCCGCGCCGCTGACGCAGACTTCGATCGTATCGCCCTTGGCCGCGCCCAGCATCATCAGGCCCAGGATGGAGCCGCCCGCGGCCTCCATTCCGTCCTTGGCGACAGTAACCGTTGCCCCGTCAGGCAAATTGGCGACCGCGGCGACGAACTTCGCGCTGGCCCGCGCATGCAGGCCGCGCTGATTGATGATTTCCACGCTTCTCCGTGCAGTATCCATCCGTGCACCCCTCCCAAGGTGGCGTGTTGGCTATGTGAAGCTTAAGGGTAAAGATTCAGGCGTCCTGACCGAGGAATTCGGACGCGATGGTGATGTAGTTGCGCCCCGCATCGCGCGCTGCGGCCACCGCATCCATGATCGACATCTTGTCGCGCGCGCCGGCCAGGCGGATCAGCATGGGCAGGTTGATCCCCGCCACGACTTCCACCTTGCCTTCCTCCATCAGCGAGATCGCCAGATTGGAGGGGGTGCCGCCAAACAGGTCGGTAAGGATCACGGCGCCCTGGCCGCTATCCACCTTCTTTATCGCTTCCGCGATCTCGGCGCGGCGGGCCTCCACGTCATCTTTCGGGCCGATGCACACCGTCTCCACCGCTTCCTGGCGGCCGACGACATGTTCCATCGCTTTCACGAATTCCTCGGCCAGACGGCCGTGGGTGACAAGAATCATTCCGATCATGCAGGAAAACAGCTTTCAAACGATGCGGCCGCTTGGGGTTGCACGGTTACCATCGGCGCCCAAAGGCGTGAAGGTGCATTGGGGTTCACGGCTGGTGCGGCCCTTCGATCAATTCGGCAGCGCGTGACCCGAGATTCCGATGGCGGACAGTGGGCGAAAATCCCGCTTCGCGCAAGGTTTTCGCAATTTCCTCGGCCGTGAAGACGGAGCGATGCCGTCCACCGGTGCAGCCGAAGGCGATGTTGACGTAGCTTTTGCCCTGCGCGGCATAGCGCGGCAGCAGTTCCAGCAGCAGGTCGCGAATCTTGGCAAAGCTGCTCTCGAAAGCGACGTCTTGCCGGATATGCGCGCCCACGGCCGGGTCCAGCCCGGTCTGTTCGCGCAGGTCCGCAACCCAGTGCGGATTATCGAGATAGCGCATGTCGAACACAAGATCGGCCACCGGCACACCGCGGGAGAAGCCAAAGCTGCTGACCGTGACAGTCATCGCTTCGCCGGTATGGATGCCGAACTGTTCCCGGATGGCCTGCTGAAGTTCGTTGGTGGAAAAGGCAGTGGTGTTCATCACCACATTCGCCCAGCGCCGCAACGGCGCGAGCAGCTCCCGCTCGGCGGCGATGCCGTCCATCGCGGGAATACCGCTGGCCAGCGGGTGGCGGCGGCGGGTCTCGTTATAGCGGCGTTCCAGTTCCTGTGCGGAGCAGTCGAGGAACATGGTGGTGACGATCAGATCGTCCCGCGCGGAAAGGTGCTTCACCCGTTCGATGATGTCGGCCGGATCGAAGCCGCGCGTGCGGGAATCGAAGCCTATGGCCAGCGGGGCCTTGATCCCGTCCCGCAGATCGTCATCCGCGCCGATCAGCCGGTCGAGCAGGCGGATGGGGAAATTGTCGATCGCTTCCCAGCCCAGATCTTCCAGCTCGCGCAGGGCAGTCGTCTTCCCCGCACCGAGCATGCCGGTGACGAGCAGAATACGCTGGCGGGAATCCGCTGCGGGTTGGTGAGACTCGGCGGCCATTGGGCGCGGTTTGCTCCCGTCCGGCGCGAAAGGGAAGGCTTTGCACGCGTTTGTGCCGGAAGGGGGCAGCTATGGCAGGCCGTGCAACCGCAGCGCCCATTCGGCGCGCAGGGGCAGGGCGGGGCTGTCGGGCCAGAGGCGGATGAGCGGCAGGTGGAGGCCCGCCAGTGCGATCCGCTCCGCCTGCTCCACATGACGCGGCGCCATGGGATCGAGCCGCAGGACCAGTGCCACCGGGCCTTCCGCCACGGGCAGATCGACGATCCCGACATTGCGGATCTCCAGCTTGCCTGCGATGTTGGGCGGGGGCGATGCCCACAGGCGCCCGCTGCACTGTTCCAGTGTCACCCCGTCATCGCCCACCAGCATGGCGCCCCGGTCGATCAGGGCAAGGGCGAGGCTGGACTTGCCGCTGCCGGGCTGCCCTTCGATCAGGATCGCCCTGCCGCCCAGCATGACGCAGCTTGCCTGATAGACCTGTGCGCTCATCCCGATTCCCTCACCGTTGTTCCATCGCGGGCAGGGTTATGACGAAGCAGGCGCCGGTCTTGCCTGCCGGGGGCTCGCCCAGTGTGAGTGTCCCGTCATGGGCTTCCACGATGGTGCGCGCGATGGCCAGGCCAAGGCCGCTATGGCCGCCGAAGCCCTCTGCCTCAGGCCGTACGGAATGGAAGCGTTCGAACACCTTGTCGCGTTCGCTCTCGGGAATGCCCGGCCCCTGATCGCGGATCGTGGCTTCCACCAGATCGTCATGTGCGCGCAGTTCGATGGTGATCTCTCCATTGGGCGGGGAAAAGGAGACGGCATTGTCCAGCAGGTTCTCGACCACGCGCTCCAGCCGGGCAGGCACGCCCAGTACTGTAAACGGCCCGCGCCCTTTGCGCTTGAGCTTGATCGCACGGCCCTCTGTCTCGGCCCGATGTTCGCGCGCGCCCACCGCATTGCCGATCAGGGCGGCCAGATCGACAGGTTCGAACGTGGCGCGGGAGAGTTCGGCGTCGATCCTGCTGGCGTCGGAAATCTCGCTGACCAGGCGATCGATCCGCTGCACATCATGCATGGCAATGTCGGTCAGCTGGCGCCGCAGGGCGGGTTCTTCCACCTTGGACAGCGCCTCCAGCGCGCTGCGCAGCGAAGCGAGCGGGTTCTTGAGTTCATGTGCGACATCGGCGGCGAAGCTCTCCACCGCGTCGATCCTGTGGCGCAGGGCGGAACTCATGTCGGAGATGGCGCGCGCCAGCATGCCGATCTCGTCACGGCGCTCGGGCAGGCGAGGCACCACCACTTCTCGGTCTCGGCCCAGCCTGACGCGCACGGCGGCGCGCACCAGCACGCGCAACGGGCGCACGATGATCCGCGCGAGATAAAGCGAAAGCTGGATCGAGATCAGTACCGCGGCGGCCACGATGATCGCCAGCGTCTGGCGCGCGTCGCGCACGCGCTTGGTGATGTCGATTGCATTGCGCGTGGTCAGCAGCGTCGTCCCGTCGCGGCCCACCGGCGCGGCGGCGGTGATAACCGGCGTGCGGTCCGGCGCATAGCGCAGGAAGATCTGGGTTTGGCTCAGCCGGCGGGCGAGGGCGAGTTCCGGCCAGGAATCCGCATCCGTATCGCGCGGCTCCACATAGGCGGGCACCGGCTCCGCTCCCAAGATGGCATCCATGCCCCGGTCCAGCCAGCGCGCGGCGTGCTGATACCAAGGCTCCTTATCAGGGTCGATGAAGGTGAAGGAAGGTTCTGCCAGCGCGAAGCTGTCCTTCACCAGCGTGCCGTCCGGGCGATAGAGCCGCAGCCGCAAATGCTGCTCCTGCCCGATCTGCACCATCAGTCGGTCACGCAGGTCAGGCTTTGCCCCCAGCAGGGCCTCCGCCGTGATCTGCGCTTCGCTGCGGGCCAGCCGGAAGCGTTCTTCGATCAACTGGCGGCGGAAATTGTCGAGATAGAAGAAGCTGCCCGCCAGGATCGACAGGGCAATGATGTTGAAGGTCAGGATGCGGATCGTCAGCGATGCGCGAGGGGTGAAGATCGGCCGTTCGAAACGGCGCGGCATCCTTCTGATTTCGCCATTCTCAGCCATCGGAGAAGCTGTAGCCTGCGCCGTAAAGCGTCTCGATCCCGGAGAATTCCGGATCGACCGAGCGGAACTTGCGCCGCATGCGCTTGATGTGGCTGTCCACTGTGCGGTCGTCCACGAAGACGTCGTCGGGATAGGCTGCATCCATCAGCTGGTTGCGGCTCTTGATTACGCCGGGCCTTGCGGCCAGCGCTTCAAGGATCAGGAATTCGGTGACGGTTAGCGACACATCCTTGCCATCCCAGTGCACCTTGTGGCGGGCCGGGTCCATCGCAAGCCTGCCGCGCAGCATTTCCTCCCCGCCGGGCGCAGCATCCTCGTGCTCGCCATTGTTTTGGGGTGCCATCGTGCTGCGGCGGAGGATCGCACGGATGCGGGCGATCAGCAGTTTCTGGCTGAAGGGCTTGGCGATGTAATCGTCTGCCCCCATGGCAAGGCCGGCGGCCTCGTCCTGCTCGTCATCCTTGCTGGTCAGGAAGATGACGGGAAGGGTCGATGTCTCGCGCAGGCGGCGCAGCAGTTCCATCCCGTCCATCCGCGGCATCTTGATGTCGAACACGGCAAGATCAGGCGGGTTTTCAGTCAGGGCCTTCAACGCTGCCGTGCCATCGGTATAGACCCGGGTGGCAAAGCCTTCGGACTGGAGCGCGATGGAAACGCTGGCCAGAATGTTGCGGTCATCGTCCACCAGCGCGATCACCTGTTGCGGTTCGCCCGCCGGGGTGGCCGGACTGGTGGTGCTGGAGCCTGGCAGATGGGCCATAAGGTGCGCTGTCCTGCTGAATTCTAAGGCGGGGATTAACGTTTTCGCGGCAGATAGACAACGCTTCAACCGATTCCTGCTGCAACGCAGGTGCGGTAAAACCCTGTGCTAAATCAGTATTTTCGGCCCATTTGTGGCAGTTTGACGAAGGGTGTTTGTGCGACTATGCGCAACCCGATTCCGGTTGGCGGAACTTTCCGCATTCTGGCCCAGAAACTTCTGGCCCCCTAGTCTGGAGACGACCTTGACTGCTTCGCTTTCCTTCCCCCTCGACCGCCAGGGCATTGCCACGTCCGCGACCATCCACGCGAACCTCGGTACGGCTCCTCTGGTTGAGCATGCCGTGCGCAATGGCGAAGGGCGCATCGCCGCCCATGGCCCGCTGGTGGTGGAAACCGGCCAACACACCGGCCGTTCCGCGAAGGACAAGTTTATCGTCCGCGACGGCGTGACCGAACACACCGTGTGGTGGGGCAAGACCAATGTCGAAATGAGCCAGGAACATTTCGCCGCGCTGAAGGAAGATTTCTTCAAGGCGCTGGGCGAAAAGAACCAGCTCTATGTAGCCGATCTGTTCGGCGGTTCGCAGATCGATCACCGCGTGAACGTGCGCGTGATCAATGAACTGGCATGGCACAATCTGTTCATCCGCACTCTGCTGGTGCGCCCCGAAGCTTCCGATCTCGATGGCTTCGTTCCCGAATACACCATCATCGACCTGCCCAGCTTCGTTGCCGATCCGGTGCGCCATGGCTGCCGCAGCGAGACGGTGATCGCGGTCAACCTGTCGGAAAAGCTGATCCTTATCGGCGGCACCAAATATGCCGGTGAAATGAAGAAGAGCGTGTTCGGCATTCTCAACTTCCTGCTGCCGGCCAAGGGCGTGATGCCGATGCATTGTTCGGCCAATATTGGCGCGGACGGCAAGACGGCGGTGTTCTTCGGCCTGTCCGGCACCGGCAAGACCACGCTTTCGGCCGATGCCAGCCGCACGCTGATCGGCGATGACGAACATGGCTGGTCGGACACGGCGGTCTTCAACTTCGAAGGCGGTTGCTACGCCAAGATGATCCGCCTGTCGGAAGAGGCAGAGCCGGAGATCTACGCCACCAGCCGCATGTTCGGCACCGTGCTTGAAAACGTGGTGATGGACGAGGCGACCCGCGAACTCGATTTCGACGACAATTCGCTCGCCGAAAACAGCCGCGGTGCCTATCCGATCGACTTCATTCCGAATGCTTCGGAAGAAAACCTCGGCCCGGTTCCGTCGAACGTGATCATGCTCACTGCCGATGCCTTCGGCGTGCTGCCCCCGATCTCGCGCCTCACGCCGGATCAGGCCATGTATCACTTCCTGTCGGGCTACACCGCCAAGGTGGCTGGCACGGAAATCGGCGTGACCGAACCGGAAGCGACGTTCTCCACCTGCTTCGGCGCGCCCTTCATGCCGCGTCACCCCAGCGTCTACGGCAACCTGCTGAAGGAACGCATCGCCAAGGGCGGCGTGTCCTGCTGGCTGGTCAACACCGGCTGGACCGGCGGCAAGTACGGCGTTGGCCGGCGCATGCCGATCAAGGAAACCCGTGCGCTGCTGAATGCCGCGCTCGACGGTTCGCTGAACAATGCCGAGTTCCGCAAGGATCCCAACTTCGGCTTCGATGTGCCGGTGGCCGTGCCGGGGGTCGATACTTCGATCCTCGATCCGCGTTCCACCTGGGCGGATAAGGACGAGTATGACGCGACTGCCGCGAAGCTCGTCCAGCTCTTTGTTGACAATTTCGAGCAATTTGCCGACCATGTCGACGAGAGCGTGAAGCAGGCTGCGCCCGTAGCGTAAGGCGCGCCAGCTCCGCACACGAGTTGGAGAGGAGGAAAAGGGGGTTCCGCAAGGGCCCCCTTTTCTGATTCCTGCTTCCAGGCCCTTCATTTCCGGCGCTTTTACGACTGGAAGAATTTAGGCTTGCGCCGCTGCGTGGGGGGCGCATCATGGACGTGGAAGTGAGCCAGTCCACCAGCCAGCCCGGGAGTACACGGCATGAGCGTATTCGATTCCATCCTGAAGAGCATTGCGGGTTCGCCTGACGATGTGGCCAATCTGGCCGCCAAGGTAGGCATTGATCCGGCAATGGCGGAAAAGGCGATTGCTGCATTGGGCCATGCCCATCAGCTTGAAGGCGATACGGTGGAAGCCGCCGCCGCGAAGACGGGCCTGCCCACCGGCACGCTCAAGCAGATCGTGGACCAGATCGGCGGCGAGGGATCGCTGATGGAATTCGCCAACATCCTCGACCGGGATGGCGACGGCAATCCGCTCGACGATATTGCTGGCATGGCCAAGGGGCTGTTCGGCAAGAGCTGAGCCATGGCGGGGGCATTGCCCCTCGCCCTGCAAAACGGATAGCATTCTAACAAATAGAATTGGATGAAGAGCTTCCGATTCTATATGATGCTCTGTGCGCATGCCCGATGCTGCCCGGATTACGGGCTGCAAGCGGGTTCCTGAATCCGGTCCTCCAAGGGGGCTGCCTTCACGGCAGGCGAGGATCGGTCAGGCCGCCTTTCGGGGCGGCAGCGGGCCGGGCTTTTCGGAAGAGGGGTTCGGCCCGCCATCGCTTCGCGGAGTCTGCCGGAATTCCTGGCCCAGCGCGGCAACGGCCTGCGCCATGGTGGGCGTGGACATCCAGCGCCCTTCCGATGCGAAATCCTCGCCGCGCAGGCGGGCGGTTGCCACGGTCAGGGCGGCGCCGCTCTGCTTGGCTTCGTACATCAGCTCGTCCGCCAGCCGCAATTCGCGGTCGATAGAGCGTCGGCCCGGTGCCAGGATCAGCGCGCCGACGCTGCAGCGCAGGCCATCGGCAAATTCATTGGTGGCAGTGTTCATCGCCAGATGCAGGCGGTTGGCCACGGTCAGGCCTGCCTGTGCATCGCGCACGGCCATATAGACGAGGAATTCGTCCCCGCCGATGCGGGCGAAGATGTCATCCTTGCGGATTGCGCTGCGCACATGTTTGGAAAAGGCCTGCAGGCTGGCATCGCCGCGGGCGTGGCCATGCATGTCGTTCAGAGCCTTCAGCCCGTCCAGATCGGCATAGGCGAGCACATGCCAGCCGCTGGTTTCCTCTATCGCGCCGGCCATTTCGAAAAAGGCCTTGCGGTTCAGCGCGCCCGTCAGCGGATCGGTGCGCGCAAGCCGCCATTCCACTTCGCAAGTGTGCCTTGCATGAGTGAGCAGGGCGATGATCGCCACAACCGGGGGAATGCGCAGGATGATGTCCAGCGGGGTAATCTGCCCGTGATAGGGATAGATCCCGTCACTGTTCACCCAGCCACTGGCGATCACGCAGCCGGCGAAAGTAGCCAGCGCCTGACGCCAGCCGATGGACCAGGCAGCCACGCCGATGAAGGTCATGTAAAGCGGGCCGACCCAGATGTCCTTGCCCGTCGCATAGTCTATCAGGGTAGTCAGCAGGACGCCGAGAGTCACGATGACCCACGCCTGTTTCGGCGTAACGCGAAACGCTGGACTGCGCCGCTCCGAAAAGCCCGAGTCCACCTTCGCACGCTGGTCTACCGCGTGTTTCCTGCCCATCGGCAAGCGTGTAGCCGAGTATCCCTAACACCCCGTTAAAGGGTGCGTGGGAAAGGGCGCTTTTCCACAGGATTCGGCGCCCTTTCCGTAGGGGCATGTGCGCCCCCGAACCGCTTGTTTCAGGACGGAAAAACCTGATCGAAAGCTGTTTCCAGACGGGCCAGGCTGGCCGGTACATCTTTCAGCTTGTCCAGCCCGAACAGGCCGATGCGGAAACTCTTGTAGTCCGGCCCTTCGTCCACCATCAGCGGCACGCCAGCGGCGATCTGGAGGCCAAGGGCGGCGAACTTCTTGCCGGTCTGCAGTTCCGGATCGTCGGTATAGCAGACCACCACGCCCGGCGCGCCGAAGCCTTCGGCCGCCACGGACTTGATGCCGCGCGCGGCGAACATCTCGCGCACCTTGTTGCCCTGTTCCCACTGGGCGGCGCAAAGCTTGTCGAAACCGATCTTCTTGGTCTCCAGCATGGCATCGCGGAATACGCGCAGCGCGTCGGTGGGCATGGTGGCGTGATAGGCATGGCCGCCGTTCACATAGGCTTCCATGATCGTGTTCCACTTGCCCAGATCGGCGGCAAAGCTGGTGGACTTGGTCTCGCGGCAGCGTTCCAGCGCCACGTCGCGCATCATCACCAGACCGGCCGAGGGCGGGGCGGACCAGCCCTTTTGCGGGGCGGAAATCAGCACGTCCACGCCGGTGGCTTCCATATCCACCCAGGCACAGCCCGATGCGACGCAATCCAGCACGAACAGCCCGCCCACGGAATGGACTGCATCGGCCAGTGCGCCGATATAATCTTCCGGCAGGATGATGCCCGATGCGGTTTCCACATGGGGCGCGAACAGCACGGCGGGCTTTTCCGCCTTGATGGCGGCCACCGCTTCCTCGATCGGCACGGGGGCGAAGGGCGCATCGGCCCCGCCATTGCCGGTGCGGCGGGCCTTCAGCACGATTTCTTCCGCAGGGATCGAACCGGCTTCGAAAATCTGGGTCCAGCGATAGGAGAAGAACCCGTTGCGGATCACCATCACCTTCTGATCGGTGGCGAACTGGCGGGCGACCGCTTCCATCCCGTAAGTGCCGCCGCCCGGCACCACCACGGCGCGCTTGGCGTGATAGACTTCGCACAGCGTATCGTGGATGTCGCGCATCACGCCCTGGAAGGCCTGGCTCATGTGGTTGAGCGAACGGTCGGTGAACACCACCGAGAATTCGAGCAGGCCATCAGGATCAATTTCAGGGCGCAAACCGGGCATGTGTCTCTCCTTTTGTCGCGAGGGCCTTTTTCATGTTTCGGCGCGCTAGGCAAATGGGAGTTGGTATTGGGGAGGGGGCTTTCGGGAACTGTCCGACCCAGCCTTCCTACCCCCGCCCATCCTGAGCCTGTCGAAGGACACGCGCTGAGTTTTGAGCTGGGTGCCCTGTATGGGTCCGGCTGGGCAAATGTTCCGCGCGTCCTTCGACAAGCTCAGGATGAGCGGGTGTGGGCTTAATTCGTCATTCCCGCGAAAGCGGGAACCCAGTTCAACCGTTGCCGCTGGATCCCCGCCTTCGCGGGGATGACGAAGGGTAGGGTTGTAGTCGGGCGCAGGCAAAGAACCCCATCCGGCGGCAAACCCGGACCTTACCGCCATCGCAGAGCAAACAAACCAATCGCGCGGCCGGCACGGCGTCAGGAATGGCGCGTGCAGGAGGCGGGCGGAAGGATAGCGAAGGGCCGGGGGCATCCACCATGCACCTGGCTCAACCCGATCGGTGACCGGCCGGAAAAGGCGCCCGCGGGCTCGCAGCCGGGCATCCCTTTCTCGCGGGTGATGATCCCGCGCCACTGGCGGTTCTGCGTGCACGCCCCGGATGGCCTGCCCGCAAGAGGGGGCAGGATCGGGGGCGGCCGGTGAAATCCGCGCATCCGGTAACCGCATCTGGCGCAGGCGGCTTTGCCAAGGGGTAACGCCCCCAACAGACACACACCCGCACCGGCCGCGTTGTTCAAAGCGAACAAGGGAGGAAAGGCAGTCGACATGCCGCCCTCCGGATTGGAGGCTTGCAGCGTGCTATTGCTGCAAGGTGCGGGGCATATAACCGAAACGGTTCGTGATGTCAATTGAAAACACCGAATGCACCCATTGCACTTCACATGTCACCCCGGATTTATTCCGGGGTCCAGCTTTCTGGCGGGAAGAAGAAGCTGGATCCCGGAACAGGTCCGGGATGACCAAGGCGGCAGGGGCTGAACCCAACCCACACTCGTCATTCCCGCGCAGGCGGGGATCCAATTCGGCGGTTGCTGCTGGATCCCCGCCTGCGCGGGGATGACGAAACAGGAAGCAGCCTAAGGCTCGCGGCCTCCGCCTGAAACCGCCGCTTAGCCCTTGGCGCTTTCCACATAGCGGGCGACGTTCTTGGCCAGCACGTCCAGCGGCACATTGCCGCCTTTCACCACGGCATCGTCAAAGTCCCGCAAGTCGAAGCGGTTGCCCAGTGCCGATTGTGCAAGGCCGCGCTGACGCACGATTTCGGTGTGGCCAACCTTGTATCCGCAGGCCTGGCCCGGCCAGCTGCAATAGCGGTCCACTTCGCTGGCTACTTCCTGCGGATTGTCGCCATTGCGTTCCACGAAGAAGGCCACGCCCTGTTCGCGGGTCCAGCGTTTGTGGTGCAGGCCGGTATCCACCACCAGGCGGCAGGCGCGGAAGGCCTGATCCTGCAGATAGCCCAGCCGCCATGCGGGATGATCGGCATAGGCGCCCAGTTCGTCCGCCAGTTGTTCGGCATAAAGCGCCCAGCCTTCCGAATAGGCATTGAAGGCAAGGCGGGAACGGATCAGCGGCATCTGGTTGGCATATTCGCCCTGCCACACATGGCCGGGGATCGTTTCGTGATGCACCAGCGTGGGCAGAGTATATTCGCGGTGCAGATCGGTGGTCAGCAGGTTGATCCACATCTTGCCGGGGATGGTCCCGTCAATGGAGCCGGAACCGCCATAGGCCGTGGGCGCGCCGGGTTCTTCGGACAGGGGCAGGCGGCGCACTTCCAGATTGGCGCGCACCTGCGTGCGGAAGGCGCGCGGCATCTGCGCCCTGATCCAGTCTATCCGCTGCTGGATGAAGGCCATGATTTCCGCCCGGCCGGGGTCGCCTTCCGCAAACTGGAAGCGCTTGTCTTCGCCCAGTTCGCGCATGCGCTGGCCGACGGAACCGTCCTTATAGCCGATGTCCCGCAGGATGGCGTCCATCCGGCCGTGGATCTCGGCAAGCTGGGTCAGGCCCATTTCGTGGATTTCATCCGGCCCCAGCGTAGTGGTGGTGCTGGCCTTCAGTGCCCAGCGATACCATTCCTCCCCATCGGGCCGCGCCCACATACCGGCATCGTTATTGGCCTGATAGCGCTGCAGGCGCAGTTCGGCGAGCTGGCGTTCCAGCGCGGGCACCACCTTGCCGGTGGCGATACGGCTGGCGGCATTTTCCCAGTCGCCGGGAATATCCTTCGTGCGCGCGGTCAGCGACGTGACCAGCCCGCCGCCCAGCCTTGCATCGGCGAGCGAACTTTCCATCTGGGCAATTGCCTTGTCGAGCAGGAAGGCGGGCGGGATCACGCCCAGCCGCGTGGCGGCCTGCATCCGCTCCGTCTCGCCATCCAGCATCGCGGGATAGGCTTCAAGACGGGCGATATAGGCTTCCGCATCCGCCTTATCGCGCACGGGATGATCGGAATCGAGGAAGCGCGGCACGTCCAGATAGGCGCCGACATTCTGGATCACCACGTAAGGTGCATTGCGCCAGCCGCCGGTGGCCACATCGCCATAGGGCAGGGCAAAGCCTTCCAGCGCAGTGGCATAGGCGCTTTCGACCACTTCGAGGCTGGTCAGCGTGGCTGCATCCAGGCCCGTCTTGTCGAAGGCGCGGACCTTTGCCAGCCCATCTTTCAGATTGCCCGCATAATGGACCATGCCTTCAAGCGAGGTGTCCGCCATGCGCGATCGCAGATAGGCCTTCGCGCCCGTGTCGATGCCAAGGCCGGTGGCGGTGCCGGGTTCCAGTTCGATCAGATCCCAGGCGATTTCGTCCAGCAGGGCAGTTGCCGTTTGCGGCGGTGGCGCGCTGGAAAGGCCTGCCTTGTCCATGCAGCCCGCAAGGGCGAGGGAGGAGATGCCCGCGCCCAGCCCGGCAAGGGTCTGGCGGCGGGTTAGTTTCATCTGAACCGGGTTTTGCATGGGCGGTGTGTGGAATGAACCGCCAGCCCTGTCAAATGGCGTGCTTTGCAGCGCCGTTCTGGGCCGCTAGGGGAGGGGAATGGACACCGTGCTTTCCATCCTGATGCTCGCCTCTCTTGCCATGCTGGTCGGTGCCTTCGTGCTGTGGCGCAAGGGCGGCCAGATCAAGCAGGTGGCACTGATGGTGCTGCTGGCCTTCGTGATGATCGGCAATGTGCTGATCTGGACCATTCCTGACGAAAGCGGCAAGGCGCCGGCCCAGAAGGCCGACGCGCTCGCCAAGTAGGTCAGGCTAAATCACTTCGTCATTGCGAGCGACCGAAGGTCGCGCGGCAATCCAGGGTGGTGCGTGCCGTGCCCTGGATTGCTTCTTTAGCTTCGCTTCCTCGCAATGACGATGGAAGCAGGGCGTTGTGCCCTTCAGTCCGGAATCCGCCAGCTCACCGAGCCGGACCAGGTTCCGACGATCTTTTCGCCATTGGCATTGCTGGCCGGATCGAACCGGGCGCGGCGCGAGACATTTTTGCAGGTCGCCTCGTCCAGCCCGGCAAAGCCGCTGCTGCCGGTGATTTCGCAGCTCTGCACCTTGCCCGAACTGCTGATGACCACGCGATATTTCGTGGTGCCGGTGTGGCCCAGCCGCAGGTCGCGCGCCGGATAATCCGCCGTCGTCACCCAGCCGGAGCGGTCATTGGCGGGGCTGGGGTTCTTCGGCGTGAAGAGCGGCGTAGGTGTCGGGGTTACCGGAACGGTCGGCGCGATGGTGGGCCGGGGTATCGGATCGAGCACCACTCCAGTCGATGTCGGGAAGGGCTGCGTCTCGACCTGCACGTCAGTGTTCTGTCTGGTGTCGAGCGGCGGGTTGACCGTGGTGATCGTGCTGGAAGGCGTCGCACTGGGCGTTTCTGTGGGCGGCGGTGGCGGTGTTTCCGTCGGAAAATCGGTCAGGATCAAGTGACCCTCATCCTCCTTCGGCACGAATTTCGCGGCCAGCCCGTAAATCAATACGGCTCCGAGAGCCGCGTGGACGATCGCCACCGTGGCGATCGAAGTGGCTTTGCTGGCGCCACTCTGACGGTCGACATAGGCCATTGCATGCTCTCCTTTGTTTCGGCCGCCCATTATGTTCTGGGTGCTCAGGAAAGCGGGCGACCGCTTTTGATGTTATAACGTTACAATGGCTCGCAAGAGTCGGCAAGCGGTGAAATCGGGCTAAGCGGAAATACGAAAGGGGCGGGCACGCTAATGCGCACCCGCCCCGGATTTCGGCGATTTTCCAGCCTTAACGGATCGGACAATCCGGCGAGAGGCGGAAGTCGAGATATTTGTCCACCGAACCCATCAGATCTTCGATCTCGTGCTCGAAGAAGTGGTTCGCCCGGGGGATTTCCTCGTGATGGATGGTGATGTGCTTCTGCGTGCGCAGCTTGTCGACCAGCTTTTGCACGGCCTGCGGCTGCACCACCGTGTCAGCCGCGCCCTGAACGATCAGACCGCTGGCCGGGCAGGGGGCCAGGAACGAGAAGTCATACATATTGGCCGGCGGAGCGACCGAGATGAAGCCGCGAATCTCCGGGCGGCGCATCAGCAGCTGCATGCCGATCAGCGCGCCGAAGCTGACGCCGCCGATCCAGGTGGTCTGCGCTTCGGGATGGATGGACTGCACCCAGTCGAGCGCGGCGGCCGCGTCGCTGAGTTCGCCCACGCCATTGTCGAAGCTGCCCTGGCTGCGGCCCACGCCGCGGAAATTGAAGCGCAGGGTGGCAAAACCGCGATCCACGAAGGTCTTGTAAAGACGCTGCGTGATGCGGTCATTCATCGTCCCGCCTGCCTGGGCATGCGGGTGCAGGATCATGGCCACCGGCGCGCGCGGGCGCGGGGCGGGCTGGAAGCGGCCTTCGAGGCGGCCTTCGGGGCCGGGAAAAATGACAGCAGGCATGGTCGGCTCTCGAAATAACGGGTGAGTGCGCGGCTGGCGCGCGGTGAGTTGCTGGCTATATAGTGCCGAGTGCGATTTTCGCAATTGCCCACCGCCGAAAGCCTGCAAAAGCCCTTGATGCCCCGAAGAATCTATCTCGATTTTGCTGCGACCACTCCCCTTCTGCCCGAGGCTGGGGAGGCCATGCGCGAGGGGTTTGGCATCTGGGCCAATCCCTCCAGCCCCCATGCGGAAGGCCGCAAGGCCCGTGCCGCGCTGGAGGATGCGCGCGCCCGGATGAAGGCGGCTCTGGGCTGGGACGGGGAAGTGATCTTCACTTCCGGCGCCAGCGAGGCGCTGGCCATCGCGCTGAAACAGGCGCAGGCGCCCCTGCTGGCGGTGAGCGCGGTGGAGCACGAATCCGTGCTGCGCCACGCAGGCGATGCGGCGCGCCTGCCGGTCGATACGCTGGGGCTGGTGAACCCTGCCGATTGCGCATTGCCGGGGCTGGTCGCCGTGCAGCAGGCCAATAGCGAGACGGGCGTGCTCCAGCCGCTCAACGCCATTGCCGAGGCTGTGCGCAGCGCGGGCGGGGTGCTGCTGGCCGATTGCGCGCAAGGGGCAGGCAAGCTCACCTTGCCCGATGCGGACCTGATCGCGCTTTCGGCACACAAATTCGGCGGCCCCATCGGCATCGGCGCATTGCTGGTGCGCGACTGGGCGCTGCTGAAGCCCACGGGCGGGCAGGAACGCGGCTATCGCGGCGGGACGGAGAACCTGCCCGGCGCCATGGCCATGGTCGCGGCGCTGGAGGCGGATCGCGCATGGCTGGACGAAGCGGTGCGCCTGCGCGCCCTGCTGGACGATGCGATTGCGGCGGCGGGCGGGGAGTTGCTGTGCGTGGAAACCGCGCGCGTTCCCTCGATCGCTGCCTATCGCATGCCCGGCATGTCGGCCAATGCGCAGCTGATCCGCTTCGACGCGGCAGGCTTCGCGGTTTCGGCGGGCAGCGCCTGTTCTTCCGGCAGCCTCAAGGTCAGTCACGTGCTTTCCGCCATGGGCTATGCCGATCCGGGCGAAGTAATCCGCGTGAGCATCGGGCGCGAGACGAGCGAGGCGGATATTCTGGCCTTTCTCGAACAATGGCGCGCCGTGGCCGGACGGGCGGCCGGATGATATTTCCTTCGTCATTACGAGCCCGGAGGGCGAAGCAATCCAGGGCGTTTATATCCGGCACTGGATTGCCGCGTCGGCTTCGCCTCCTCGCAATGACGAGGTAGGGGCCCTGCATGATCTATCTCGACTATCAGGCCACAACTCCGCTCGCGCCGGAAGCGCGGGATGCGATGCTGCCGTGGCTGGGCGGGCCGGAGAGCATGGGCTTCGGCAATCCCCATTCGCCGCACCGCATGGGCAGGCAGGCCGCCGCGGCAGTGGAAGCGGCGCGCGATCATGTGGCGGCACTGCTGCCGCCGGGTGGGCGCGTGATCTTCACTTCCGGCGCCACCGAAGCGATCAATCTGGCGATCAAGGGCACTGCCCGCGCGGGCCGGGCGATTGCCGCCAGCGCCATCGAACATGCCGCCGTGCTCGATTGTGCTGAGGCCGTACGGGAAACCTGCCCCACACATATCCTGCCGGTCGATGCCGATGGGCTGGTCGGCGCCGATGCGCTCCTCCCCGAAGGACTCGGCCTGCTCGCGCTCATGCAGGTCAATAATGAGATCGGCACGATCCAGCCGGTCGATGCGCTGGCACAGGCTGCCCATGCGGCGGGCGCGCTGGTGCTGTGCGATGCCGTGCAGGGGGCGGGCAAGCTTTCCGCGCCTGCCGGGGCCGATTTGATCGCGATTTCGGCCCACAAGCTTTATGGCCCCAAGGGCATTGGCGCCCTGTGGGTGCGGGATGGGGTGGAGCTTGTTCCGCAGATGCACGGCGGCGGGCAGGAGCAGGGCTTGCGTTCCGGCACGCTCAGCCCGGCCTTATGCGCGGGTTTCGGCGCGGCGGCCAAGCTCGCCCGCGCGCGCATGGATGCCGATAGTGCCCATGTCGAAATGCTGTGGCGCCATGCGCGGAGCCTGTTCGCGGACTGGGTGCTGAACGGCAGTGCGCCGGACCGCTGGAAGGGCAATCTCAACATCCGCCGCCAGGGACTGGACGTTGCCCGCCTGATGTCGGATCTGCGCGACGTGTGCTTTTCCGCAGGCTCCGCCTGTGCCTCGGGATCGGGCCGCCCCAGCCATGTGCTGCGCGCGCTGGGCCTTTCGGATGCAGAGGCAAAAAGCTCGATCCGGATCGGCTTCGGGCGCTATACGACGATGGAAGAACTCGAAGAAGCCGCCGGGAAGATCAATCAGGCGGCGGCATTGCAGGAATAGAGATGGTCAAGGTCACATTCGTCACTACCGATGGCACCAGGCTCGATGCCGAAGGCGAAGAAGGCATTTCGCTGCTGGAGGCGGGGCAGGCCATCGGCATGCCGCTGGAAGGGACGTGCGAAGGGCAGATGGCCTGTTCGACCTGTCATGTAATCGTCGATCCCGATTGGTTCGGCCGTCTCAAGCCCGCCAGCGATGACGAGGAAGACATGCTGGACCTTGCCGCCGCAGTGGAACGCACCAGCCGCCTGTCCTGCCAGATCGTGCTGACGCCGGAACTGGAAGGGCTGACCGTGCGCATCCCGCGCGAGAGCAAGGACGCGCAGGGTTATTGAGGGGAATTGGTCATTGCGAGGAGGCGAAGCCGACGCGGCAATCCATAACGTCGCGCGCCGGGCCTTGGATTGCTTCGCGGCCTTGCCGCTCGCAATGACGACATTTGCCGTCGATAATGTGGATTCCCGCACAAGCTTGCTAGAGCACCCGCCTTTGGGGTGTTAGGGCTATCCCATGGCCATCACGACCGAAGACGACGACGCATTCGACGCGATCGTCGATGCACCGTTCGATTCCGCCCTGTCGGAGCGCTATCTCGTCTATGCGCTCTCCACCATCACCGCCCGCTCGCTGCCCGATCTGCGCGACGGGTTGAAGCCGGTGCATCGCCGCCTGCTGTGGGCGATGCGGGCGCTGAAGCTCGATCCGGCCAATGCCTTCAAGAAGTCCAGCCGCGTGGTGGGCGACGTGATCGGCAAATATCACCCGCATGGCGACGTTGCCGTCTATGACGCGATGGTCCGCCTCGCGCAGGATTTCTCTCTGCGTTACCCGCTGGTGGAAGGGCAGGGGAATTTCGGCAATATCGATGGCGATAATGCCGCCGCCTATCGTTACACCGAAGCCCGCCTGACGAAGACGGCGATGCAGTTGATGGACGGGCTGGACGAAGGCACCGTCAACTTCATACCGACTTACAATAATGAGGAAGAAGAGCCTGAAATCTTTCCGGGTCTCTTCCCCAATCTGCTGGCCAATGGCGCCACCGGCATTGCCGTGGGCATGGCCACCTCTATCCCCAGCCACAACGTAGCCGAGATCATCGACGCGACGCTGGAACTGGTCGACAATCCGCATGTCGAACATGCCCGGCTGATGGAAATGTTCCACGGACCGGACTTTGCGACCGGCGGCGTGATCGTGGATAGTCCGGCGGCGATTTCCCACGCCTATGAAACCGGGCGCGGCGCCTTCCGCGTGCGCGGGCGCTTCCATGCGGCCGAGGCAAAGGAAGAGGCGGATCGCGATGCGGGGATAGAGCGGCTGGGCGGCGGGCAGTACCAGCTCGTCATCTCCGAAATTCCCTACATGGTGCAGAAGGGCAAGCTGATCGAGCAGATCGCCCAGCTGATCGCCGACCGCAAGCTGCCCATCCTGGAAGACGTGCGGGATGAAAGCGATGAGCAGATCCGCATCGTGCTGGTGCCCAAGAGCCGGAATATCGACCCGGAACTGCTCAAGGAATCGCTCTACAAGCTGACCGATCTGGAAAGCCGTTTCAGCCTGAACCTCAATGTGCTGGATGCCACCCGCACGCCGATGGTGATGGGGCTGAAGGAACTGCTGGGCAACTGGATTGCCAGCCAGATCGACATCCTCCAGCGCCGCGCACAGCACCGGCTGGACAGGATCGCGGCCCGGCTGGAACTGGTCGAAGGCTATATCATCGCCTTCCTCAACCTTGACCGGATCATCGAGATCATCCGTACCGAGGATGAGCCGAAGGCCGTGATGATGGCCGAATTCAACCTGACCGACCGGCAGGCAGAAGCGATCCTCAACATGCGGCTGCGCAGCTTGCGCAAGCTGGAGGAAATGGAACTGCGGCAGGAGCGGGACGACCTGCTGGCCGAGCGTGACGATCTTGAAAAGCTGCTTGCCTCGCCGGAACGCCAGCGCACGCGCCTGAAGCGCGACCTGCGGAACCTGCGCAAGGATTATGCGGAAGATACTGCGCTCGGCCGCCGCCGCACCACCATTGCGGAAGCCGCGCCGACGGTGGAATTCACCATGGACGCCATGATCGAGAAGGAACCGGTGACGGTGATCCTTTCGGCCAAGGGCTGGATACGCGCGGCCAGGGGGCATGTTCCGCTCGATCAGGAATGGAAGTTCAAGGAAGGCGACGGGCCTGCCTTTGCGCTCCATTGCCAGACGACCGACAAGCTGCTGATCGCCGCCGATAATGGCCGTTTCTACACTCTGGGGGCGGACAAGCTGCCCGGCGCGCGCGGCTTTGGCGAACCGATCCGTACCATGGTGGACATAGAGGCGGATGCCGGGATCGTCTCCGCGCTGGCCTACAGGGCCAAGGGCAAGCTGCTGCTGGCCGCCACGAACGGCAAGGGCTTCGCCGCCGAAATGGACGAGCTGCTGGCCGAAACCCGCAAGGGCCGCCAGGTGGTGAACGTGAAGGGCGATGTGAAGCTCAGCGTCGTGCGTCCGATTGCCGAGGAAGACGATCACGTCGCTGTGGTGGGCGACAACCGCAAGCTGATCGTATTCCACCTGCAGGAAGTGCCCGTGATGGGCCGCGGGCAGGGCGTGCAGCTGCAGCGTTACCGCGATGGCGGCATGTCCGATGCCGTCACTTTCAAGCTGGACGATGGGCTGAGCTGGACCATGGGCGGCGATACGGGCCGCGTCCGCACCGAAAAGGACATCCGCATGTGGAAGGTGGCGCGCGGGGCGGCCGGCCGCCTGCCGCCCACCGGCTTCCCCCGCGACAACAAGTTCTGATTGCAGCCATGAAAAAGGCCGGGCGCGATTGCTCGCACCCGGCCTCTCCCGTCGCTGTCAGCGGGAATTTCAGGCGCCGGTCGCTGCGTCCAGCGCGGCCTTGTCGATCAGCAGGGCGGGGTTGCCCGCCGCATCGGCAGTGAACAGGTTGCGCGGCAGAGTGATGGGCGCGCCGGCGGCGCGGTCGATCACCACATTGCCTTGGGCGTCCAGCTCGCGGATCTTGCCCACTTCGGTGCCGTCCGAAGTCTTCACGGTCTTGCCGGCAGTCAGCGCGGCTTCCAGCGCGGCCTTGGCCTTGGCGGCGGCTTCGAACTGCGGAGCCAGGGCCTGATCGAGCTGTTCGGCCGTGAAGGGCAGGGCCAGCTGACCGGCTTCGTTGGCGTAGAACTGGTCCTTCGGGAAGGCAGTGTCGAGGCCCTTATAGGTCACCACAACGGTGCCATCGGCTTCGATCGACTTGACGGTGCCCAGATTGCCGCCAGCGGCACCCTGAATGGAGGCTTCCGGCTTCAGCACGGCGGCCAGCTTCGCGGCAGCTTCCGCATTGGCATTGGCCACGAATTCGTCCAGCCCGGCCTTGGTCAGGCCGATCAGCGGGCCCTTGGCGCCCTTGCCGAAGGATTCATTGGGCAGAGTGGCCTTGTGCGTGCCGGTATCCACGATGACATACCCGTCGCCGACTTCCACGATCTTGCCGACTTCGCCTGCATCGGACCCGTAAACCATTGCGCCGACGGCCAGGCCGACATCGTCCTGCGCAGCCGCCGGGATGCTCGCCATGGCAAGAAGGGAAGCTGCGACCAACTTCGTGAATTTCATCAACCTACTCCGTCTTAGTTCAATCGAACCGAACGCCCGCATCGCGGGCAGAAACCTGCGCAAGGAACGCAAGAACCGGATTGCGAGCCACCGACACCGCGCAAGGGCGGAATCCCGATACAGCCTTGGCTGCAAAAGGCACGGGCCGTTTGATAACCAAGGTTATCAAGTGGTGCTCGCGTTATGTAAGGGTGTCTTATCCATCAATCCTCCGGATTGGCAACGCCCAAAGGTCGCAAATCCGGGATGAAGTGAAGCTGAAGCAGGCCGAAGGCCGCGGTTCAGGCAGGTAATTCGCTCTCGAGCAAGTCCAGAACCCGTTCGCGGCCGGGAAAGCCCTCGGCAATCCAGCGCGCTTCGACCGTGCGCAGGATTCGCGCCACGTCCGGCCCGGCCTTTACCCCGCGCCGTACGATCTCTCCGCCTTTCAGCGGAAGCTCTGGAATGGCCCAGCCCATGATCGGGGCGGGATCGCTGCCGGACAGCAGCAGGCGGTCCACCGCGCAATCCAGCCCGCAACGATAGGCAAGGGCGTGTGGATCGGCGCCGTCGTCGCACTGGCGCGCGGCGACGCAGGACAGGCGCTCGCGCTGGGCGCGCGACAGGCGCAACCGCGCCGCAACCCCTTCGGCCACCGTGGGCAAGGGCGGCAGCAGGGCCTCCATCCGGCGGATTGCCAGCGGGGCGATACCGGCGGCTTTCTCCGCCGCGATCAGGCCGGGCAGGTTTTCGATTGCCTGTTGCGTCACTTCGGGCAGCACGACGCCCAGCACTTCGCGCTGATACATGCGCAGCAGCGTGTCGGTCGGATCGGGCAGGCCCAACAGGTTCAGCAGTTCCATCGCCACGCGTTCCCGGCTGAGGCCCTTCAGCGTGGCGGCCAGCTCCGCACAGGCTTCCTCCGCCTCGGGATCGAGGCCCGATCCGAAACGCGCCTGAAAACGGTAGTAGCGCAGGATGCGCAGGTGATCCTCGCGGATGCGCTGGCGGGCATCGCCGATGAAGCGCACGCGCCGGGCGGCAAGATCATCCAACCCGCCGAAATAGTCGAAGATCTCCAGCGTGCGCGGATCGACATAGAGCGCATTGATCGTGAAATCGCGCCGTGCGGCATCGTCGCGCCATTCGCTGGCATATTCCACCGTGGCCCGGCGCCCGTCGGTCGAAACGTCGCGGCGCAGCGTGGTGAGCTCCACCTTGCCGTCCGGCAGCAGCGCCGTGACCGTGCCGTGATCGATCCCGGTGGGGATAGTGCGAATGCCCGCGCGTTCCAGCCGCGCCATGACGTCGCGCGGCTTGAGCGGCGTGGCGGCGTCAATGTCATAAGGTTCCACGCCCAGCAGACTGTCGCGCACGGCGCCGCCGACCCAGCGTGCCTGTGCGGCGCCATCCGGCCCATTGCCCAGCGCGTCGATCAGGCGGGCAAGGTCCTCGCGCTGTGTCCAGTGAGCGGCGGGGAGCACTTCAGCCACGGATAAGTCCTTCCCAGGCGAGCCGTTCCGAGAGGTTTTCGATTATCGCGGCAGTGACGCCCCAGATGCGGTGCCCCTCCCACACGATCTCGGTATATTCGCGCAGGCGCCCGCGATATTCGGCCTGCTTGCGCACCCGGTTCGCCGGATCGAGCACGAAGTGCAAAGGTGCCTCGAACCAGTCGGACACTTCATGCGGATTGGGCACGATCGGCAGGTCCGGCGGCAAAACGCCCATTACCGGTGTGATGTCATAACCGGTGCCGGTAATGAACCGGTCAGTCGCGCCGATAACTGAAATATCGGAAGGGTTTATCCCAAGTTCCTCATGCGTCTCGCGAAGTGCGGCGGCAACTGCATCCTCACCCGGATCGAGCTTGCCGCCCGGAAACGCCACTTGCCCGGCATGCTGGCGCATGGCCAGCGGACGATGGGTAAGGATCACGCCCGGTTCTGCCCGGTCGGTAACGCCGATCATCACCGCGGCCGGGCGCACTTCGCCGGGCGGGGCAAAGGCCGCATCGGTCCGCAGGCCGGGAAGCTGCACGCCGTGGCCTTCGTCAAAGATGATCTTCAGCCTGTCGAACAGCGGGCCCATAAGAATGCCCTGCCAGAACTGCCTAGCCCCGCCAAGGGCCGAGCGTTCCTTCGCTGGGGAGCACGGCCGGGTTCACGGCGCGCACCAGCAGCCGGTCTCGCTCATAGGGGCCGGGGACTTGCCATCCGCCAGTGGGGGCGGCGCTGAATCCGAAGAAGCGCCCGTAATAATCGGCATCGCCGATCAGCACCTGCGGCAGGGGTGCCCGGTCATCCAGCGCGCCGAGCATGGCCAGCATCAGTGCCTGGCCGTAACCTTCACCCTGTCGTTCGGGAACGACTGCAACCGGGCCGACCATCAGCATGGGATGGGCACGCCCTTCAGGGTCGGTCAGGGCGACCGGCCAGGTCTGGATCGTGCCGACCAGATGGCCTTCATCGTCCAGCGCGGCGAAGCTGAGGCCCGGAAGCCAGTCCATCCCTTCGCGCACCTTGTAGGCGGTTCGGCCGTGCCGGTCTGTCCCGAAAGCGCGGTCGAGCAATTGCTCAACCAGCGCGGGGTCCACCGCATCGAGCGGGATCAGGGTGGGGGAAGAGTCGGCAGCGTCCATGGGCCGCGCGCGATAGGGTCATGCGCGGTGTGGCGCAATCAAAACCGCATTGGTTGAGATTATCGTCGCAACTTCCGTACAGGGGTGCGGATCAGCGGGCACACTGCCCGCGACCCGCTATTCCTTCGGGGTAAGCTTCAGCAGCTTGCCGCCCGGACCGTCGCCCACCACCCAGATGGCCCCATCGGGCCCTTGCACGATGTCCCGCAGGCGCATGCCGAGATTGACGCGTTCGATCTCGCGCGCCTTGTCACCCTCGATCGCCACGCGCACCAGCGCCTGTGTCTTGAGGCCGGCAATCAGCGCATTGCCGCGCCATTGCGGGAACAGGCCGCCCGAATAGAAGATGAAATCCCCCGGTGCGATTACCGGGTTCCAGGCGATTGCGGGGGCCGCCAGATCGGGGCGAGTGGCGTTGCGCGGAATGGGCGTGCCCGAATAATCGTCGCCATCGGAAACCAGCGGCCAGCCGTAATTCTTGCCGGGTTCGACAAGGTTCAGCTCGTCACCGCCCGCCGGGCCATGCTCAAGCTCCCACAGGCGGCCCTGACCATCGAACTTCAGCCCCAGCAGGTTGCGGTGGCCGTAAGACCAAATCTGCGCGGAAACGCCGCCCATGGAGGCAAAGGGATTGCCGGGGGCAGGGGAGCCGTCGGGCATCAGGCGTACCACCTTGCCCAGATTGGTGTTCAGATCCTGCGCCGGGGCGCCCTGCATCCGTTCCCCACTGGTGACGAACAGGTGATTGCCATCGGGCGAGAAGGCGATGCGATGGGAGAAATGGCCGAAGCTGGCGATAGCAGGTTCCTGCCGCCAGATCACTTTCAGCCCTTCTATCGCGCATTTCGTATCGTCGGTGCAATTGAGCTTGCCCATGCCGACCACGGCGCGGCGCTTGTTTTCCGGATTGGGGTCTTCCGCGCGCTCGGCCCAGCTCAGATAGATCCGGTGGCTGGTGGTGTAATCCGGCGCGAACACGAAATCGCCAAGCCCGCCTTGTCCGCCATAGGCCACTTCGGGCACGCCGCTCACCTCGCCAATGGCGCCGCTGGGCGTAAGGAACTGGATCGCGCCCTTCTTTTCGGTGATGAACAGATTGCCGGTGCCGGGTTCGAACGCCATGGCCCATGGTTCGTTGAACGCACCCATCTGGGTGACGGCAAAGGGGCCGATTACACCGTCCGTTGAATTGACGACGGATTGCGCCGAACTATCCCCGGAATAGGCGGAGTTGCAGCTTGCGAGAGCAAGCGCGGCAAGGGCAAGAAGCGGGGCAGAAGCCCGGAAATTCCTGTTCATGCTCTGCTCAACACCTGATCCCCGTTTTTGTGCCGAGCTTGGTGCAGAAAACATTCTCGCCGGTGTGGACGAGGCTGGTCGCGGGCCGCTGGCTGGCCCGGTTGTGGCCGCAGCCGTGGTGCTGTGCAAGCCCCGGCCCAAAGGACTGGACGATTCCAAGAAGTTGTCCCCCGCCAGGCGCGCCAAGCTGGACCTTTCGATCCGCGCACGCTGCGCATGGGGCATCGGCGTGGTGGACGTGGAAGAGATCGACCGGATCAATATCTTCCAGGCCACCATGCTGGCGATGAGCCTAGCAGTGGCCAATCTCTGCGATGCGCTGGGCGCGCAGCCCGCGCAGGTGCTGATCGACGGGAACATGACGCCGGCGGGCAGGCGGGAGGAATGGCGCTGGCCCGCCCGCGCCATCGTGGGCGGGGATGCTCTGGAACCGGCAATCTCCGCCGCCTCCATCATCGCCAAGGAATATCGCGACCGTATGATGCGCGAGGCGGCACTGGCGCACCCGCATTACGGCTGGGAAAAGAACATGGGCTACGGCACGCCCGAACATCTCGCTGCCCTGCGCGCCCACGGCCCGACCCCGCTGCACCGCAGGAGCTTTGCACCCGTGGCACAGATGGAGCTGTTCTAGGGGGCGATGCGCACAAGGTGCGTGGTCCGTTCCAGAATTAACCGACATCCGCTCGTCCTGAGCCTGTCGAAGGACACGCGCTGACATGCAACCCGGGGCATGGCATACCGCGAAGCGTGAAGATTCTTCCAGGAACTGCCGTCTTGCGCGCCCTTCGACAGGCTCAGGGCGAGCGGAGGTGAGTGGAGGGCGCAGCCCATCCCTGTGAGTGAGCCGTGGAGCACCTACCCCGCAAAGGCCTCCGCCTTGAGCTGGTCGATATAGGCCCGCGCGAAAGCCTCCAACTGCTCGGGCGAGGGTGGGCCGCTGTTTTCGCCGCTCTGATGGCTTGCTTCCTCACGCCCATGGGCCATTTCCTCCCGGCTATTCACCCGGGGATAGGGCAGGTCCGGCACGGGCACGCCGAGGAAGGCACAGAGCGGTTCCCAGCCTTCGCGCGCGGAATAGACCAGCAGCCTTTCTGGCGGCACGGCGTCGATCACCTGCTGGGTCCAGCGGCGGAAATAGTCGGTCATGAAGGCACGGTCGTCGATCCGGTCGCCGAAATCGGCATAGACAGTCGCATCGAAGAAAGGTGCGAGCGGCCCATCGCTGAAAGTGGCGCGGTGGGGTTTGGAAAAGACCGTCGCGCTCACGGAATCGAACCAGCTGTCCGCGTCGCGCGTGGTCAGGATGATCTTGGCCTGCGGGTAATAGGCAGCCAGTTCGCGCCAATAGGTACAGCCCGGATAATCGCAGGTAGCGGCAAAACCGTCGAAGATTGCGTCCCAATCCGCTCTGCCCTGCGCCGCCTCGATCCACAGCGGAACGCTGCGCCGCGCAGAGGCCAGCACTTCGGACATGTGATAGCATGGGCCGAAACCCAGATGTTCCAGTGCGAATTTCAGTGAAAACGTGCCCGTGCGGCCAAGTCCGGCCCCGATTACCTGCAACGCCATTGCCCTCTCCCTCCGGTGGTCCGGTCGGTATCCCGATGGGGCAGTGTGGCGCGGCGTGGCCAAACCGCAAGCTGTGGATGAAAAAATCCGCACTCGAGTCCGCGCGGCCACACCCCCTACATATCGAGTCGCTGCAACGCGCCGGGACTCAAGATGCTGTGGCGGACTCTATTCGTTCTCGTCGGCGCCTCGACTCGGTCCGCCGCATGTGGAGCGACTCGTGGGTTGACGCGGGACTCCGGAGGATTCACCCTTGTGGATAAGTACAGGGGTATTTTTTGATGGTTCAAGTCCTGACAAGGCCGCGCACTACCGCGCGAAAGACTGATATTGCCGCAAGGCCCGAACTGCCGCTCAGCACGATCCTGACCGGCGATTGCATCGAGGCCATGCGCAGCCTGCCTGCGGCGAGCGTGGACATGGTCTTCGCCGATCCGCCGTATAACCTCCAGCTGGGGGGCGATCTCAATCGCCCGGACGGCAGCCATGTGGATGCCGTGACCGACGATTGGGACCGGTTCGACAGCTTCAAGGCCTATGACGATTTCACCCGCGACTGGCTGACCGAGGCGCGCCGCGTGCTCAAGCCCGACGGGTCGCTGTGGGTGATCGGTTCCTACCACAACATCTTCCGCGTGGGCGCGATCCTGCAGGATCTGGGCTTCTGGATTCTGAACGACATCGTGTGGCGCAAGTCCAACCCGATGCCCAATTTCCGCGGCACGCGCTTCACCAATGCGCATGAGACGCTGATCTGGGCATCGCAGGGCGAGAAGGCGAAATATCACTTCAATTATCGCGCGATGAAGACGCTGAATGACGAACTTCAGATGCGCAGCGACTGGGTGATCCCGATCTGCAGCGGGCAGGAACGCCTGAAAAAGGCCGGCTCCAAGGTCCACCCCACGCAGAAGCCCGAGGCGCTGCTCTATCGCGTGATGCTTGCCACTACCGAGAAGGGCGATGTCGTGCTCGACCCGTTCTTCGGCACCGGTACTACCGGCGCGGTGGCCAAGCGCCTGGGCCGCGAGTGGATCGGCTGCGAGCGGGAAGGCACTTATCGCGAAGCCGCGTTGGAGCGTATCGAGATGGCCCTGCCGCTCGATGAAAGCGCGCTGAAGACGATGCAGAGCCGCAAGGACGCACCGCGGGTAGCCTTCGGCGCGCTGGTGGAAGCCGGCCTCATTACGCCGGGCACTGCCCTGTTCGACAAGAAGGGCCGTTTCCATGCGCAGGTGCGGGCGGACGGTTCGATTGCTTCCGGCACGGAAACCGGATCGATCCACGGCGTCGGCAAGAATTTGCAGGGTGCGCCCAGCTGTAATGGCTGGACCTTCTGGCACCTGGAGCATCAGGGCGAGGTCAAGCCGCTGGATGCGCTGCGCCAGCTTTACCTGCTGACTATCGAAGACTGATCCGAGAAGACTGCTGACCGCGCGGGAAGGGCGCCGGGATTACCGGCGCTCTTCCGCTGCCAGTTGCTTCGCGGTCTTCAGCGTCTGCACCACGAAGATCAGGATCATCAGCGCACCTGCGCCGCCAAAGGTCAGGTCGAAGCCGGATACATCGGCAAACCAGTCCCGGTCATAACCCATGATCATCATCACGAAGGTGGTGCCGATCAGCACGAAACGCAGTTCTGTCGGCCCCATGGCGAGATAGGACAGGCGCATTTCGCCCAGCACATGCGTGGCCAGGAAGGCGTGGATCGACAGCAGCAGATAGCCTGCGAGTGTCACCATCGCGACGTTGAACGAGACATAGGGGCTGAGGCCGATCCCGGCGAGGATCAGCAGCAGGGTCAGCCCGTCGCAGCTGTGATCGATGAAATAGCCGAAGTGCGGGCGCTCGATCTTGCGGAAGCGGGCAAGGCTGCCGTCGAGTGAATCCCCGAACCACTGGATGACATAGCCGGCAATGGCCAGCCACAGCCAATAGACACTGAAGGTGCTGAGCGCATAGCCGGCGAAGATCGCCACCGCGCCTGCCACGCCGGTTCCGGTCAGCAGGTCGGGCGTGACCCATGCGGGCAGCCTCGCGCAGATCCAGTTGAGGAGCCGACGTTCGGAAACCGCCAGAACATTCTGCTGAATCCGTGCGACGGGCTGGTGAGCCTTTTGGCCTGTTGTCATGGTCAACTTATGTAATCAAACTGAAACATTCACAAGCGCGCTTCTTGAGGCTCGACAGGCCCCTGTCCCAATGTGGCATTGGCCAGCGCCCGCCCTGCTGATAGGGCGGAAGGCATGACCCAGAAGCTCTATATCTGCCCCACCGGCCTCGTCACTTCCCCGCAAAGCGTGGAGGGCGATGCGATCCGGCTGGCGGGCAGCCTTGCCTATGCCCAGTCCTTCGCGCTGATCGTCAGGGAGAACGGGCGGGTGGTCACGAATCTGCAGACCACGGCGCGGGGAATGGGGCAGGCATTGGGAGACATCCCGGCCACCTTGCAGGCACAGGCCGCGATGCAGTGGGAAAACCTGCGCAAGATCCATTCGCCGATCCAGTGCGGTGAACGGGTCGTGCGGCTGGAACAGCCGCAGGTGATGGGCATTCTCAATGTCACGCCGGACAGTTTTTCGGATGGGGGCAAGTTCCTCGACGATCCCACGGTAGCGAGCGATCATGCCGCGGCCATGCTGGAAGCGGGTGCGGCGATCATCGACATTGGCGGCGAAAGTACTCGCCCCGGCGCAGCCGCCGTGTGGGAGGGGGATGAGATCAAGCGCGTCGTCCCGGCCGTGGAGGCCGTGGCCCTGATGGGCGGCGCGATCAGCGTCGATACTCGGCGCCCCGCAGTTATGGAGGCCGCCCTCGATGCCGGGGCGCATATTATCAACGACGTTTCCGCGCTGCGCCACGATCCGCGCAGCCTTGGCCTTGCTGCCAGTTCCAAGGCGCCGGTTATCCTGATGCACGCACCCGGCAATGGCGAGGATCTGCATGCCGATGGGAAATACACCAATGTCGTGTTCGACGTGTTTGACTGGCTGGCCGATGCGCGTGATCGGGCAATGGCGGCAGGCATTTCGCGGGAACTGATCGTGCTCGATCCGGGCATTGGCTTTGGCAAGACGCTGACGGAAAACCTCGCGCTGCTTAACGCGCTGCCCCTGTTCCATGCGCTCGGCCAGCCGCTGCTGCTCGGCGCCAGCCGCAAGCGCATGATCGGCGCGCTGTCCAACGAGGCGCCCGCCCATCAGCGGCTGGGCGGTTCGCTTGCCGTGGCGCTGAAGGGCATGGATGCCGGCGTCCATCTGCTGCGCGTGCATGATGTGGCCGACACGGTGCAGGCCCGCAATGTGTGGCGCGGAATGCGCGACGCGGCGCTGACGGATTTCTCCGCCCTGCCGGGCTGACTTACAGCGCCAGCCCGCCGTCGCTGGAAAGCACTACGCCGGTGATGTTCGCGGCTTGCGCCGAAAGGAGGAAGCCGATGGTGGCGGCAATCTCATCTGGCGTGGCGAAGCGTTTCAGCGGGGTGCCGCTGGCAAAACCGGCAATCGCCGCATCGCGGCCCATATCGGCGGCCATGGCGCGGAAATTGGCGTCGCTGTCCCAGATCGGCGTATCGACCCCGCCCGGCGCGATGGCATTGACGCGGATGCCCGCGCCTGCATTCTCCAGCGCGGCGATCTTCGCCAGATGGGCGAGGGCGGCCTTGCTCGAGCCGTAGGCGCCGGTTCCCGCCATCGGCTTCACTCCGGTGACAGAGGATAGCAGCACCACGCCGCCGCCATTCCCGCCCTTGGCGATCAGCCGCAGGGCAGTGGCGAGCGTGAGGAAGGCCCCATCCAGATTGACGGACATGATCCGCCGCCATTGTTCGAAACTCTCTTCGGCAATCGGCGCGCCTGCCGCGATCCCGGCATTGACCACTGCGTGATCCAGCCTGCCGATCTGCGGTTCCAGCGCCTGCCAGAAGGCAGGATCGGACACATCGCCCGCATGGCGTTCGACCACGCAGGAAAGCTCCAGCGCGTTCAGCCCGTCCGCATCGCGATCGACCAGTATAAGCCGTTCAATGCCCTGTGCATCGAGCCAGCGGGCGCTGGCCGCGCCAATCCCCGATGCGGTGCCGGTTACAAGGGCGGTCATGCCTGTGAAATTTGCTGTCATGCGGGGTGGTTAGGGACTCCTGCCCATCTTGTCGATGGCGGGGGGAATGCTGCAGGAAGTGTGCAGCATTTGGGCGCGTGGCCCAAGCGGCTGCGGAAAAAGGGGTTAGGGGTGCGGCAATTCTTTGTAGCGGCGGCGGCGATGGCGGCCTGCGTGCTTGCTCAGCCTGTTGGCGCGCAGGAACTGGCCATCGCGCCGGTTTATGACGCGCGGACGATCACTGACCTCGATAAGGGGCGCGATGCGGAATATCGGGCAATCCTCTCACTGCTGGAACGGTGGGGGCTGGTGGGCGTGGCCTATGCCGACAACAAAGTGCAGCCCGCCGTGGCCATCACGCGTGGGGAGGCTGCGGTGTTGCTGTCCAACGCGCTGGACACTGCCCGCACCGCGATCTTCACCGTGCAGGAATCCTATAATGGCTCCATGCCAGCAGCGATGGCCGCCCGGTTCGACGCGCTTTCCGCCAGCTATATTCCGACACAGGGCTGCGGCGTGGTGGACGAGGATATGTCCACCGCATCCGCTCCGACGACGCAGATGGGGCAGGCGGCAGAGCGGCTGGCAGTGGCCAATGAAGTCGGCGGTCTGGCTGCATCGCCGCAGGATTTCGGCTATTCCGAATTGCTCGAATGGGGCGTTGCGGTGCGCTGCCTGCCGATGGCAGACAAGGGAGCGCAGCCGCTGGCTAACTCGGAAGGCGAGCCGATGGAGGCAGAGATGCCGATCACACGCGGCGACTATCTCGTCCTGATGGACCGGGCCTTGGCCAGCTTTTACGACGCGCTGCAGGATGCCGAACTGAGCGACTGACGCGGTTTATGCAGCGTCGTTGTCGATCCCCAGATCGCTGAGCTTGCGGTAGAGGGTCGAGCGGCCGATGCCCAGGCGGCGGGCCACTTCGGTCATGCGGCCGCGGTAATGGCCGATGGCGAGGCGGATCACGTCGGCCTCGATCTCTTCCAGCGGGCGCAGATTGCCGTCTTCCGTATAGAGCTGGACGCCCGCGCTTTCGTGCGCGTGCTTGTCCGGCATGTCGCGGATTTCGCCGATCAGTTCCAGCAGTTGCGGGAAATCGTCCGAAGTCAGTGCATCGCCATCGCAGAACACGGCGGCGCGGAACAATACGGCCTGCAACTGGCGGACATTGCCCGGCCAGTCATAGGCGCCCAGCAAGGCCAGCGCGCCATCGGTAATGCCCAGCGGGCGCAGGCCCGGCTGTTCGCCGATGCGGCCGAGGAAATAGCGGGTTAGGCCCGGAATATCGCCTGCCCGCTCGCGCAAGGGCGGCAGGACGATGCGGGTCGCGGCGAGCGCATCATACAGATCGCGGCGGAAGGCGCCGGCATCCACCAGTTCGGCCAGCGGGAAATTGCTCGCGGCGATCAGGCGAATATCGATGCGGAAACTGTGGCGTGCACCCACCGGGCGGATTGAGCCGGCGGCAATCGCTTCGGCCAGCCTTTCCTGCAGAGCGGGGGACAGACGGTCCACCTCGTCCAGCACGATGGTGCCGCCGTCGCAATGTTGCAGAGCGCCGATCTGCCGGTCGAAAGCGCCGGGGAAGGCTCCCTTTTCATGGCCGAACAGCACGGATTCAATGGAATTGGCCGGAATGCCGCCAATGTTCACGATGCGGAACGGTGCCTTGGCGCGCGGGCTGGCCGCATGCATCGCACGCACCAGCATTTCCTTGCCGGTGCCGCTTTCGCCTTCGATCAGCACGTTGCCGTGGCCACGCGCCGCCTTGGCCGCCTTGGCCAACGCGGTGCGGAACGTGGGGGCCGCGCCGATCATCGAATCGAAGTCGAGCGAAGCGGGCATCTTTTCGGTGAGCGGTTGAAGCTCGTCCTTGGGCGTTTCGCGCGTGGTGGCGCTGCGCAGGGCGAGCATCAGCCTGTCGGGCGCGACCGGCTTTACCAGATAATCGGTCGCCCCGGCGCGCATGGCTTCCACCGCCAGAAGCGGCGAGGCACTGGCCGTCAGCATCAGGATCGGCAGGGCGGGGCGGCGTTCCTTCAGTTCGGCGATCAGCGAGCAGGCATCGTCACCCGGCACCCACTGGTCCAGGATGATGGCGGAAAGCTGCATTCCCTCGCGCGTGCCGAGCGTGGCAATCGCAGTCTCCGAATCCTTGACGACGAGCGTCCTCCAGCCCTCGCGCGCGGCAAGGGCAGAGATCAGCCTGCTTTGCGCAGGCTCATCGTCAATCAGCATCAAGAGGCGCTGTTCAGGCTCCGCCATTTTCCCCAACTGTCCCTAACTGGTACGGAATCGGAAGTAGCCGGGGCAGGTAAAGACCTGATTAAGGCTAATCGCCGGAAACGGCCTCTATCCGTTTCGGACCGAATTGCCGCCGCTCAGGCGCGGCGGTGGATGCCATTGCGCGAGGCACTTGAGCGCCGGCGCATAGGACGCTAGACCGCACTGAAATCAAATGCGGCCCCATGGGCCGGTTGCGACATCTCAGAGGAATTCCATGGCTTCGGCAAACGATATGCAGGCGGCGCAAAAGACCTATGATGGCTTTATCACGCTGGTGAAGTTCACGACCCCGGTGGTCGTGGCGATCGCTGCCCTGGTGGTGATCCTGATCTCAAGCTGACCGGTTTCTAAGGGGGAGGGGCCAATGCGGATCGCAATTCTTAAAGAGCGAGCCGCTGGCGAAACCCGCGTCTCGGCAACTCCCGAAACGGTTCGTAAATTCATCGCATTGGGCGCCGCGCTCTCGGTCGAATCCGGGGCGGGGCTTTCTGCGTCCATTGCTGACGCTGCTTATGCCGAGGCCGGGGCCGAAGTGCTGCCGGAAGGGCAGGCGGTGAAGGATGCGGACATCGTGTTGGCGGTGCAAGGCCCAGATCCGGCGACGCTGGCGGGCGCGAAGCCGGGCGTGTGGCTGGCCGCCGTGCTCGATCCCTTCGGCCAGCGGGCGCGAGTGGACTCCTACGCCAGTGCCGGGATCGAGGCGCTGGCGATGGAATTCATCCCGCGCATTACCCGCGCGCAGAGCATGGACGTGCTTTCCAGCCAGTCCAACCTTGCCGGCTACAAGGCAGTGATCGCCGCGGCCGACACTTATGGCCGCGCCTTCCCGATGATGATGACGGCCGCGGGCACTATCACCGCCGCGCGCGTTTTCGTGATGGGGGTGGGTGTTGCAGGGCTGCAGGCCATTGCCACGGCGCGCAGGCTGGGTGCGCAGGTTTCCGCCACCGATGTGCGTTCCGCGACCAGGGAACAGATCGAAAGCCTTGGCGCCAAGCCGGTCTTCGTTGACAAGGTTGCCGGGATCGAAGGCGAAGGCGCGGGCGGTTATGCGACGGAGATGAGCGAGGAATACCAGAAGGCGCAGGCCGAGCTGGTATCCAGCCATATCGCGAAGCAGGACATCGTCATCACCACTGCCCTGATCCCGGGCCGCGCCGCGCCGCGCCTCGTTTCCGACGCGCAGATCGCCAGCATGAAGCCGGGCAGCGTGATCTTCGATCTGGCCGTGGCGCAGGGCGGCAATGTCGAAGGTTCCGTGGCCGATGAAGTGATCGAGCGGCACGGGGTAAAGATCATGGGCTTTTCCAACACGCCCGCCCATCTGCCAGCTGACGCCTCCGCGCTCTACGCGCGCAACCTCTATAATTTCCTCTCCGCTTTCTGGGACAAGGAGCAGGGCAGGCCGGTTCTGGATGAAGAGATCGGCAATGCCGTGCGGCTGACGCAGGGCGGCAAGGTTGTGAATGAAAGGCTTTTGGGATGAAGGTGATTTTCGCGTCGATGGCCATGGCGGCCTCGACCATCGCGATACCGGTTCACGCGGCGGACAAGGCGCCGGAACTGGGCCATTGGATGGTGGCGATTTCAGTTGCGGATATGGACGCGGAAACCGCCTTCTATGTCGACAAGCTGGGCTTCAAGGTGGAGCTGGACACCACCTTCGGCCCCGGCATTCCGGTGCGCTGGCTGGTGAGCGGGAATGAGCGGATCGAACTGCTGAAGATCAAGGATTCCCAGCCTGCTCCGGCCAAGCCTGCCCCTCCGGGACATGCGGCTGTGCAGGGCTTTTCCCAGATCACCTTTTCCACCACCGACATAGAGGCGACTAAGGCCGCACTGGCAGCCAAGGGCCTTACGCCCGCGCTCGACATAACCGAAGTCGCGCCATTGGGCGTGAAGGTGATGTATTACACCGATCCCGAAGGGAACGCGGTGGAGATCGCGCAGAAGGTCGGCGGGTGAATGGTGGGCGGCACGATCCTCCCCTGAAAGGGGAGGGGGACCGTCCGCAGGACGGTGGTGGGGGCTTTCCTCACCTGCAACGCCCGGTCGTCTATCGGGCCCGGAAACTCCGCCGCGAGATGACTTTGCCGGAACGGATGCTGTGGCTGGCGCTTCGCGTCCGCCCGGAAGGGTTGCGGTTCCGGCGACAGCATCCGATCGGCCCATATGTCGTCGATTTCTGCTGCCTGTCCGCACGGCTCGTGGTCGAGGTGGATGGTAAAGCCCATGATGTGGGATGCGCCCCGGAGAATGACCGTGGTCGCGATGAGTTCTTGCAAGAAAACGGGTTCAGGGTGCTGCGGGTTTCGGCGCAGCGCGTGTTGGCGGACGTTGGCGGCACAGCCGAAGCGATCGTTGCGCGTGCGGTGAACCCCCTCCACCGTCCTGCGGACGGTCCCCCTCCCCGTGCCGGGGAGGCTGCCTAGTGGACTTCATTTCAATCCTCTCGATTTTCGTGCTGGCCTGTTTTGTAGGTTATTACGTGGTCTGGTCGGTCACTCCGGCATTGCACACGCCCTTGATGGCGGTGACCAATGCGATCTCCTCAGTCATCATCGTTGGCGCGCTGATCGCGGCGGCGGCGAGCGGTAGCGCGGGAGCCAAGTGGCTGGGCCTGATCGCGGTCGTGCTGGCCAGCGTGAACATCTTCGGCGGCTTCGCGGTGACGGAGCGGATGCTGGCGATGTACAAGAAGAAGGAGCGCAAATGATGGTCGCTCCTCTGGAAATCCCGATCGAGATTCCTGCCGAGGCATTTCCGCCCGAAGCTGCCGCGCATTCGGTGAACCCCTGGGTGGCTCTGGCCTATCTGGTGGCGGGCGTGTGCTTCATCCTTGCTTTGCGTGGTCTCAGCTCACCGGCAACCAGCCGGGCGGGCAACCGCTATGGCATGGCGGGCATGCTCATCGCGGTGGTGACGACGCTGGTGACGCATGAGATTGCCAGCCTGCCGGAGATTGTCGGCGCGATCGCAATCGGCGGGGCCATCGGCTTCGTGATTGCCCGCCGGATCGCGATGACGGCGATGCCGCAGCTCGTCGCGGCTTTTCACTCTCTGGTGGGCCTCGCGGCGGTGCTGGTTGCAGTCGCGGCGTTCCTCAATCCCGATGCTTTCGGCATTCTCGGCGCAGACGGGAATATCCTGACCGTCAGCCGCATCGAGATGGCGCTGGGTGCCGCGATTGGCGCGATCACCTTCTCAGGCTCGGTCATCGCCTTCGCCAAATTGAACGGCAATATGTCGGGTTCGCCCATCCTGCTGCCGGGGCGGCATCTGATCAATCTGGGCACGCTGGCGGCGATCCTTGCGATGACTGCCGGGTTCGCCATTTCCGCTAATGCCGGGCCGGGCGAACATCCGATCTTCTGGGTGCTGCTGGCGGCCAGCTTTGCCATCGGCTTCCTGCTGATCATCCCCATCGGCGGGGCGGACATGCCGGTGGTCGTTTCCATGCTGAATTCCTATTCCGGCTGGGCGGCGGCGGCGATGGGCTTCACGCTGCACAACACCGCGATGATCGTCACCGGCGCGCTGGTCGGCTCTTCGGGCGCCATCCTCAGCTACATCATGTGCCGGGCGATGAACCGCAGCTTCATCAGCGTGATCGCGGGAGGCTTCGGTGCAGAGAGCGGCGGGGGCGATGCGGGTGCGGCCAAGACGGACCGCCCGTGGAAGCGTGGCAGTGCCGAAGATGCTGCCTTTCTGCTGAAAGAGGCGGGGCAGGTCATCATCATTCCCGGCTATGGCATGGCCGTGGCACAGGCCCAGCACGTGCTGCGCGAGATGGGCGATCTGCTGAAGGAACACGGGGTTACTGTGAAATACGCCATCCACCCCGTGGCTGGCCGCATGCCCGGCCATATGAACGTGCTGCTGGCCGAGGCGAACGTCCCCTATGACGAAGTGTTCGAGTTGGAGGACATCAACAGCGAGTTTGCGCAGACGGACGTGGCCTTCATTATCGGCGCGAATGACGTGGTGAACCCGGCTGCCAAGAGCGACAAGGGCAGCCCCATCTATGGCATGCCGGTGTTCGATGTGGAGAAGGCCAAGACCATCTTCTTCATCAAGCGCAGCATGGGCGGGGTGGGCTATGCCGGCGTGGACAACGATGTGTTCTATATGGACCAGACCATGATGCTGCTGGGCGATGCCAAGAAGATGGTCGAGGAAATCGTCAAGGCGCTCTGAACGACAGGTTCCAGTTCCAGACAGGCACCATTTCCTGACAGGCCCATTTCCTGACAGGCTTTGTCATTAGGCTCCCGGCGGGGCTGGGCGTATTTTCGCGCCATCCGCCACGGGGGTGTTCATGCGGTATTGGCCTGTCCTTGCACTGTTGCTGGGTTCGCTCTTTCTCATGGGCGCCAGCAAGTTTCCTTCGGCCTATGACGGCTACAAGGAAGCCTATGTGTTTGACGGCAAGCAGCTCTATCCCGTCACGCTGTATGGCATTGCCCGCAATTGGGAGGCGGATTGCCGCTCTGGCAAGGCCGTGCAGTGCCAGCGCCTGGGCGATGCGCTGTTTGAAGGGCAGGGCGACCTCAAGGTAGAACCGCGCGCCGCCATGGGCTTCTGGCTGATGGCGTGCGACCGGGGCCATGCGCCCGGCTGCAGCAAGGCCGCACAGGCAATAGAGGCTGGCACCACCAATTATCCCGCCAATCCCGTGCTGGCGCTGCAGACTGCCGAGAAGGGCTGCCTGCTGAAGGATACCACCAGCTGCGCCTCTGCCGCACTGCATTATTATCGCGGCGATGTCGCGCAGCAGGATCGCGCGCGGGCGCTGCAATTGTGGGACACCGGCTGCGGCGCGAAGGATGAGGAAGCCTGCCGGATGAAGGCGGGCGCGCTCTATTACGACAGCGGCGAGGATGCCGCGCGGGCACAGGCCGTGGAACTCTATCGCGCGGGGTGCGACCGCAAGCAGGGCTGGGGCTGCTCGGGTTATGCCGATGCGCTGGCCAGCGGTGTGGGCGTCGCGCGCGATGACAAGGCGGCCTTTGCCGCCGGGCGCACCGGTTGCCTTGAGGCGAAGGGCGATACTGTGCTGGCCTGCGCCGTCTACGCGCGGTTCCTTGGCAATTCGGACGAGCCGGAAGATGTGAAGCGCGCCAGCAACCTGCTGACCCGGGCCTGCCTCGCCAAAATTGCCGAAGCCTGCAACGATGCGGGCCTGCTGGCGGAACGCGATCCGCCGGGCAGCGGCTTTGCCGAATGGGAAGTGGCGCTGTCTTTCCGCGATGGGTGCGATTTGTCCCACGCCGCGTCCTGCGCCAATCTGGCGCGGCTCTATTTCGAAGGGGGTGACCGGATCAAGGTGAACCTCAAGCGCGCCGTCGCCCTCTATGACAAGGCCTGCGCGCTGGGTGACCGCCCGGCCTGCAATCAGATCGAACAGATGGGCAGCATGGCAACCAATGCCCGCAATGCGAAGCCTGCGGTCGATCCAGCCGCACCCAGCGACGTGCAACTGGCAAGGGCCGTAGAACTGGCGAAAGTGGGCAGGGGCAACGATGCCTTCGAAGCAGTCGCCCGGTTGATGGAGGAGGCCGATGCCGATGCCGAATGGCTGCTCGGCGGGTGGTTCTATTACGGCTATGCCGGGGTGGTCGATACGCCGGACAAGCGCAACGGCCTCATCCTGATGGAGAATGCCGCACGGCAGGGCCATATCGAGGCGCTGAAATGGGTCGGCATGGCCTATTGGGAAGGCGACGGCGTCAGCGTCGATCAGGACAAGGCGCTGGGTTACATGGGCTATGCCGCCGGGCGCGGAGACGAGATGGCGGAAGCCATCTGGCGTTCGATGAAGCTGGAACCGGTCCGCCAGGAAAATGCCCGCCGGGCCAGGGAAATGGCGGAAGCGGCAGAGCGGCGGAAGAACGATTTCTGGGCCAATTTCAGTGCCGCTGCGGCGGCCTGGGCCACATCCAGCAGCAATTATGCCAGCTCTTATTCCTCAAGTTCCAGCTCAAGCTGGCAATCGCTGTCCAACATTCAGGCCCAGCATAACTGGAACAATTACATCAACTACATGCAGGGCTACACCACCGCCTGCGTGTCCTCCAATCCCTATTGCTGAGACCGAAAGGAGCCGCCCATGCCGGCGAACATGCGTATGATCCTTCAGCTTGCCGCAGGTTCCGCACTTGCCGCGCAGGGCGTGGCCCCGGCCTTTGCCGAAACCGTCAACGCCACGATCAATGTCGGCACGAATGAACGCAACGGCGTATGCTACATCTATCTGCCGCGCGACGACGGGATGGAGCTGGAAATCAGCGTTCGGGCGGAAGACACCAACGTCAACCTGAAGGTGGCCAACATCCCTTCGGAATGGGTGGATGAGGGCGAGGGGCAGGATGTGCCGATCTCCATCAAGCCGAACAAGGGCAAGGCCTTCACCAGCGATCACGGCGAATATGTCGCCGGGATCACCTATCGCATTCAGGGCTGGAACGATGAATCCGGCAAGGGCAGCGAATTGCTCAGCGCATTGAAGGGCGGCAAGACTTTCACGGTGGAATTCGGCGGCCGCAAGGCGGGGGCATTCGAGATCCAGCAGGCATCCGGCGACATGTTCAAGGACTATGCCTATAACTTCATGAAGCGCTGCATCGGCAATAACGGCGGCGCCACGGATTTCTGACCTTTCAGAGGCCGGACGGATCGATACTGCGATAAGGATGCGACACAGCCTTAACCAATCCGGGTAAGGCGGTGCCAAGCCTGTTGCCGCCTTTATCGGCGGCAATTATTCGGGCCTATCGCAGTCAAGGGATTCGTTAGTGCGCAAGCTCGGCCTAATCGGCGGGATGAGCTGGATTTCCACCAGCACCTATTACGATCGGATCAATCGCTATGTGCGGGCCCGCGTGCGGGCGCCAGCAAGCGCGCCCTTGTTATTGGAGAGTCTGGACTTTTCGCTCGTCTATCGGGTGACCGAGGATGAAGGCTGGGAAGAAGCGGCCAGGATCGTGACTGCGTCGGCGCAAAGGCTGGAACAGGCAGGCGCCGGGGCCTTGGTGATCTGCGCCAATTCCATGCACAAGGTGTATAATGAAGTGGCGGCCTCTGTCGGCATTCCCATCTTCCACATCGCCGAATGCGTCGGTGAGAAGATGAAGGCCGATGGCGTGACCACCGCCGCCCTGTTCGGCACGCGGAACGTCATGACCGAAAGCTTCTATCGCAAGCGTCTGGTCGCCCACGGAGTGGACCTGTTGCCGCCCGACATGGACTATGTCGAGCAGCTGGACCGGATCATTTATGACGAGCTGATGCTGGGCAAGGTGACGCGCGATGCCCAGCGCAAGCTGAAAACCATGATTACAGTGAAGGAACAGGCCGGGGCCAAGGCCATCGTGCTGGCCTGCACCGAGCTGGATATGGTGGTGGACATCGATGCGAATGTCCTGCCCATCTATGACAGCCTGAAAATCCATGCCGAAAAAGCGGCGGAATGGATTCTGGGCGCGGGCTGACGCTTAGGGAAAATGCGGCGCCGCTTGCCATAGCGGCGCGGCTTTCCTAACCCGCGCGCACATGCACGGCACATCCCCTCTGCGCGCGTCCTACGCCAGCGATCCGTTCAATTCGCGTGGGCGCGAATTTGCGGAAGAACGCGCCGGTGCGCGCGGCCCCCGCAATGAATTCCAGCGTGACCGCGATCGGATCATCCATTCGATCGCCTTCCGGCGCCTGCGCCACAAGACGCAGGTGTTCATCGCGCCCGATGGCGACCATTATCGCGTCCGCCTGACTCACAGCCTGGAAGTGGCCCAGATCGGCCGGGTGATCGCCCGCGCGCTGGGTCTGGACGAGGATCTGACGGAGGCCCTGTGCCTTGCGCATGACATCGGCCATCCACCCTTCGGCCATGCGGGGGAAGATGCGCTGAACGCCGCGCTGGAACGGCATGGCGGGTTCGATCACAATGCCCAGTCGCTACGCACGCTGATGCGGCTGGAAAGCCCCTATTGCGGGCATGAAGGGCTGAACCTCACCTGGGAAACGCTGGAAGGGTTGGCCAAACATAATGGCCCGATCACCGCGCCCGGCTGGGCGATGGCGGAAATCGACGCGGCCTTTCCGCTGGACCTCCACAGCTGGCCCTCGCTCGAAGCGCAAGTGGCCGCGCTGGCGGACGATATCGCCTATGACAATCACGACATTGACGATGGGCTGCGCGCCGGTTTCCTGACGCTGGACGATCTGCTGGAGCTGGATTTTCTGGCGGATCAGTGGCGCGAGGTGGAACGCCGTTTCCCTGGCGCCCCGCGCGACCGGCAATTGCGCGAACTGGTTCGCACCCAGATCGGCCTGATGGTGAACGATCTGCTGGATCAGACCCGCGCCAATCTGGCCGGGTTCGAAACAGTGGCCGAAATCCGTGCGGCCGGCAGGGCGCTGGCGGCGTTTTCGCCTGGATTTGCGGGTAAAGAGCGACGGCTGAAGAAGTTCATGTATCAGCGGCTTTATTACCACCCCGAGCAGATCGCCACGGCCGAACGCTCGCGCGAAGTGATTGCCCGGTTGTTTGCTGCCTATTCGCAGCAGCCTGATCTGCTGGCGGAAGGCTGGCGCGAGGCCCTGCCGGAGCAGGAGCCGCAGCGCAGCCGCCATATTGCGGATTTCATCGCCGGCATGACCGACCGTTATGCCATCGACCAATATGCGAAGATCTTCGGCAAGGTGCCGGAAGGGCTATCTAATGTCTGAGCGGCCAATGTGTGAGCGGGCCAATGTCTGATCCGGTGAAGCTCACGCTCGTCGGCGCGACCGGGCTTGTCGGCCGCGCGGTGATGGAAGAACTGGTCGGCCGATCCGATTTCCGTCTGACTGCCATGGCCCGGCGCGAGGTTCCGCTGCCCAAGGGCGCGCGGATGGAAATGCGGCTGGCCCCGGTGGAACAATGGGGCGAAGTGCTGAACACGATCCGCCCGCAAGTGGTTGTCTGCGCGCTGGGCACAACCTGGCGCAAGGCCGGGCGGGAGGAGGATGCTTTCCGCGAGGTCGATTATTCGCTGGTGCTGGACGTTGCCCGCGCCGCGAAGGAAGCCGGGGCGTGGCATTTCATTTTCGTCTCTTCCGTCGGCGCCAATTCGGCGGCCAAGAACTTCTACCTGCGGGTGAAGGGCGAAACGGAAAACGCGCTGGCCAAGCTGCATTTCAAGCGATTGGACATCCTGCGGCCCGGCCTGCTGCGCGGTGCGCGGCATGGCGACATGCGCCCGGCCGAAGGGCTGGGGCGGCTGGCCAGCCCGCTGACCGATCTTCTGCTGCAAGGGTCTTACCGCAAATATCGCTCCATCTCCGCCCACCGCCTGTCACAGGCGATCCTCGCGCTGGCGCGGGAAAAGGCAGGCGGGCGCTTCGTGCATGAGCATGACGGGCTGATGCGCGCGATCCATCGCTATGAGTTGAAAGACCAGCAGGAACAGGCCTGAGAACACGCCCCATGAAACAGACCGCACCCGCCGCCGCCCGCAATCGCGATCCCATTGCCGAAGTGCTGCGTGGGGAGCTGCCGGAACAGGGCACGGTGCTGGAAATTGCGGCGGGCACGGGCGAACATGCGGTGCATTTCGCAGCGGCCTTCCCGGCGCTGCATTGGCAGCCGACCGACCCGGACCTCTCCGCGCTGCAATCCATCGCCGCATGGCGGGAAGAAGCTGGCCTGCCGAATTTGCGCGCACCGCTGGCGCTGGATGCCGCATCCGCCGACTGGCCGGTTAGCGCCGCCGATGCCGTGGTGTGCATCAACATGATCCATATCAGCCCCTGGGCTTCCGCTGAGGGGCTGTTTGCAGGCGCGGCGCGGCTGCTGGGGCAGGGCGCCCCATTGGTGCTCTATGGCCCTTATCTGGAAGATGGGGTGGAGACTGCGCCGTCCAACATCGCCTTCGATCACTGGCTGAAGGAAAAGGACGCCCGCTTCGGCATCCGCCGGATCGAGGATGTGGACGCGCTGGCGGCAAGGAACGGCTTTGCCCGCACCAGCCGCGTGGAAATGCCGGCCAACAACCTCACGCTTACCTACCGCAAGCGCTAAAGGCGGGCCGGCTTTGACCGGCGCTTACTTGTTGATCGCCTCTTCGCCCGTCTGGCCGACGGATTCGATGTCGCGACCCAGGCCCTTCACCGTGTTGCAGGCAGAGGCGGTCAGCGCGATGGCGGCAAGGCCGGTGGCGATAACCAGTTTGCGAAGCATGTCGTGTATTCCTTTTGCGGTTCTGGCCGAAGTCTATCGCTCCGGCCGGATTGATGAAAGATGACTAAAGGGCGGCCTCTTTTTCGGCCAGCCGTGCGGCTTCCAGCCTCTGGCGGTGCAAATGGTGTTCGCGCCAGGCGATCACCAGCCCGGCCGCGATGATCATCGGCGCACCCAGCCATGTGGCTGTTGGGGGGAGCTGGTCCCAGATCAGCCAGCCGTAAAGCGTGGCCCAGATCAGCGAGGAATAATCCATCACGATCACGCTGGCCACGGCGCCATAGCGCAGGGCCGCCGTCAGCAGCAGCTGGCCCACCGTGCCGACCACGCCGATGCCCGCCAGCAAGGCCCATGTCGTCGCATCATGCGCCTTGCCTACGAAGGGCAGGAACAGGGCGGCGACCGGCGTGCTGAAGGCGGCGAACCAGAACACGATGGTCAGCGGCTTTTCCGTGCGGTTGAGGTCCGCCACCTGAATGGAGATCAGTGCGATCATGAAGGCCGCGCCCAGCGCCACCGCGGCGCCCAGCGGCTGGATATGTCCGCTGCCGGGCTGGGCGATCACGATCACGCCGATGAAGCCCAGCGCCACGGCGGTGGAGCGATAGATGCCCACCTTCTCCTTCAGCAGGATAACGGAGAGGATCACCGCGAAGATCGGCGCGGTGAAGCCGAAGGTGGTCGCTTCCGCCAGCGGCAGCATGATGAAGGCGCTGAAATTCAGCACCATGCCGATGGTGCCGTAAATGCCGCGCACGGCGTGGGTTCCGGGGCGATGAGTGCCCAGTTGGGCCAGCCCGCCGGTCGCCATGGCCCATGCCAGAATGATGGGAATGGTCAGCCCCTGCCGCCAGAACATGATTTCGGCGAGATGGACGCCATGCGCGGAGGCGAGCTTCACCAGCGCGGTCATGGTGGAGATCGCCGCGATCGCACCCAGCCTGATGAGCAGCGCCAGCAGCGGGCGATGCGGCGGAAGGGATGCTGGGCTGGCGGGGGCAGAGGGCATGTGCATCCGCCTTAGCCGCACTGGGCCGCCGATCAAGCCCGCGTTGCGGCTTGCCGCAGGGCAGACCCGCGCCCATATGGCCCGCACCATGCTGCATGAGCCTGATGCCCTGCGTTTCGCCAGCGACGCCACCCTGTTCGCCCTGTGGGGCGGGGCCTTGCTGTTGCTGGCGCTTGTCGCGATGTGGGCAGACATCCGTCGCGCCAAGCGCAAGCACATCGACAAGGTCGGCTGGATGCCGTGGACCAAGCTGTTCTTCGTCTGCGCACTGGTGGGCCTGACCCTGATCGGGCTGGCAGTGAAGGGCGGATAGGGCCGAGGAATGGCAGGGCGGCTTGTCTGGAGTGCTGGAAAGCCTATATTCTGAGTGAGCGCGGCGCTTGCCTGTCGCTCACCCATGGAGTGTGGATGTCCGAGCTTGTGTGATTTGGCTCTCTGAATTTCAGAGAGCCTTGTGAAACCGGAACCGCCGGATGTCGTGCATCCGGGCGTTTTTTCACGCCTTTCACACGAGACTTCCATGAATATCTCACGAAACGAACAGCGTGCGCTGCACGTTCTGGCCCTTGGCGGCCATATTCTGCATGAGCGGGGCGATGGCCCCAAGATCACTTCCGTCACCTGCTTCACCCGCGAGGGGTTGGTCCTGGCCGATTTCGACCTGACCCTCTTCAATCGGCTGCGGCGCAGGCGCCTGATCGTATCGCGATCCGGCAGCCCCTATCGCATATCGAAACGCGGCCTCGCCTCCGTGCGGGCACAACTCGACAATCGGGGGGCATGACATGCTGATCCGCAATGAAGCGCCGGGCGATGCCCCGGCCATCGCACAGGTGGTGACGGAGGCGATGCGCCTGCTGCCGCAAGCCACCGGCACCGAGGCCCGCATAGTGGACAGGCTGCGCCAAAGCGGCGCGCTCACCCTCTCGCTCGTCGCGGAGGATGGGGGCGTGGTCGTGGGCTATCTCGCTGCATCGGCGGCACGGATCGGGGAGCAAGGTGGCTGGGGGCTGATCGGCCCGCTGGCCGTTGCGCCTGAACGGCACCGGCAGGGGATCGGCTCGGCCCTGATGGCAGAAGCCATCCGCCGCTTGCGAGCGGACAGCCGGGGCGCGGCTCTGGTGGGCGATCCGGGCTATTACGGCCGGTTCGGCTTCCGGGCATTTCCCGGCCTGTTCGTGCCCGGCTGCCCGCCGGAAGTGGTGCAGGCCTTGCCCTTCGATGGAGAAGCGCCGCAGGGGGAACTGATCCACCATCCCGCCTTCGGGCTCGACCAGAAGGAATAAGGGATCAGGGCCGGGCCGCACCTTGCACGGGGCGGCCCGGCTTCGCCCCTTGCCAATCCGATCCACTCGCTGTAACTGCGCCCCGTCATCTGGGGAGTAGCCAGCCGCCGCAAGGCGGGCCTGCATGTCAACATACTTGGTCGAGAGGCCATGGTGTGCAGGGAACGGGGAACCACCGTTCGGGCGAGACCAATGGCACCGTTCCTCCGCTCGGCCGGGCGTGGGGAAGGGTGCTGTTGCTGTCTTGCTTACGCCCGGCCCCGGAGTTCTGCCTTGGAAGCCCTGCTTACATCCACCGCAGTGGTCGCTCTCGCCGAGATCGGCGACAAGACCCAATTGCTCGCCATCGTATTGGCCACCCGTTTCAGGCGGCCCGTGCCCATCATCATGGGCATTCTGGTGGCCACGCTGGCCAACCACTTCCTTGCCGCGCTGATCGGCGGGCAGGTTGCCTCGCTGCTTGACGGGCAGTGGTTCCGCTATGTCATCGCCGCATCCTTCATCGCCATGGCCGCATGGACACTGGTGCCTGACAAGCTGGACGAAGCCGAACAGAAGCCCCCGCGCTTCGGGGCATTCGTCTCCACCACCATTGCCTTCTTCCTGGTGGAAATGGGCGACAAGACGCAGGTGGCCACCATCGCCCTTGGCGCGCAGTACCAGAACGCGGTGCTCGTCACGCTCGGCACCACCATGGGCATGATGATCGCCAATGTCCCGGCGGTGTTGCTGGGCAACCAGCTGATCAAGCGCATTCCGCTGGCCACCGTGCGCATGATCGCGGCGCTGCTGTTCCTCGTGATCGGCGTCTGGGTGCTGTTGCAGACCGCGGGTTGGGTGTGATGCGGAACGCTTCATCGGGCGGACAGTTGGGGGGCTTTATGCCCCCCGCTGGAACGAGAAAGGTGATCCCCATGAAATCGCTCGCTTTGGCCAGCCTGTCGGCGCTTGCGGCCCCCTTCGGCGTCGCCGCTGCGGAGCCTTCGGAAGAACGCGGCGCCTATCGCTGCAAGGTGGAAACCATGCGCAATGTCAGCATGGCCAAGAACCTGCCGATTGCCGAGCCCGAGCGGGTGTTCGCGCTGGATCGCCTTGAGGATCGCGGCGGCCAGCTGGTGCTGGAAGAAGTGGTTGTGGACCCGCATAGCGAAAGCCTCGTCACTCACAGGATCGACCCGGCGACGGGGCATTATGAAGCGAGCGCCATGCTGTCCGACCATGCGATGGGCGAGCAGTATCAGATCGAGTCCACCGGAACCTGCGAGCGGGTTCCGGCCAGCGTGGAGAGTGAGCAATGAAGGCTTTGCCACTGGCCGCACTGGCGGGATTGCTGGCGTTGGGTGGCATTGCCCATGCCGAAGGCCAGGACGAATCCGCACTGGACGAAGGCCGCCAGATATTCCGCGATACGGGCTGCAACCAGTGCCACAAGCTGGCCGATGCCAATTCCGCTGCGACCTATGCCCCGTCACTGGATGGAAATCCGCATATGTCGCGCGAACTGGTGCTGGACCGGTTGACCAATGGGCGCGGGGACATGCCCAGCTTCACTGGCATCCTTACCGACGAACAGATCGCAACTCTGGCCGATTATGTCAGCCGCGTTGCCGTGCCTGCCGCCGGTGCCGGTAGCGATACGGGTGGCGCAGCCGCCCATTGATAGGGCATGATCGGTGCAGCCTTCGTTTGAGGAACCTGCACCGATGCCCGTGATGACCGCCATGCAGATCGACGGCCCCGGCCATCCGCCCCACCGGGTGGAACGGCCTGTGCCAAGCCCCGGCGCGGGCGAGATATTGGTGGAAGTATCGGCCTGCGGCGTGTGCCGCACGGACCTCCACGTGCTCGACGGCGAGGTGGAGGCGCATTATCCCGTCATCCCCGGCCACGAAATCGTCGGCCGGGTGGCGCAATTGGGGGAAGGGGTGACCGGCTTCTCCCTTGGCCAGCGGGTGGGCATTCCCTGGCTGGGCCATGCCTGCGGAACCTGTCCCTATTGCCGCGCGGGGCGTGAGAACCTGTGCGACAATCCACTGTTCACCGGGGCGACCCGCGATGGCGGCTATGCCACCCATGCCGTGGCCGATGCGCATTTCTGCTTCGCCTTGCCGGATCGCTTTTCCGATGTGGAGGCAGCCCCCTTGCTCTGCGCCGGGCTGATCGGCTGGCGCGCCCTGCGCATGGCAGGCGATGCGCCGGTGATCGGGCTGTATGGCTTCGGCGCGGCTGCCCATATCCTCGCCCAGATCGCCGCATGGCAGGGGCGGACGGTCTATGCCTTCACCCGCCCGGAGGATGCGGAAAGCCGTGCCTTTGCTCTCTCGCTTGGCTGCGCATGGGCTGGGGCATCCATGGATGCCCCGCCGCAGGACATGGACGCCGCGCTGATCTTCGCCCCGGTTGGCGAACTGGTGCCGGCGGCGCTCAAACACGTCCGCAAGGGCGGACGCGTGGTCTGCGCGGGCATCTATATGAGCGACATTCCCTCGTTCCCTTACGCGGATTTATGGGGCGAGCGCGAAATCCTCTCCGTCGCCAACCTCACGCGGGAAGACGGGACGAGCTTCTTCGAAGTGGCGGAAAAGGCCGATCTGCACGTGGCAACCGAGACTTTCCCTTTGGGAGAGGCGCCTTCGGCGCTGGCGAAATTACGCGCCGGGGCCTTGCAGGGCGCGGCGGTGCTGGTGCCTTGATTGAGTGCAGACTGTTTTGTGCCGCCCCATCCATTCACCTCCGCTCGTCCTGAGCCTGTCGAAGGACACGCGCTGCCGGTTGCCCCAAGACCGCACCTGAACCAGCATGGTGCACAACATCTGCTGCTTGATCTTCACAGCGGATCAAATGTTGTGCGTGTCCTTCGACAGGCTCAGGACGAGCGGGTGTTGGGCATAGAGGCATCCAGGCATCCAGGCATCTTCGGAACACAACCGAAATGGCGCGCTGCTCGATATGATGGAGAGGCCTGCCTAACCCTTTGGCCGCCGTTTCAACACCAGCAGCGCCGTAACATCTTGCAGATCTTCGGCGGACAGGACGTCCACCTTGAGCCATTTGCCGTCGCGGAAGGCTTCGGTCTCGTCGAACAGGCGTGAGAGCCGGGCGCTGAAACTGCTCCGCTGCGCCTCGAACTTCTCGCGCTCCGCCTCGCCCAACACGATGACGGCGGCAAACGAGCCATATTCGGGAAGCAGCGTGCAGAAGGCCCGGGATTTCTTGTAGCGCAGCGCCCAGCCGTGCTTCTTGCCGCCATAGATCCAGTCCGGGCTGAAGATGCCGGGATAGGTCTGGGCAATCCATGCCCGCAGGGCAGTCCAACGGGCGAAGGCATCAGCGCCGATCCAGTCCCGGACCCTCTCGTCATCCGGCACCACGGTCTTGTCGGTCAGCCGGTCTGCTGGGCGGGGTGCGGTGGCCATGCACTCTCTCCTGACGTCGGGTTCGCCGCGGAGGAGGCGCTGGTAGGCAGGGCTTGTCAAACACCTTTCCTACACGGTCGAAATCTGGCCTAACCTCGTGGATGGAACCGCGCCGGAAACGACCCTCCAAATGCCCCGCAAGGCAGCATGACGAAAAGTCACACTTCGCTGCGCGCGAAATGTCTCTGCATTGCGCCGATGCTGCAAATAAAACACGTGATTACAAAATCATGCCTCCGGCTTCGCGCAAGATGTCGAAGCCGAAGGTCACAGAGTTTCGCTGGTCGTTCCGTGTCACTTTCCCGCCAGGCAGCGGGGTGTGCAGCCTTAGAGGCAAGCCTCCAGATAGGCCTGATCGAAGCCGAACTGGCGGGCCTTTTCCAGCGTGTAGGGGCGCAGGCCCGAACTGCGGAATTCGCCCAGGATCTTCCCGTCCTCGCTCTCGTCGAGATATTCGAACTTGAAGAGTTCCTGCGTCACGATCACGTCGCCTTCCATCCCGATCACTTCCGTGATGTTGGTCGTGCGGCGCGAACCGTCGCGCAGGCGCTTTACCTGCACGATCAAATCCACCGATTCCGCGATCTGGCGGCTGATGGCTTCCTTGGGGATCTTGATGTCGCCCATCAGGATCATGTTTTCCATACGGCCAAGGCATTCACGCGGGCTGTTGGCGTGCAGGGTACACATGGAACCGTCGTGGCCGGTGTTCATGGCGGCCAGAAGGTCGAAACATTCCGCGCCACGAATTTCGCCCAGGATGATGCGGTCAGGGCGCATACGCAGGGCGTTCTTCACAAGGTCGCCGATGGTGATGGCGCCCTGGCCTTCAAGGTTCGGCGGGCGGGTTTCCAGCGGCAGCCAGTGCGGCTGCTGCAGGCGAAGTTCGGCCGCGTCTTCGATGGTCAGCACGCGCTCGCCCGGGTCGATCATCTTCGACAGGGCGTTGAGCATGGTCGTTTTACCCGAACCCGTACCGCCGGAGATGACCACATTCATGCGGCAGGCGCCCGCGATCTTCAGCGCGGTACACATCTTGTCGGACATCGAGCCGAAGTCCCGCAGCATATCGAGCGTGATCGGCTTCTCGGAAAACTTACGAATCGAGATCGCGGTGCCGCGCAGGGAGAGCGGGGGCACGATCACGTTGACGCGGCTGCCGTCCTTCAGACGGGCGTCGGCCAGCGGCGTGGTCTGGTCAACGCGGCGGCCGACCTGGTTCACGATGCGCTGCGCGATCTGGAACAGGTGCTGTTCGTCGCGGAACTGGATCGGGGCGAGCTGCAGCTTGCCCTTCTTTTCGATGTAGGTCTGGTTCGGTCCGTTGACCATGATATCGGACACGTCCGGATCGCCCAGCAGCTCTTCCAGCGGACCGAAGCCGAGCAATTCGTCGATCAGCACCTTTTCCAGCGCGAATTGTTCGCGGCGGTTGAGGGTGACCTTCAGCTCGGCCAGCACTTCCATGATGATCGGGCGGAATTCCTCGGAAAGTTCTTCCTTGGAAAGGGTGGCGGCCGCTTCCGGATCGACACGTTCGAGCAGGCGCGGGAGCACCTGTTCCTTGATCTTGTGGACGCTCGCTTCGAAGCCTTCGACCAGCGGGGAACTGTCGACAATCTGATTGGCGCGTTCCGAGAGGCGCGCCATCGCGTCGCTGGACTTGTGGCTCATCGAATGGCCGGACGGATCGCCCCCATGGCCATCGCCGGGCAAAGGTGGGAACTGATCGCCGCCGGTGGGTGCGGGCGAAGGCTTGCGATAGTCGCCGCCCTTCATCGGCTTGGCAACGCCGAAGCTCGGCCGGGCTCCGGGAGCCATGCCGCCTACGCCGTTCTTCCGTCCGAATGCACTCATTCCCCGCTCCTTGCGGCCTTTACTTTACCGATCCCGCCCCCATGCCATCGGAGCATTGTGCCAAACGGGGTCTGTCGAAGTTTGGTGAATAGATTACGAACCTTGAAATTGTCTAAATGCGGAGGGCAGGTGTTTCCGCGGTTGCGAGATAGTCTGCCGCGGGGCGCAAATGGCTGTTTTGCCTGCGGATCGCGCCGTCCCGAGCGGTTCTGAACACGACCTTCCGGCATGCCCGCTGCCGCGCCCCGCGCAATAAATTGTGGGGTCTGGCGCAAGACTGTGGGCGCCCCTATGGCAAAGTCAAAATCAGGGAGAGCCACCTCAATGTCAGCCCACCATCACGAACGCGCCGGCCTGCTATGGGCGCTTGCGGGGTTCTGTACGCTTTCCATCGGTGATGCGATCGTCAAGGGCATGGCCGGCCAATGGTCGCCTGTGGCGATGGCGGCCACGCGCTATCTCGTAGGCACGATCGGGTTGGCGATTCTCCTGGGTTCGCGTGAGGGGTGGCAGGCAATCCGGCTGCCTTCGGCAAAGCTGCAATGGTTGCGGGGGGTGGCGATCAGCTGTTCGGCAATCGGTATGTTCCTGGCGGTGTGGATCATGCCGCTGGCCGAGGCGACGACCATCGCTTTCACCCAGCCCATGATTACCGCGATGCTTGCCATGATCTTCCTGCGTGAACCGGCAAGGCCTGCCGCCTGGATTGCCACCGCCATTGCCTTTGTCGGCGTGATCATCGTGCTGCGTCCGAATTTCGAGGCATTGGGCTGGGGGGTCTTGTTCCCGCTGATCGGCGCCACGGGCATGGCGGTGACGATCATTGCGAACCGCGCGGTTTCGGGCACTGCAGGCGTGTTGGCCATGCAATATTACATGTCGGTCACGGCGATGATTTTCCTCATCGCGGCAACCACAGTCGGCCATTTCAGCGGGATCGAACGGTTCGAACTCGTCTGGCCGCATTGGAGCGTGGTGGCGCGCTGTGCCTTTATCGGCGTCAGCGCGACTTTCGCCCAATGGTTTATCTATATGGGCACGGTGAAGGCTGGCGCGGGCACCATCGCGCCGATGACGTATGGCCAGTTGCTGATGGCCGTGGGTCTCGGCTGGATTTTCTACAACGACATTCCCGATCCGGTGGCCCTGCTGGGCGCCGCGATCATCATCGGGGCCGGGCTGTTCCTGTGGTGGGACAGCCGCCGTCGTGCGCTGCGCGCGATGGCCGGGGCAAATTAGGAAAGCGGGGACTGAGTGAAGGGCAGCGAAAGATCGGGGCTGTTGATTGCACTGGCGGGCTTTGCCCTGTTCACTTGCGGCGACGCGGTGACCAAGAGCATTGCCGGTGCGTGGTCGCCCTTGGCCGTGGCGGCCCTGCGCTTCACTCTGGGCGCGCTGGTAACAGGCGTGCCGCTATATTTCCGCGAAGGGCGCTCGGCTTTCATTCCGCAGAATCCCTGGCTACAGCTGGCGCGCGGGCTTAGCCTTGGCACCGGCACGCTGGGCTTCTTCTGCGCCATCTTCCTGATGCCGTTGACCGTGGCGGTCTCCATTACCTTTGTGGCTCCGGCCATTGCCGCCCTGCTCAGCCGCCCCTTGCTGGGGGAACGGGTGCGCCCGCTCACCTGGGTTTCGGTGATCGTGGCCTTCACCGGCGTGCTGATCGTGCTGAGGCCCAATGTGCTGGCGCTGGGCTGGCCAGCCTTCCTGCCACTGCTGACTGCCCTGGGGATGAGCCTGCTGATCATTTCCAACCGCGCTTCTGCAGGGCAGGGCAGCGGGCTTTCCATGCAGTTCTTCGTGGCTGCAGGCGCCGCGGTTCTGCTGATCGTGGCCGCGCTGATCGGCAATGCCAGCGGCATCGCCATGCTGCATATCGGTTGGCCGGACTGGACGGTGATTGCGCGCGTCATCATTGTGACCGGTACCGGCACGATCGGGCACTGGATGGTCTATGTCGGCACTACGCGAGCGGGCGCCTCCACCATCGCGCCGGCGACCTATATCCAGTTGCTCGCTTCAACTACGCTGGGTTGGATATTCTTCGATAATCGCCCGGATCTGGTAACGCTGGCAGGTGCGGCCGTGATTATCTCTGCCGGGCTGTTGATGTGGTGGGATGCGCGGAGGCGTGTGAATGCTGCCCTGCGCGAGGCGAAGGCGCTGGGCGGCTGAGCCTGGCCGGACGTCGATTGGCAAGCGGGAGAGGGATTTTGCCTGAGGAGCAAGTACATCTTGCCTGCTGGCTCTGCGCCCGTCCGCTGGGCAGCGCGGTGCAGTGGCATCATACTGTGCCCAAGGCCAAAGGCGGGAGGGACACGGTGCCCGTCCATCCCATCTGCCACCGTGCGATCCATGCCAATTTCACCAATGCCCAGTTGCGCCGCATGGGCAGCGATCGCGCTGCCCTGCTGGCAAATGCGGAAGTGGCGAAATTCGTGGCCTGGGTGGCGGCCAAGCCACCCGATTTTTACGCCCCGACCCGGAAGTCTCGCTGAATTCCCTTGGATTTGCGCCAGTTTTGGATCTGCGACGGGCGGTGATTTTCCGGTGATGACGAAGTCAAATTGAGGTGTCACTATGTCCCCAGCCTAATAGGGCAGGGAGAGAGAGATTGCGGTATCACCTCGCTTGGGCGGCAGCCCTTGCCGTGGCGTTTGGCACCGTGCCGGCGCAGGCCCATCACAGCATGGCAATGTTCGACCAGGCCAAGGTCGTGACTGTCACTGGAACCGTGAAGGAATTCCAGTGGACCAACCCCCATTGTTACATCCAGCTGATGGTCAAGGACACCAAGGGCATTTCGAAGGAGTGGAGCATGGAGATGGGCGCGCCCATGTATCTCTATGCCAATGGCTGGCGGCCCAAATCGGTGAAGCCGGGCGATACGCTGAAGATATCGGTCAATCCGCTGCGCAATGGCGATCCCGGTGGGGTGGTGCTGGATGTGACGACGTCTGACGGCAAGAAGCTGGGGAAGAAGGCCTGATGCGGCGCGCCGGGCCTGTTCTGGCCGCCCTGCTGATCGCCGGGGCCGCCATTCCCGCCGCTGCCGAACCGGCTTCGCCCCAGCAGCGCGAGGCGGCCTTCGCCAGGTTGCCCTATTGGGATGGGCTGTGGCTGACTGAAGATGACGAGACGACCATCGGGGGGCTTTCCGCTGCGGCGCAGGAAGCGAAGGAATCCGGGGAAGCAAGCCCAACGCTAGACATCATGAAGCTGATCGGCTTCGACGCCCCCTGGAACGAGGAGGGCAAGCGCCGCCAGTCAGAGCGGATGAAGACCCAGGGCAATCGCAAGGCTGATGGCTGGGGCTATCCGATGATGATGAACGGCGCAGCGCCGATCCAGTTTCTCATCACGCCTGAAGAAGTGCTGATCATCAACGCCTATCGCGATGTCCGCCACGTCTACACGGACGGGCGCAACCATCCGGGTGAGGACGACATCTGGGCTACCGTATGGGGCGATGCCATCGGCCATTGGCAAGGCGATACGCTGGTGATCGACACGGTGGCGGTGAAGAACCCCAACAGCTTCTTCCACACCGCGCCGCCGCTTTCGGAAGAGGCCCACTATGTGGAGCGTATCCGTATGGTCTCGCCCGACAGGATCGAGGCGGAAATGACCATCGAAGATCCGGTTACTCTGGCGGCGCCCTGGAAAGTGAATCTGGCCTGGGTGCGGGCAGAAGGCTTCGACCGGATGATCCACGACAATTACGACAATGACCGCACTGGTTTCGACGGGGAATTCAATACGATCGAGCCGACTTCCGACGGACAGTGAGAAGTACGGCAGGGGGAGAAGAGCATGACAAAGCGCATCACCATGGCCCTTGCGGCTGTTCTCGCCATGGCTGCCGTGCCGGCACAGGCGCAATTGCTGGCGGGTGAGAAGGAAGCCTCCGTTGCCGCCATTCCCGGGGTAATTGCGGCCGGTGCGAAGTGGGAACTCGTCTGGGCAGACTTCATGACGGCGGACGGGATGACCGGTACGGAGGACGGCGGCATCCTCTTCGCGCAGGAACAGAGCAATTCGGTCCGCAAACTTGCACCGGACGGCAAGGCCTATGTCTGGATGCCCGATGTGGCGGGGGCAGGTGCCGTCTCCATCGATGCGGCGGGGCGTGTTTTCGCAGTGGAGCGGACCTGCACCGATCCCGGCCTGCACATGCCCTCCTGCCCGGAACTGACCCGCGTGGTGCAACTGGCGCCCGAGCGGCGGATGCTGGCCAACAGCTTCGCCGATGGACGCCCGCTGGGCCGCCTGAACGACCTGCTTGCGGACGGGCAGGGCGGGGCGTTTTTCACCCAGACGGGCCTGTTTCACGTCAGCGCAGCGGGAAAGGTGAGTGTGGTGGCAGAGAAGGTGGATTCCTTCACCAATGGGCTGGCGCTCAGCCCGGATGGGAAAGTGCTCTACGTCACGGACAAGGAGAAGGTGTTGGCCTTCGATGTCGGCAAGGATGGCACCACCGCAAACCGCCGTGTCTTCGCCACGCTTTCGGGCGAGGAGAAAGGCTTCGGCGGCGATGGGCTGGCCGTGGACGCGGAAGGGCGGCTTTACGTGACCGGCGATGCCGGCATCCATGTGCTGGACCGGGCCGGCAAGGCACTGGGCGTGATCCCCGTGCCGCGCCGGGCAATAACCGCGGCCTTTGCCGGGCCTGACCGCAAGACGCTGTATGTCGGGACGATGGGCGCGGTGGGGCCGGACGGGAAGGCGTGGACCACGCCGGAAGGTGTCCGCAATGTCGCCATGACGATCTATCGTGTGCCGATGCTGGCGGCAGGGCCTGCGGACCGGCCGAAATAGCCCTTGCGGAAGCTCAGGGCTGGCGCATCACGATCCGGACCATGCCGTGCATTGCCTCGGCCCGGACGAGCGGATTGCCGTCTGCATCGCTGACTGTGAAGGCTGGGCGGGAGGATGAGGGGGGCTGATCCTCGATCGCAAGGCCTGCATCGCGATAATATCCGCGCACACGGGCCATGGCGGCATCGGAATTGGCGAGCATGATATGCGCCTCGCAGGTGCGTTTGCCCTGCTCGTCATCATTCAGCTTGAGGTCGATCCTGGGTTCGCTCTCGTCGTGATGGAGCATGATCCAGTAATCGCCCGGCGCAGCTTCGGCATAGAAACCCTTGGCGACCCAGCCTTTCACCACTTCCGATGTGAGCAGGCCTTCATCGTCCAGCACCGTGCCCTGAATGAAGGAGGGGCAGATGTCGCCCAGCGCAATGTCCAGTGCCTCCGGTTCTTCGGCCATGGCGGAAGTGCTTAGGCCAATGGCGCTCAGGATGGCGAGGGGCAGGAGGCGCATGGGGATTTCCGGCATGTGGAGGCCCAGGGGGCGGGGCTTTGCCGGTCAGCCTAGGCAGGTGGAGGAATGCAGGCAAAGAAAAAGGGCGCCGCAGCGGGCGCCCTTTGATCTTTTCAGCGAAAGGCAGGATCAGCCTTCCACATGTTCCGCCAGAACGGTGAGGCCGTTCACGCCCACTTCGGCAAAGCCGCCGCGGACCTTGATTTCCTCAGGCTGGCCACCCGCAGTGCGATAGACCTGCACGGCCCCGTCGCGGATGGTGGACATGAAGGGTGCGTGCCCTTCAAGCACGCCGAATTCGCCTTCCTCGCCGGGGACGACCACCATGTGGACGTCCTCGGAAAGGACCAGCTTGGCCGGCGTGACGAGTTCGAAGTGCAGAGCCATCTGCTTAAGCGTCCTCAGCCAGCTTCTTGGCCTTGGCGACCGCCTCGTCGATGCCGCCGACCATGTAGAACGCGGCTTCCGGCAGATGGTCGTATTCGCCGTCCACCACAGCCTTGAACGACTTGATGGTGTCTTCCAGCTGCACGAACTTGCCCGGGATACCGGTGAACACTTCGGCCACGTGGAACGGCTGCGAGAGGAAGCGCTGGATCTTGCGGGCGCGAGCCACGATCAGCTTATCTTCTTCCGACAGTTCGTCCATGCCCAGAATGGCGATGATGTCCTGCAGCGACTTGTACTTCTGCAGGGTTTCCTGAACGCGGCGGGCGGTTTCGTAGTGTTCCTGACCGACGACGCGCGGTTCGAGAACGCGGCTGGTCGAGTCCAGCGGGTCCACGGCCGGGTAGATGCCCAGTTCCGAGATCGCGCGCGACAGGGTGGTCGTGGCGTCAAGGTGAGCGAAGGAGGTCGCCGGAGCAGGGTCGGTAAGGTCGTCCGCGGGAACGTAGATGGCCTGCACCGAGGTGATCGAACCCTTGGTGGTGGAGGTAATGCGTTCCTGCAGCTGGCCCATGTCGGTCGACAGGGTCGGCTGGTAACCCACGGCCGAAGGAATACGGCCGAGAAGAGCAGACACTTCGGCGCCTGCCTGGGTGAAGCGGAAGATGTTGTCCACGAAGAACAGCACGTCCTGGCCTTCTTCGTCGCGGAAATATTCCGCCATGGTCAGGCCCGAGAGAGCCACGCGAGCGCGGGCGCCCGGGGGTTCGTTCATCTGGCCGAACACGAGAGCAACCTTGGAACCTTCCGAGGTCGCATTGCCTTCGGCGTCCTTGGCGATAACGCCGGCGTCGAGGAATTCGTGATAGAGGTCGTTACCTTCGCGGGTACGTTCACCCACGCCGGCGAACACGGACACGCCGCCGTGACCCTTGGCGATGTTGTTGATCAGTTCCTGGATCAGCACGGTCTTGCCCACGCCGGCGCCGCCGAACAGGCCGATCTTGCCGCCCTTTGCATAAGGAGCGAGAAGGTCGATGACCTTGATGCCCGTCACCAGAATGCTGGCTTCGGTCGACTGGTCGATGAAGGCGGGGGCTTCGGCGTGGATCGGCGAGAACTTGTCGGCGCCAACCGGGCCCATGTCGTCGATCGGTTCGCCGACGACGTTCAGGATGCGGCCGAGCGTCTTGGGGCCGACCGGCACCGAAATCTGCTTGCCGGTGTTGACCACCGGCTGGCCGCGGGTCAGGCCGTCCGTGCCGTCCATGGCGATGCAGCGCACGGTGTTTTCACCCAGGTGCTGGGCAACTTCGAGCACCAGCTTGGTTTCGCCGTTCTGGGTTTCCAGAGCGGAGAGAATGGCAGGCAGTTCGCCTTCGAAGGTCACGTCGACGACGGCGCCGATAACCTGGCTGATCGTGCCGCCCGCGGTGATGTTGGGCTTGCTCTTGGTCTTGGCTGCGGTGGCCATGTTCGTTTCCTTGCCTTTGATCTTTTAGAGCGCTTCAGCGCCAGCAATGATTTCGACGAGTTCGGTGGTAATCGCGGCCTGGCGGCTGCGGTTGTACTGGATGGTCAGCTTCTGGATCAGCTCGCCCGCGTTACGGGTGGCGTTGTCCATGGCAGTCATCGACGCGCCCTGTTCGGACGCTGCGATTTCCAGCAGCGCACCGAAGAGCTGGGTCTTCAGGTAGCGCGGCAGCAGCTCGGCGAGGATGGCTTCCTCATCCGGCTCGTATTCCACGACCGCACCGCCGGTGGCAGCGGCAGGCGCCGCTTCAGGAGTGGGGACCGGCATGATCTGCTGTTCGGTCGGGTCCTGGGCGAGGGCGGACTTGAACTTCGCATAGACGAGATGGGCGACGTCGAACTTGCCGGCTTCGTACATCGAAACCAGTTCGGTGGCGATCTTCTCGGCTTCTTCATAGCCCGGCTGGCGGACGTCCGAAGTGTCGAAATGGGCGGCGATCGCATCGGGGAAGTTGCGGCGGATGGGCGCACGGCCCTTCTTGCCGACGAGGAAGAATTCGACCTTCTTCCCTTCCGCGATCAGCTTCTTCGCCTTGGCGATGGCAGCCTTGACGATGTTGGAGTTCAGGCCGCCGCACAGGCCCTTGTCGGTGTTCACTACCACCAGCAGGTGGCGCTGATCCGAACCGGTGCCGGCCAACAGCTTGGGGCTGCTTTCGCTCACGGTGATGCGCGAGGCGAGCGAGCCCATCACCGTTGCCAGACGCTCCGCATAGGGGCGGGCGGCTTCGGCAGCCGCCTGCGCCTTGCGCAGCTTGGCCGCGGCGACCATCTGCTTGGCCTTGGTGATCTTCTGGGTCGACTTGACCGAGTTGATGCGGCCCTTGAGTTCCTTAAGGCTGGCCATGACGGCTCCCTATTAGTCCCGTTGGGGCTCAGGCGAACTGCTTGGCGAAAGCGTCGAGCGCAGCGACGGTCTTTGCCTTTGCCTCGTCACCGAATTCCTTGGTGTCGCGGATCAGGCCGAGGACGTCGGCATGGCTCTGGCGCATGAAGCTTAGCATTTCGGCTTCGTAACGGGTCACGTCGGCAACGGGGATGCTGTCGAGATAGCCGTTGGTGCCGGCGAAGATCGAAACGGTCTGCTCTTCGAAGGGCAGCGGGCTGAACTGGGGCTGCTTGAGCAGCTCGGTCAGGCGCGCACCGCGGTTGAGCAACTTCTGCGTAGCGGCATCGAGGTCCGAGCCGAACTGCGCGAAGGCAGCCATTTCACGATACTGGGCCAGCTCCAGCTTGATCGAGCCGGCGACCTTCTTCATCGCCTTCGTCTGGGCCGAACCGCCCACGCGGGACACCGAGAGACCGACGTTGATCGCCGGACGGATGCCCTGGTAGAACAGGCCGGTTTCGAGGAAGATCTGGCCGTCGGTGATCGAGATCACGTTGGTCGGAATATAGGCCGACACGTCGCCCGCCTGCGTTTCGATGATCGGCAGGGCGGTCAGTGAACCGGCGCCGTTATCGTCGTTCATCTTCGCGGCGCGTTCGAGCAGTCGCGAGTGGAGATAGAACACGTCGCCCGGATAGGCTTCACGGCCCGGCGGGCGGCGGAGCAGCAGCGACATCTGGCGATAGGCAACGGCCTGCTTGGAAAGGTCGTCATACACGATCACGGCATGCATGCCGTTGTCGCGGAAGAATTCGCCCATGGCGGCGCCGGTGTAGGGCGCGAGATACTGGAGCGGAGCCGGTTCCGAAGCGGTAGCGGCCACCACGATGGAATATTCCATCGCGCCGTTTTCTTCGAGCTGGCGCACGATCTGGGCCACGGTGGAGCGCTTCTGACCCACGGCGACGTAGATGCAGTAGAGCTTCTTGGATTCGTCGGTGCCCTGGTTGACTTCCTTCTGGTTGATGAAGGTGTCGATGGCGACGGCGGTCTTGCCGGTCTGACGGTCACCGATGATCAGTTCGCGCTGGCCGCGGCCGACGGGCACGAGGGCGTCAATCGCCTTCAGGCCGGTCTGCACGGGTTCGTGCACCGACTTGCGGGGGATGATGCCAGGAGCCTTGGATTCGACGCGGGCACGCTTGTCGGCAACGATCGGGCCCTTGCCGTCGATCGGGTTGCCCAGCGCGTCGACCACGCGGCCCAGCAGGCCCTTGCCCACCGGAACGTCCACGATGGTGCCGGTGCGCTTGACGGTGTCGCCTTCCTTGATGTTGGCGTCCGAACCGAAGATCACGGCGCCGACATTGTCGGCTTCGAGGTTGAGGGCCATGCCCTGTACGCCATTGGCGAATTCGACCATTTCGCCAGCCTGAACGCTGTCGAGGCCGTGGATGCGGGCGATACCGTCACCGACCGAAAGGACGGAGCCGACTTCGCTGACCTGCGCTTCGGTGCCGAAATTGGCGATCTGGTCCTTGATGACCTTGGAGATTTCTGCGGCGCGGATTTCCATGTTCAGCCTTTCATCGCGTTCGCGAGGGAATTGAGACGGGTGCGGATCGAGCTGTCGATGCGCTTGGAACCGATCGTGACCACCAGGCCACCGAGCAGTTCAGGATCGACGCTGGTGCGGATCTTGACGTTGCGGCCTTCGCGGGCCTTGAGCTTCTTTTCCAGCGCATCCACCTGATCGGTGCTCAGCGCATGGGCGCTGGTCACTTCGGCAGTCACTTCGCCGCGCTGGGCGGAAGCGATCGCGTGGAAGGCGCGGATAATGGCGGGCAGTTCGCCAAGGCGGCGATTGGCGGCCAGAACGCCCATGAAATTGGCAGTGAGCTTGTCCAGCTTCATAGCCGCGGCGAGGGCGGCCATGGCCTTGCCCAGATCGCTGCGGCTCACTTCCGGGTTGCGGATGAGCGCGGCCAGTTCGGCCGATTCGTTGAGGGCGGCAGCCAGCGCATCAAGGTCGGATTCGACCGCGCTGATATTGCCTGCCTCCGACGAGAGGTCGAACAGGGCCGACGCATAACGCCCGGCGAGGCTAGCCTGAATTCCGGCGGAAATCTCCACTCGCGAAGGTCCTTTTGGGTCCGAAGAAACGGTAAACTATACCCAGCCCAAACGAGGCCCCCGAAGGTGCCCCCAGCTAGGTTGGCGCGCGACTAGCACCGGCATTCCTACAACGCAACCCGAGTCGACCCCCGTTTTAGACAGGCAGGGCAAGCTGCCCGTTTCGGGGTGCCTTATTGTGCCGGGTGGCAATCGTAGATCACGCGTTCATTCGGCTGGCCGGGCAGGAGAGAGAAGATCGCGGCCTGATTGTTGCCCAGCGCGGCAATCTCCTGCGGCGAGGCACCGCATTGCGGAGCTTCGAATTCCGCGCGCGCCTTGCGCAGGGCATCCATCGCATCGTGCGCCAGCAGATAGCGTTCCACTCTATATTCATGCGTGGCGGGATCGAATGAATTCACCGAGACGGCTGCCTCGTCATTGGGAACGAGGATGCGTGACCATTTGCCGTCGCGCTGGCCATATTGCGTGCGCCCGTTGACGCAGCCCTGATCGGTCCAGGTGAAGGGAATGTCATCGGTGGCGATGCTGGTGATGCGGCTGCGATCGACATTCACCACACAGACCAGCCGCGCGGCGCCTCCGGCGGTTCCCGTTACAGTGGCAGGCGTTTGCTTGCCCCGTTCGGCCATGGCTTCCTTATCCAGCACTGCGGCCACACGGTCTTCCACATCGGTAAAGGATGGGCGGCTGATCCAGGTGACCAGCGCCGCCGCCAGGGCCAGCGCCGAAGCGGCGGCGGCGATCTTCATCGGGCCGATCTTGCCTTCATCCCGCTCGCGCATGGTAACAAAGCCGCCGGCCACGCCGCAGATGATGAGCATGATCGTGAGCATGATCGCGTTTTCGCGTTCCGCGATGATCGCGAATTCCTGTTCGCGCTGCACTTCTTCGGATCGGGCGGCGAGGCGGGCGGCGCGGGCCTGTTGCTGCTGGACGGCGGCCAGCTTCTCTCGCTCTGCACGGGCTCGTTCCGCCGCGTCGAGTTCGGCCAGCGAGCGGCAGGGCAGGCCGTTGACCTGCGGAGTGATCCCGCTGTCGCGCAGGAAGGGCAGCAATTCGCGCGTGGAGACAGCGAAGTAGAATTCCGAATCGGTCCCGTCGCTTTCCGCGCCGAAACTGTTCACCCCTACAACTCGCCCGCAATTGTCGAGCAGCGGGCCGCCGCTGCTGCCCTTGCCGATGGGGGCGGTGTGCAGCAGCGTATCGAAATCGCGCGTGGGGCGCGCGCCCGAAAGGAAGCCGCGGCTCTTTACCGGGGGTTGTGCCTTGAAGATGTCGTTCACGCCAAGGCCCTGCGCGCGGTCCACGTTCATCGGATAGCCGACCGACGTTACCGGGCCGGAATCGGTGTCGATCGTGCCGGAGATGGTCAGCGGCGGCAGTTTGAGCGGAACGGTGGTGGACAGCAGGGCAAGATCGTTGCGCGGTGAGAAGGCCGTGATCTTGCCATAGACTACCTTGCCCCCGTCGGACGGGACGATGGCGATGGACAGGTCGCGATCGGCGCGGGCTTCTTCCACCACATGGGCGTTGGTGACGATCCGTTCCGGCGTAACCGCAAAGCCGGTGCCGTGGGAGACGGGGAAGGCCCCGCCATTATCGTCACCGATAATGATGACGCGCACCACGCCGCGCGAAGCAGCGTCAATATCGGCTGGGTCGGCATTGGCCGCGGTGGAGAGCTGGAGCAGCGTCAGCCCAAGGCATAGAGCCAGCGCATGGCGCAAAAAGCGGAGGGCGGACATAGAGTTAATTTCGCATTCGCTCCGCCGGGTTGCAAGGCGCTTTGACGGCTGACTTGTCGCCGGACGCGGATTATGTCGCATTCACCTGAACCGAAGAGGAACGGCTTAACCGTGAAACGCCTGCTGCCGCTGCTTGCCCTGCCTGTGCTCATCCTTCCCGCCGTGGCTTCCGCCCAGCAAGGCGCAGCGCGCTTTTCCATCGGCGAGCAGATGTTTCGCCTGCCCGTGCCGACCGGCTATTGCGCGCCGGAAGGGGAGATGAAGCAGCAGACCGAACAGGTGGCCGATGCGGATGTGGCGAACATCACCGTGGGCACCTGGCTGGCTTGCACGGGGGCGGGCATTTCCCAGCCGGTCGAACGCTATGCCATCGTCCGCTCCAGCCGCCGACTGTCGGACGATCTCTATGAGAAAGAGCCGACGCTGGCCGAATGGGAGGCGCTCTATCGCCGGATGGCCCAAAGCAGGGCGAATGCGCAGGCAATGGACGAGGCAGAGGCTGCTGGCGAGAAGGCACTCGGTCAGCGGACCGAGATGGAACTGGCCGATGCCAGTTTGATCGAGCGCGACGGAGATTGCGTCTATAATGGCGAAGCCGTGGGCGCTGGGCAGCCCGATGCCACGGCGCAGGGCATGATCATGACCTGCCTCACCGTGCGGGGACAGAAGATCTTCACTGTGACGTTGTATGATTTCAGTGGGTCGGGCAGTTTGGCGCCGATGAAGGATCGCGCTCGCGCCATCGCTTTGACGATTGAGCCGGTGACGCCCTGAGAGATTTCAGGCAGTTCGATTAGCATCAGGTCGTGTTCGCCCGGTTCGGCGATTCGCGGCAAAGGGGGACGAATTCATGAAATCGCTGCATCTGCTGGCTCTGGCCGCTTTCGCTGTCACTTCCTTGCCGGCCCATGCGGAAGAGGCCGGGCCGGTCACATCCTTCCGGATCGGGCTTGAACAGCTCGAAATGCCGATCCCGCAAGGCTATTGCCTGCCGCAAGGCAATGAGGAAGCGGCATCCCAGCTTCTTGCCGCAGCCGATTACGACAATGTCACGCTTGCGCATTTCCATGCCTGCGGGCGCAACCCGGCTGTGTCGGCTTACGACGACTATATTCTGCTCAAGACGCCGAAGGCCGTGCTGGCGCTCACTCTGCCTCGGGAAGAATTCCTCGATGTGCTGGATGCAGAATCGAACAAGCCGGGCGCCAATATATTCGACGCGGCGATGCGCGCCCAGGTCGAGGCGGAAATGGGCGAAGTTATGGGCACTGCGCCGAAACTGGCATTCGAGATCGAATATCTCGGGCGTGACGAGGATTGCGTCTATCTGATCGGGCATGGGGACGTCAGCATCGACGATGTCCAGACCAAGCGGGGCCTGATGGTCGCCTGCATGGCTGTGACGCAAGGCAAGATGTTTGCGGTCTATTCCTATCGGTTCGCTGCGGGCGATACCGTGGAAGGGCTGAAGGCGCAGACCCGTGCCATCGCCGTCTCGGTAAGGGCCAAGGCGGAATAGGCGGAGCGTATGCCGCAGGTTTGAGCGCAAGAAACGGGACGCATTCGCAGGGCCTCTGGCATAAGGTGCGTCCATGGAAATCACCGACGCTTCTTCCCTTGAGGCCATGCAGGCAGCCTTTGCCGCGCGCGACCGCTCGCAGGACGGCCGCTTCGTGGTCGCGGTGAAGAGCACGGGTATCTATTGCCGCCCAAGCTGCCCCGCGCGGCGCCCCCGACCGGAGAACACCAGCTTCTATCCTGACGAAGCGAGCGCCGAGGCTGCAGGCTTCCGCCCCTGCAAGCGGTGCAAGCCTGACGAGGCAGCGCGCGACGGGCGGGCGGTTCTGGCGGCTGTTGAGGCGATCCGGCAGGCGGATGTGCCGCCGGGCCTTGAGGCGCTGGGCAGGCTGACCGGCTATTCGCCCGCCCATTTCCAGCGCGTGTTCAAGCGGATGACTGGCCTGTCGCCCGCTGCCTATGCCCGCGCCTTGCGTGAGGAGCGTGCGCGAGAGGCGCTGACCGGCGGAGACCGGGTTGCCGATGCGATTTACGAAGCGGGGTTCGAAGCACCCTCGCGCTTCTATGATTCACTGAAGGGCAGGCTGGGCATGGCGCCATCGGCATGGAGCAAAGGCGGGGAAGGCGTGACGATCCGCTGGGCCGTGGTGGAAACGACGATTGCGCCCATGCTGGTCGCCGCGACGGACAAAGGCGTGTGCCGCCTGTCTTTCAACGAAGGCATGGCGGAACTGCGCGCGATCTTCCCGGCCGCCGATCTGGTGGAAGGCGGGGAGGAGTTTGCCGCATTGCTCGGCCGGGTGATTGCCGTGGTGGAGGCCCCGGGCGGCGGGCAGGACATTCCGCTGGACGTCAAAGGCACGGCCTTTCAGGAAGCCGTATGGCGGGAATTGCGCCGAATCCCGGCAGGCGAGACGCGGTCCTATGCCGAAATCGCCGCGGCTGCGGGCAATCCCAAGGCTGTACGCGCGGCGGGCGGGGCCAATGGGGCGAATAATGTTGCCGTGCTGATCCCCTGCCACCGCGTCGTGCGGACGGACGGCTCCATCGGCGGATATGCCTATGGCACGGCGATCAAACAGGAATTGCTGGCGCGCGAACGCGGTTGAGGCCGTGCGTTTCGCCTACACGAAGCTGTAGGGATCGATATCCACGCTCACCCGCACGCCGACGGGAAATTTGAGCGAGCCGAGCCATTCGCGGATCACGTCCTGCAACTGGGCTGAACGGCGCGCATTGATGAGCAGACGGTGGCGATAACGGCCCCTAAGGAGGCTCAAAGGCGCCGGAGCAGGGCCGAGGATCTGCACATCGGCCACATTGGGGCGGGTCGCGCCGATCTGCCTGGCGGCCTCGCGCGCTTCGTTTTCATCCTCGCTCGAAACGATGATCGCAGCCCAGCGGCCGAAGGGCGGGGCGCCGGCATGGCGACGGGCCTCTGCCTCTGCTTCGTAAAAGGCGTCGCGATCTCCGGCGGCGAGGGCGGCGATCACGGCAGCCTCTGGGTGGCGGGTCTGGATGATGACCTCGCCCCGCTTTTCCCCGCGCCCGGCACGCCCTGCCACCTGGGCGACTTGCTGATATGTCCGCTCCGCCGCGCGCAGATCGCCGCCTTCAAGGCCCAGATCGGCATCGACCACGCCCACCAGCGTCAGTTCCGGAAAGTGGAACCCCTTGGTGACGAGTTGGGTGCCAACGATGACGTCCACCGCGCCTTCTTCCACCGAACCGACGAAATTGGCGATCTTCTCGGGCGAGTTCAGCGTGTCGGAAGTGGCGATGGCTACGCGTGCTTCTGGCAGGATTTCCGCCACTTCATCGGCAATGCGTTCCACCCCCGGCCCGCAGGCGACAAGGCAATCCGGCTCCCCGCATTCGGGGCAGGCATCGGGCGTGGCGGTTTCATGCCCGCAATGGTGGCAGGCAAGGCGACGGGACAGGCGGTGCTCCACCAGCCAGGCGCTGCAATTGGGGCACTGGAAGCGATAGCCGCAATGTCGGCACAGGGTCAGCGGCGCATAGCCGCGCCGGTTGAGGAACAGCAGCGACTGTTCGCCCCGTTCCAGCCGTACCTTCAGTTCTTCCACCAGCCGGGGCGCCAGCCAGCGGCCGCGCTCTGGCGCTTCCTTCGTCAGGTCCAGCGTCTCGATATCCGGCAGTTCCGCCCCGCCGAAGCGGCTGGGCAGGTCCAGCTTCTCGTAAATCCCGGCCTCGGCCATCTGCAGGCTTTCCAGCGCGGGCGTGGCGCTGGCAAGGATGACCGGAATCTGCTCGAACCGGGCGCGCATCACGGCAACGTCGCGGGCATTATAGCGCACGCCATCATCCTGCTTGAAGCTCACCTCATGCGCCTCGTCCACCACGATCAGGCCGAGATTGGCATAGGGCAGGAACAGGGCGGAACGGGCGCCGACCACCACCTGCGCCGTGCCCGCCGCAATCGCCCGCCACGCCCGGCGGCGCTCGGTCGATTTCAGCGCGGAATGCCAGGTGATGGGAGGGGCACCGAAGCGATCCTCGAACCGCCGCAGGAAGGCCTCCGTCAGGGCGATTTCCGGCAGCAGCACCAGCACTTGCCGGCCCTTCTTCAGGGCTTCGGCCATGCCTTCGAAATAGGTTTCCGTCTTGCCCGATCCGGTCACGCCATCCAGCAGGAAGGGCGCGAAACCGCCTTCGCTCACAGCGCCCGCGAAACGGTCCGCCACTTCGCGCTGGGCGGGGGAAAGGGAGGGCAGATGGAAATCCGCATGGGCGCGCTCGAACGGCCGGTCGCAATCGACCTCCACAGGTTCCAGCACGCCCTGATTGACCAGGCCGCGCAGCACCCCTTCGGAAACACCCGCAATTCCCGCCAGTTCGCGGATCGTTGCCTGTTCGCCCTGCAGCGCGTCAATCGCGGCCTCGCGCTGGGGCGTCATCCGTTCCGGCGTCTGGTCGGTCAGGCGATATTCGGTCATCGTCGCCGGGCCTTTCAGGGCACCGCCACTGGAAAGCACCATCCGCGCGACCGAGGCGGGATGGGCGCAATAATAATCCGCCGTCCATTCGATGAGCCGCCGCAGGCTCTCCTTCAGCGGCGGTACGGGCAGCTTGCCCAGCAGCGGGCGCAGTTTTGCATCCGGCACCTCGTCGGCAGGCAGCCGGTCTTTCTCCCACACGATGCCGATGATCTGGCGCGGGCCAAGCGGGGCGGCCACCACCGTTCCGGGCGGCGCGTCCATTCCTTCGGGCAGCCGATAGTCCAGCGGGCCGAGAGCGGCGTTGAAGTGAAGAATTCTGACACGGTTCATGGTGGCGGAACTGTAATGGGCGTGGCAGGCTGTCACGGCAAGTAAGGTGAGGACGGGAAATGAGGACAAGGCTGGCAAGACGGGCATTTCTGGGCGGAACCGCGGCGGCGATGCTGCTGACATTGCCCGGCTGCGAAAGCATGCAGCGTTACAGTCTGGTGGAAGCCGTGCGGCGCCTGCTGTTCCTTGCGCAGGCCAACGCCTTTGCCCGGCTGATGGCGCCCGGCGGCTTCTGGGATAATCAGCTTACCCGACTGCCTCTGCCCGATGTGCTCGGCTCGCGCGGCAATATCCTCACCAGCATCCTCACTTCGGTGGTGTTCAAGGAACGCCTCCAGCGTGAATTCAACAAGGTGGCCGAACGCGGCGCCCGCCGTGCGGCGCCCATGGTGGCCGATGCTGTGAAGGTGATCGGCATCGCCAATGCCAAGGCCCTGCTGGAAGGCGGGCCGACCGCCGCCACCGGTTATCTGCGCGGGCAGATGGCGGGCAGCCTGATCGAGGCAATGTCGCCCGAACTGGCTGACGCCCTGCGCATCTCGCAGGAACCCTTGGTGGGCGAGGCGCTGGCCAAGCTGACCGGCGTGGACGTGGCAGGCGTGGCCCACCAGTTCGCGGGCGAGGTTGACGATGCGATCTGGGCCGAAATGGGCCGCGAGGAAGCCGCAATCCGCGCCGATCCGCGCAGCACGAAAGACCCGATGCTGATCGCTGTGCTGACGGCCACGTCGTAGAGATCAGGCGCTGACCTTCAAACTTCCAAACTTCGTCATTCCCGCGAAGGCGGGAATCCAGAGGCAACCGCTGGAACTGGATTCCCGCCTTCGCGGGAATGACGAGAGTGGGAGCATGGATAACCGGACGAGGTATCCGTCTTTGCGTCTGGATGGGTGGCCTAGCCAGCGCAGGAGGCATATAGCGCCTGCACGAGTCCCTGAGCCGTCTGGAACAAGACCATGAAATTCTTCGTCGATACCGCCGACACTGCCGAAATCGCCGATCTGGCCGCTACGGGCTTGCTGGACGGTGTCACCACCAATCCCAGCCTGATCGCCAAATCGGGCCGCGATTTCATGGAAGTGACGAAGGAAATCTGCGCCTTGGTGGATGGGCCGGTCAGCGCCGAAGTGGTCGCGCTGGATCACTCGACCATGATGAAGGAAGCGGAAGTCCTGCGCAAGATCGCGGATAATGTCTGCATCAAGGTGCCGCTGACCGTCGATGGGCTGAAGACCTGCAAGGCCCTGACGGACGATGGCGCGATGGTGAATGTCACCCTGTGCTTTTCGGCCAATCAGGCGCTGCTGGCTGCCAAGGCCGGGGCCACTTTCATTTCGCCTTTCGTCGGCCGTCATGACGATAATGGCTTCGACGGGCTGGACCTGCTGCGCGACATTCGCCTGATCTATGACAATTATAATTTCGAAACGGAAATCCTCGCCGCCTCGATCCGCCATCCCATCCATGTGCTGGAAAGCGCGCGGATCGGCGCCGATGTGGCGACCATGCCGCCGGCCGTGATCCGCGCCCTGTTCAAGCATGTGCTGACCGACAAGGGCATTGAAGGCTTCCTTGCCGATTGGGCCAAGACCGGGCAGACCATCCTCAAGTAAGACGGATTCCCCGTCGGAAGTTATTCAGTGGCCAACGAAACTCCCCTAGACCGCTTCAAGCAGGCTTTGACCGGCGCCGCGCGCGCGATTTCGCAGGATGCGGAAATCGATGTGACCTGGACGGCAGATGCCCCCGGCATCGTGGGGGATTCGATCAAGGTGCCCATGCCCGGCCGATCCCTGCCGCGCGAGCAGGCGCAGCAGGCGCGCGGCTTTGCCGACAGCTTTTCGCTGCGGATGAAGCACCACAATCAGGCGCTGCACAATCGCCACGCCCCGGTCGAGCCTTCGGCGCGGGCCTGTTACGATGCAGTGGAAGCCGTGCGCTACGAGGCACTGGGCGAGAATAATTACGACGGCATTCGCGGAAATCTGGCGGCATCGCTGGATATGCGCATGGCGTCCGATCCCATCTCGCGCGCCACCAGCGCCGACGAGGTTCCGATCCAGACCGCGCTGGCCCTGATGCTGCGGGAAAAGCTGACCGGCCAGCCGGTGCCGCGTTCCGCCGAGCAGGGCGTCAATTTCGTGCGCGAGTGGATCGACGAGAAGGCGGGCGGCGATTTCGACCGGCTGGCTCTGTCGATCGACGATCAGAAGGCGTTCCAGTCGCTCACGCTCGACATGCTGCGCCATCTGGAACTGACCCGCGCGGAAGAGATCGATCAGCCCTCCAACGAGGAAGGCGAGGATCAGGCGGGCGAACAGTCCGGCGAGGATGAGGGCGACGAGGATCAGCCCCAGAACGAACAGCGCAAGCAGCAGGACGTCGCCGCCGAAAGCGGCGAGGGCGAACAGGACGGCGAGAGCGACCAGCAAGTCGAGCAGGAACAGGAACTGACCGACGGCGACGTGGGCGAGGACGGGGAAGAGGGCATGATACCCGTCCGCCCGAACCGCCCCTGGACCGACGATCCCTCAACTTTCGACTACAAGATCTACACCGAGGAATTCGACGAGATCGTTTCTGCCGCGGATCTGTGCGACGAGGACGAGCTGACCCGCCTGCGCGCCTATCTCGACAGCCAGCTGACCGGGCTGCAGGGCGTGGTGACCAAGCTCGCCAATCGCCTCCAGCGCCGCCTGATGGCGCAGCAGAACCGCAGCTGGGACTTCGATCAGGAAGAAGGCCTGCTGGATGCCGCGCGGCTGGCCCGCGTGGTGATCAGCCCCGGCCAATCGCTGTCCTACAAGGTGGAGCAGGATCAGGAGTTCAAGGACACGATCGTCACTCTGCTGATCGACAATTCCGGCTCCATGCGGGGGCGCCCGATCTCCATCGCGGCGATCAGCGCGGACATCATGGCCCGCACGCTGGAACGCTGCGGGGTGAAGGTGGAAATCCTCGGCTTCACCACACGCGCGTGGAAGGGCGGGCAAAGCCGCGAGAAGTGGCTGGCCGAAGGCAAAGCCGCGCAACCGGGTCGCCTCAACGATCTGCGCCATATCGTCTACAAGAAGGCTGACGAGCCGATGCGCCGCGCGCGCAAGAATCTCGGCCTGATGATGCGCGAAGGGCTGCTGAAGGAAAATATCGACGGCGAGGCGCTGCTGTGGGCTCATACCCGCCTGCTCGCCCGGCCGGAAGATCGCCGCATCCTGATGGTGATTTCCGATGGCGCGCCGGTGGACGATTCCACCCTCAGTGTGAATTCCGCCGGTTATCTGGAACAGCATCTGCGCAAGGTGATCGACTGGATCGAGAAGCAAAGCCCGGTCCAGCTCGTCGCCATCGGCATCGGCCATGACGTGACCCGCTATTACAAGCGCGCCGTCACCATCATGGATGTGGAGCAGTTGGGCGGCACGATCATCGAACAGCTTGCCGGTTTGTTCGAAGTGGATTGATCCGATGAGGCCGGCCAGCAAAACTATGGCCGGTCCAAGCGGACATTGGTGGACCGGGGCAGGTTCCGGGCGTTAGCTCGCATCCACCATGCTCTGGATACCGATCACCATTGGCGCTGCCTTCACGCAGCTGATCCGCAATGCGCTCCAATCCGGGCTGACCGGAACGGTCGGCACGCTGGGCGCGACCATGGTGCGGTTCCTCTACGCGATCCCCTTCGCGCTGGCGGCCTATGCCGTGGCCATGCTGGTGCTGGGCCAGCCCATGCCCGGCCTTTCGCAACCCATGATCGGCTGTGTGCTGACCGGCGCGGTGGTACAGCTTGGCGCCACGGCCCTGATGCTCAAGGCCATGCATATGCGCGGCTTCGCGGTGGCCTATGCCTATATCAAGACGGAGCCGGTGCTGCTGGCCGTGGGCGGCTGGTGGCTGCTGGGCGACAGGCTGCCTCTGGGCGCATGGGCGGGCATATTGATCGCCACGCTGGGCGTGTTGTGGGCGGCCGTGCCGCGTGGCGGCGGGCTGGCGGCGTTCCGGGGAGAGGCCGCGCCTGTGCTGTTCGGCGTGACGAGCGGGGCGATGTTCGGCCTGTCCTCGCTCTCCTTCCGGGCGGCGATCCTTACCCTGCATGGCGCAGCGCCGTGGATGGCGGCGCTGCATGTGATGACCTGCGCGCTGATCGTGCAGAGCACGCTGCTGCTCGTATGGCTGGGGCTGACTGACAAGGACGTGATCGTCGCCACGTTGAAGGCATGGAAGCCCAGCCTTGGTGCGGGAGCCACGGGCATGCTGGCCACGCTGATGTGGTTCACCGGCCTTGCGCTGACGGCGGCGGCCAATGTCCGCACCCTGGGGCTGGTCGAGATGCCGCTGGCGGCCTTGCTCAACCGGCGGGTTTCGGGCCGTCATCTCGGGCGGCAGGAATGGACCGGCCTTGGATTGGTGGCCGTGGGCATTGGCGTGCTGCTTCAGGCCGTGGTCTGACTGCGTTCAGCTTGCGGGCGCTAAACGCCTGCGCCAAAGCTGCGCGGCCAGAAGTTGCGGCCAAGGAGAGGTAGCATGCGCAAGTTCATCGTGATCGGAGCCGTTCTTGTGGCCCTGTTGGCCGGTGCCTGGGCCGTCGCCTCGCCCTGGATTGCGATGGACAGCCTGCGCGACGCCGCACGTGAGGCGGATCGCGAAGCGCTGGAGCAGACGATCGACTTTCCGGCCCTGCGTTCGTCCCTCAAGGACCAGATGCGTGCCCAGATCAGGCAGGAAGCCGCGCGGCGCGGGCAGTCAGACCCGATGCAAGGCGCGGGCGCACTGCTGGCCAATGGCTTTATCGACGGGGTGGTGGACAGCGTCATCACGCCTGACGGCATGGCCGCCCTGCTGGTAACCGGCAGCCTGGTGCCCAAGCGCGATGGCCAGCCTGCCAAGGAAATCGACTGGGATGTGGAGCGCACCGGGCTTTCCAGCTTCCGTGCCGTGCCCAAGGGCGAGAACGGAGAGGCCTTTCCGGCGCTGGTGTTCACTCGCGATGGAATGTCGTGGAAACTGGCTGCAATCGACATTCCCGAGCCGGAGCTGGCGAAGGAGTAAGCGCCTGCCGCTTGACCAAATGCCGCCCTTCGGATCAAAGCCCCGCTCATGATCGAAGGTAAACCTCTTACGCTGTTCAACAGCCTCACCCGCCAGACGGAACATTTCACTCCGGTCCATGCCGGGGAGGCGCGGGTCTATAGCTGCGGGCCGACGGTCTATAATTACCCCCATATCGGCAATATGCGCGCCTATGTCTTCGCGGATGTGCTGGGCCGCACGCTGAGCTGGAAGGGCTTCAAGCTCACCCATGTGATCAACATCACCGATGTGGGCCACCTGACGGACGACGCCGATCAGGGCGAGGACAAGATGGAGAAGATGGCTGCGGAAAAGGCGCAGTCCATCTGGGAAATCGCCCGCCATTACACCGAAGCCTATTGGGCGGACATCAAGGCGCTGAACATCCGCCAGCCGGCCGACTGGTCCATCGCGACGAATTATATCGAGGACATGCTCGATTTCGCGAAGTCTATTGCGGACAAGCATTGTTACGAACTGCCTTCAGGCCTCTATTTTGACGTGTCCACCGTGGAGGATTACGGCAAGCTGGCCCGCGCCGCGACCGATGAGGGCGAGGGGCGGATCGAGGCGGTTGAAGGCAAGCGGCACGCGGCGGACTTCGCCATCTGGCGCAAGACGCCCGCGGGCGAGACGCGCCAGATGGAATGGGATTCGCCCTGGGGCAAGGGCGCGCCGGGCTGGCACCTCGAATGTTCAGTGATGAGCGGGAAGCTGCTCGGCTTCCCCTTCGACATTCACACCGGCGGCATCGACCACCGCGAAATCCACCATCCGAACGAGATCGCGCAGAATCAGGCCTTCTGCGGTTGCGGCAGCCTGTCCGAAGCGGCCAATTCCGGCGCGCGCATGTGGATGCACAATAACTTCCTGGTCGAACGCTCTGGAAAGATGAGTAAATCTTCCGGCGAGTTCCTCCGCCTGCAATTGCTGATCGACAAGGGTTATCACCCGCTGGCTTACCGTCTGCTGTGCCTTCAGGCGCAATATCGCAGCGAGCTGGAATTCAGCTGGGACGGGCTTGGCGCCGCACTTACCCGCCTCAAGCGGATGGTGCTGGCCGTGCAGGCCCTGAAGAAGCGCCATGCCGACAAGGGCCACGATCCGGTCGAGGCGCCGGAAGTGGGCTGGACCTTTGCCGAACTGCTGGACGGGATCGGCGGCACCCTGCGCCCGCTGGCCGTGCGTTTCGACGAGGCAATTTCCGACGATCTCAACACGCCCGTGGCGCTGACGGTGCTTGAGGAACTGCTTTCGCTCAAGAAAATGCCGACTGATGAATCCCTCGCTCTTCTGAGCGCGATGGATGCGGTTCTGGGCCTCGATCTGCTGGAGCTGGACCGCGCCGAGCTGCGGCTGCGGCCCAAGCATGCCGCTATTGAGGAAGCAGAGATCGATGCCGCGCTGGAACGCCGCAAGGCCGCCCGCGCGGAGAAGGATTTCGCGACGTCCGATGCGATCCGTGACGAGCTTGCGGCCAAGGGCGTGGATGTGATGGACGGCGATCCGCTAGGTTGGGAATGGAAACTGGCATGATGAAGATTCTGCGCGGCACGGTTCTGGCCCTCGCGGCCGTGGCTCTTCCTGTCAGCCCGGCATGGGCCGATGAGGATGACGATATTCTCGCTGCCGCTCAGGCCGCCTTCGCCCCCTATCAGAGCGAAGAGCCCTGGACCGGGCCGGACTGGGACATGCCGATTTTCTCCAGCGAGACAAAGGCGCTGGTTGACGAATGGAAGGCCGGGCTGAGCGACGAGGACGTCGAGGATCTCAACAGCTTCAGCTGGCTGTGCCAGTGTCAGGATTTTGATCCCAACAGCTTCCTGGTCGAGCTTGAAGTCAACCACGCCGAAGGCACCGACGTTTCCACAGTGGATGCCCGCGCCGGTTTCGGCCCGGATCGCAACGATCTGGCCGAAAGCGAGCTGTATATGTTGCGCGAGAATGGCCGCTGGACTCTGGACGACATCGTCTCCGAATCTTTCCCCAAGGGTCTGAAAGTGGAACTGGTCGCCGCGATTGCCGCGCATAAGGCACGTCCCGCCGAGGCGGATGAGGGCGCTGAATAGGCATGACCATTGCCGTTCTGCCCGGTCTTGCCCGCCCGATGCTTGAAGCGCGATTGCCCGACTGGATCGAGCCGCGCTGGTGGCATTCGGTCGAACAGCTTCACGCGCTCGCGCCGGAGGCGGAGATCGGCTGGTTCGACATGCATTACAAGCCGCCCTTGCTGGAGGCCGTGGCGCTGGCGAAAGGGCTGAAATGGCTCAATTCCGTCTATGCCGGGCTGGACTTCCTGCCGATGGACGAAATGCGCGAACGCGGCGTGCAGCTGACCAACGGCACCGGGCTGACCGATATTCAGGTGTCTGAATTCGCTGTGCTGGGCATGTTGGCGATCGCCAAGAACTATGCTGCCATCGTGCGCGCGCAGGACCGGCATGAATGGCTTTCTGCCGCACCGGGTATTCGCGATCTGGCGGGCAGCCGGGCGCTGATCCTCGGTTATGGCGCGATCGGGCGGAAGATCGGCGAGAAACTTGCCGGCTTCGGCGTGGAAGTGGTGCCCGTGCGGCGCCATGCTGCCGAAGGCGTGCTGACGCCGGACCAGTGGCGCGCCCGGATCGGGGAGTTCGACTGGATCGTGCTCACCGTGCCCGGCACGCCGGAGACCGAAGGCATGATCGGCGCTGCCGAAATTGCCGCGATGAAGCCTGAGGCTGTGCTGGTGAACTTTGCCCGTGCCAATGTGGTCGATCAGGAGGCGTTGGTTGCAGCACTGAAGGACCGGCGAATCTTTGCCGCCATGCTCGACGTGACCGACCCGGAACCGTTGCCGGCGGACCATGTTTTGTGGGATCTGGATAACGCGCATATCACCATGCACCTTTCGGGCATTCCCACGCCGCAGAGCATGCTGCGCGGGGCCATCCGCTTCGTGGAAAACTGCGAACGCTACCGGAAGGGCGAGCCGCTGGAGCCGCGCTTCGACCCGGTGCTGGGGTACTAGGCAAAGTTCTCGTCATTGAGAGGAACCGGTGGTTCCGAAGCAATCCAGAGCGTAACGAGTTGTGCCCTGGATTGGTTGGCCAAGGCCAGCTTCGCTTCCGCTTCGCTCGCAATGATGAATTGGCCTTCATCACGCATCCTCCAGCAGCAGCAATTCCACGCTGACCGCCAGGCGCGGTTCGGGCGTGAGGGCGTGGTCCACTTCGACGATGGCCGCATCGGCCACCAACTGGCGGGGAATGTCGAATTCGTAATCCGGCAGTTCGGCGATGAAATGCTCGCCTGCCTCCACCGCTTGCGCACCTTCGAACAGCAGCTCCAGCCGATGACGCGTGCCCGCAAAGGTGATGCTGGCCCAGGAGGTTTCCCGGTGGCTGGCGATTCGCGCATGGCCACAGGCAAGGCTTTGCACGGCGGCGCGCAGCCGGTCTGACGTGTTCATCCTGCCGCGGGTTACAGCGCGAGTGGGGCGGGGAAGGGTGGCGGGATCAGCCAGCATGGGTGGTTTCCTCATATATGTTCATGAAATGTTCCACGCACTTTTCCATGCGAGGGCGGGGCGTGCGGCCATTGCGCAAATCGAGCACGAAACGCGGATCGTGCACGGCCAGACGGCCGAATTTGGTCACCGGCATGCCGGTGCGGCGCAGGAATTTCTCGACCTTGCGAATCAGCATTGTCACTCCTCGTCAGACTTTTTGCGGCGCGGTGCGGGGCAGGGTGCCTGCATCGACCTGCATCGACTCGATGCGACTCTCCTCGCGCTTGAAATCCTACTTGTCTAGGAAAAATCCTACGTGTAGGATGCCTATATGGCAAATTCCCTAGATGCTCCCTCCGCTGACCCTCGCGAGCGCCTTGTTGCGCTGGCCAATGCGCGCGGGGTCAGCCTTGCTGCGCTCTCTCGCCTGATCGGGAAGAATGGCACATATCTGCAGCAATTCGTCACCAAGGGCAGCCCACGGCGCCTTGCCGAGGAAGATCGGCAGGTGCTGGCGCAGTTCTTCGGCGTAGCGGAGAGCGAGCTGGGCGGTGCGGCGGAAAAATCCTATGCGCACAAGGGCGGCGGCTGGGTGGACATACCCCGCCTGGCACTCGACGCTTCCGCCGGGCCGGGCAGTTTCAGTGCGCAGGAAGTGCCGTTCGACACGTTTCGTTTCTCGGCCCGCTGGTTGCGCGAGCAGGGGCTCGATCCCGCCATGCTCTCGGCCATTGCAGTGGCAGGCGATTCGATGGAGCCGGTGCTGCGCGACGGGGATGAGATTCTGGTGGACCGCACTCCGCGCCCCTTGCGTGAGGGTATCCATGTCGTTCGCCTGGGCGAGGCTTTGCATGTGAAGCGCATTCAGGTCGCTCGGCCCGGCATGCTCACTCTCATCAGCGCCAATCCGGCCTATCCCCCAGTGGAAGTGCCGCTGGCGGAAGTGGACGTGATCGGGCGCGTGGTGTGGAAGGGCGGGCGGATCTAGCCGGATGCTGCTTCTCGCTCGTCATTGCGAGCGGAGCGAAGCGAAGCTGGCCTTGGCCAACCAATCCAGCGGCCGAGCGCGCCGGACCCTGGATTGCTTCGGGCCTTGCCCTCGCAATGACGAAGGTTCTCTCGCTTGCATTCGCGCGGTCCACCGGCCACCTAAGCGCGATGTCCGATACCGATACTGCGCCCCAGAGCCCTCCCCAAAGCCCTCCAATGCGGGCCGCCATCATTCCCGTCACTCCGCTTGAGCAGAACTGCTCGCTCATCTGGTGCGCGAAGACGATGAAGGGCGCGCTGGTCGATCCGGGTGGCGATCTCGACAAGCTGAAGGATGCCGTGCGCCGGGCGGGCGTGACGCTGGAAAAGCTGCTCGTCACCCATGGCCATATCGACCATTGCGGGCAGACGGGCATTCTGGCGAAGGAACTGGGCCTGCCCATCGAAGGTCCGCATGAGGCGGACCGCTTCTGGATCGCCCGGCTGGACGAGGATGGCCGCCGCTGGGGCCTGCATGGCGAGATTTTCGAGCCGGATCGCTGGCTGCAGGATGGCGACAGGGTCACCGTGGGTGAGGTTGAGCTGGAAGTGATTCACTGCCCCGGCCACACGCCCGGCCATGTGGTGTTCTTCAACCGCCCCACGCGCTTTGCCATTGTGGGTGACGTGCTGTTTCGCGGCTCCATCGGGCGGACCGACTTCCCGCTGGGCAATCACGCCGATCTGATCGCCTCGATCACCCGGAAGCTCTGGCCGCTGGGCGATGTGACATTCATCCCCGGCCACGGCCCGGTCAGTACTTTCGGGCAGGAGCGGATCGACAATCCCTATGTCAGCGATGCCGCGGTGGCCGGCCAGGGCTCGGCCCGGCTGCCTTTGATCCGTTCGAAATAGAGCTTGCGGAAGGCCAGGGTTGGCTTGTCCGTGCGGACGGATTTCTCCACCCCGGCAGGCGGCACTTCGGACGGCTGCGAGCTTTCGAGAATCGCCTGATCTTCCAGCGCAATGCGCAGGTTCATCCGGCGGAATAGCGGGTTGAGCAGGCTCGATCGGGCGAAATCGCGCAGGGTGACGATAGTCAGCCGCGTCTGCCCCTGCTTCTCCGGGGTGCAGATGGCGAGCATTCGCAGCAATTTGCCCGGCGGATCGATGAACAGTTCCATCACATTGGGAAAACGGAAGTCCAGCCGGGCAGGGCGGTCTCGCCCTTCGATCACATTTTCGATCCGCGCACCGTAAGCGGTTTCGATCCAGTCGGTATCCATCCGGCCATGGCGGAACGGCGCGATGAAGCGGCCGATCGTTGCCTTGTGGACAAAGGGCAGGTGCGGGGAATCGAGCATGTTCTCCATCGCCCGCGTCCAGCGGATGTCCCACAGGGCCGATTGCGCGCTCAGCACCACGCCGGGGGCGCTCAGGCTTTCAGGGGGCATCGGCTCGGTATCGGGGCGAAATCCGGTGTAGAGCCACACCAGTCCGCCCGCCTCGCGCACTGGCAAGGCGAGGGCAGACAGCTTCTCGCATTTGGCATCCGGGTTCCACGGCACGGAGAGGCAGGCGCCGGTTCCGTCGAAGGTCCAGCCGTGGAATGGGCATTCGACGATTCCGTCGGCCAGCTTCCCCAGCGAAAGCGCGACTCCGCGATGGGGGCAGCGGTCGATCAGGGCGGAAAGCGTGCCATTCCGGCCACGGAACAGCACGATCCGTTCATCCGCCACGATGGCCGGATAGAGCTTCCCACTGCGGAAATCCGCGGAAAGCCCGATGATCACCCAGTGATTGGCGAAATCCGCGAACATGGCCGCCCGGTCAGACGATCTTGAGTGCAACCAGCAGGGCGTAGATCGCAAGGCCGATCAGCACGAGCAGAGTGGAGGCCATCCCGATCTTGCGAGTCACCGGGACGGATTCGCTGTCCATGCCCACCGCATGGGCCAGACGGCCGAGGAAATAGACTGCAGCGACATAGGAAAGCCAGATGTCCGCCTTGCCCGAAAGCTCGATTCCCGCGATCAGGATCAGCACCAGCGGCGTGTTTTCCGCATAATTGAGCTGGGCGCGCATGCGCCTCATCAGTGCATCATTATCGCCGTGGCCGTGGGCAACGCCGAATTTTGCGCGCAACTGGATGACCCGGAATGTCAGCCAGACACCGATGATCGCGGCCACTGCGGCCGAAGTGAGCGTAACGGTAAGGTGCATGTCGGATCGTCCCCTGTAATCTTGTGCTCGCCCTATATTCCCGGCGATGCTTGCAACGCACGCGAAAATCGCTATAGGCCGCGCCTTCACCGCCAGCCGCGATCCCGGCCTGCGCATAAGTGCCCCGCACTTGTGCATTGCCGGACCATCGCCTAGGGCGGCTTACGAAACCGATCTAGAATTTGCAGGAACAGGTGCCGCGATGGCTGTCCCCAAGAGAAAAACGACCCCCTCCCGCCGGGGTATGCGCCGTTCGCATGACGCGCTGAAGGTTGAAGCATTCCACGAATGCTCGAACTGTGGCGAACTCAAGCGCCCGCACAATCTGTGCACGCATTGCGGCCACTACAACGGGCGCGAGATCGTGGCCGTCGGGCTCTAAGCCCGGACTTACAGGGGTAAGCGCATGAATCTGCCGCGTATCGCCGTCGATGCGATGGGCGGCGATGAAGGCGTGCGCGTGATGGTCGAAGGCGCGGCGCTTGCTCGCCGTCGCCATGACCGTTTCAAATTCCTGCTGGTTGGGGATGAAGAGCGCATCAAACGTGCGCTCGATAATCACCCCAACCTGCGCGGGGCCTCCGAAATCCTGCATGCCGCAGATGTCGTGGCGGGCGATGAAAAGCCCACCCAGGCACTGCGTCGTGCCCGCACAACCTCCATGGGTCTGGCGATCAACGCCGTGAAACAGGGCGAGGCTGGCGGCGCGGTAAGCGGCGGCAACACCGGCGCGCTGATGGCCATGGCCAAGCTCGCCCTGCGCACCATGCCCGGAATCGACCGGCCCGCTCTGGCCGCGCTGATGCCCACACTGGGCGACAGCGATCTCGTCATGCTCGATCTTGGCGCCAATACCGATTGCGATGCCCGCAATCTGGTGCAGTTCGCGATCATGGGCGCTGCCTATTCGCGGATCGTCACCGGGCGCGAGGCGCCGCGCGTGCGCCTGCTGAATATCGGCACGGAAGAGAACAAGGGCACCGAACAGCTTCAGGAAGCCGCAGCCCGCTTGCGCGAGGCAACCGGCCTTTCGATGGAGTTCGAAGGTTTCGTGGAAGCCAACGGCCTGTCGCGCGGCGATGTGGACGTGGTGGTGACCGACGGATTTTCCGGCAATATCGCGTTGAAGGCAGTGGAAGGCACGGCCCGTTTCGTGGCCGATCTGCTGCGCCGCAGCTTCCAGAGCTCACTGCGATCCAAATTCGGATTCCTGGTCAGCCGTCCGGCAACGGATTTGCTGCGGCACCATCTGGACCCCAATAATCACAATGGCGCGGTTTTCCTGGGCCTCAATGGCGTGGTTGTGAAAAGCCATGGCAGCGCGACTGCCAATGGTGTGGCCAATGCCGTTGCGGTGACGGCGCGCCTGCTCGAGGCGAGCATTACCGAACGCATTGCTGCCGATCTTGCCGAACTGGGCGAGGAACGGTTGCGTCACAACGGCAATTCCTCCGCCGGAAACGGTCAAGATAAAGAGAACGCAGTATGATCCGTTCCGTGGTCAAGGGCACCGGCTCCGCCCTGCCGGCACGCGCAGTGACCAATGAAGAGCTCGCCAGCACTGTCGATACCAGCGACGAGTGGATCGTGGAGCGTACCGGCATTCGTTCGCGCCACATTGCCGACGAGACGGAGACGACCTCCAGCCTGGCCGCAGATGCAGGCCGCAAGGCATTGGCCGCGGCAGGCATCGAAGGTGCGGCTGTGGACCTGATTATCGTGGCCACCGCCACCCCGGATCAGACCTTCCCGGCGACCGCTACCAAGGTGCAGGACGCGCTTGGATGCAACGGGGGAATCGCCTTCGACGTTTCGGCGGTCTGTTCGGGATTCCTCTACGCGCTGGGTGTTGCCGATTCGCTACTCAAGACCGGAATGGCTAAGTGTGCGTTGGTTATCGGGGCGGAAACCTTCAGCCGGATTCTCGACTGGGAAGACCGTGCTACCTGCGTCCTTTTCGGGGACGGTGCAGGGGCTGTCGTGCTCGCGGCGGAGGACGTTGAAGAGGGCGGTCCGGGCGTGCTCGCCACCCGTCTTCATGCCGATGGCGCCCATAACGAACTACTGTTCACCGATGGTGGGCCTTCTTCCACCGGAACAGTGGGCAAGGTGCGTATGAAAGGCCGCGAAGTGTTCCGGCACGCCGTGGTCAATCTGGCAGAAGTTCTTGAGGAAGTGCTTGAAGAGGCTGGATTTACTGCAGCCGATCTGGACTGGGTCGTGCCCCATCAGGCCAATGCCCGCATTCTGGATGCCACGGCACGCAAGCTCGGTCTGGCAAACGAAAAGGTGATCGTAACCGTCGATCGCCATGCCAATACTTCGGCCGCATCGGTGCCTCTGGCGCTCGATTTTGCGGTGCGTGACGGGCGCATAAAACAGGGCGATCTGGTGATGCTGGAAGCCATGGGCGGAGGCTTCACCTGGGGTGCCAGCCTGCTGCGCATGTGATTTTCTGAAAACTTCGGCTATCCGAAAAATCCGCAGAAATGCGGGTTATATTGCCTTGTTCACACAAAGTGTTAGGTTGATCCCATTGGAACTGTCCAGGCAATCTGAACAGGGGACGGGAAGATGATGCGTTCGGTCGGCACGCTTACACGCGCAGATCTCGCTGAGGTGATCAATCGCAAGATGGGATTTTCCCGTGCGGAATCACTCGCGATGGTTGAGGCAATTCTCGATCACATGTGCCACGCGTTGGAGCGCGGTGAAAACGTTAAAATATCCGGTTTCGGAACTTTCTTGTTACGGGACAAGAATGAGCGTGTAGGCCGCAATCCCAAAACCGGGATCGAGGTGCCGATTACGCCGCGCCGCGTACTGACCTTTCGCGCCAGCCAGATCCTGAAAGACCGGGTTAGCCAGGGTTAAGAACAGGAAAGCAGGGGCAAAGTGGTAGTTGATCCGAGGTTCAGCGACGGCAAGGATGCCGACGCGCTGCGCACCATCGGCGAAGTCGCGCGCGCGCTGGGTATCAAGCAGCACGTCTTGCGATATTGGGAACAGCAATTTCCCATGCTCAAGCCGCTGAAACGCAGCGGCGGGCGGCGCTATTATCGTCCGGAAGACATCCGCATCGTCGATACGATCGATCGGCTGGTGAACCGGGAAGGCTATACGCTGAAAGGCGCGCGGCTGGCGCTGTCCGGCGGCAAGGCTGCGGCAGCGGAAGCACCGCCCGCTACGACGGCGCGTGGGGACGGCGATACGCATCCGGCAGGCGACATCGTTCCGCAATTGCGCGCGATCCGCAGCAGGCTGGCCGCCGCGCTGGAGCGTTGATTGGCCGCGGGGCGTAGGCCCCGGCCAGCCGTAATTGCTTTTCGTCATCGCGAGGGACTTAGTCTCGCGGCGATCCAAGGCAGTTATATCCGGCTCTGGATTGCCGCTTCGGCTTCGCCTCCTCGCAATGACAAGTGAGGCGAAAGGGATCAGCGGCTAACCGCGCCCTTCCGGCCCCAGTTCTGGATCGAGATCGCGCGGGCGGGCGAGGTGGATCAGGCGGCCGCAATTCGGCTCAAGCTCTGCCCAGTCGGCAATATCCAGTTCCAGCACGGCAAAGGTGGCGGTGGGGTATTTCTCGGCTGCGGCATCGAACAGCGCGTTTTCGGCATCGGGCGGAACCAGATCGAAGATCAGTTCCTGCAGGCCCGGATTATGCCCCGCCAGCAACACGCTGTCCGGGCTGCCTTCCACGGCGCGCAGCAGTTCGATCAGCGTGCTGGAACTGGCCAGATAGGCCCGGTCCTGCCAGTTGACGTGGCCGTCGATCCCGGCGGCTTCCAGTGTGCGCTTTACCCTTTCGGCAGGGCTGGCCAGCACCTGTTCCCACCTGATCCCGTGATCGCGGATGTGCTGGCCCATCAGGGCGGCGCCCTTGCGGCCACGATTGTTCAGCCCGCGATCGAAATCGCGCAGGCCCAGATCGTCCCAGTCGGATTTGGCATGGCGCAGGAGGCCGAGCAGTTTCACGAGGGCGTGGATCCTTCCAGCGGCGATGCCGGGGAGGCCGGAATCGCGTCGCTCGCCCCAGAAACACCGCTCGCGATGCGATGTAAAGCCTCATCGAGCGTCAGGCGGATGACAGGCGTGCCCTTGGGGAATGCGGCTGTCAGCCTCGTGGGGAAGGCAGCGGAAAGGACCACGAAATGGCCCTTGTCGTCCTTGCTGCGGATCAGGCGGCCGAAGGCCTGTGCCAGCCGCGCGCGGATGATCCGGTCATCGAAGGAACTGCCGCCCCCGGCCGCGCGGCGGGCGCGGTGGAGGATGGAGGGCTTGGGCCAGGGCACCTGTTCCATCACCACGCAGCGCAGCGATTCGCCCGGCACGTCCACCCCGTCGCGCAGGGCATCGGTGCCCAGCAGCGAGGCGCGCGGATCGTCGCGGAAGATGTCCACCAGCGTGCCGGTGTCGATCGGATCGACATGCTGGGCGTAAAGCGGCAGGCCTTCGCGCGCCAGCCGGTCGGCAATGCGGCCATGGACCGCGCGCAACCGGCGGATCGCGGTAAACAGGCCGAGCACGCCGCCCTTCGATGCCTCGATAATGCGGGCATAGGCGCCGGCCAGCGCGGCAATGTCGCCCTTTTTCACATCGGTGACGATCAGCACTTCGGCGTTGGAGGCATAGTCGAACGGGCTTTCATGCTCGCTCAGCATCGGGGCTGTATCGAGCCAGTTCGCGCCGGAGCGGGTGAGGGCGGCTTGCCATTCGCCGCCATCCTTCAGCGTCGCGCTGGTCAGCATCACGCCGTGAGCGGGTTCCAGAACGACCTGCGCGAAGGGCTTCATCGGATCGAGGAAGCGGCGGTGCAGGCCGATATCGTATTCGCGCGCGTCGGAACGGTCGACTGCGAGCCAGTCAACGAAATCCGGGTCCGCCGCGCCGCCCAGCCGGTCAAGCAGGGCCTCCCACGAGGCGAGCATGTCGATGCGCCATTTGAGCGAATAGCGCGCCCCTTCGATGCGGGCGCGGCCCTGGCCGTCCAGCCAGTCCGGCGGATCTTCCAGCAGAGCCTCAAGCCGGACGGAGAGCTTCATCAGCGGCGAGCGGATCGCCGCCAGCGCCTGCGCGGCCTGCTGGGCCAGTTCGATGAAATTGCCGTCCAGCTGGGCGGCCTCGGTCTCTATGCCATAGCCCGCTTCCTGCCCGCCGCTTTCGTCCCGCGCATAGGTAAGGGCGCGCACGCCTGCGAGCAGTTCTTCCAGCGGGCCGGAGGGCTGGTTTTCCGCCAGCCGTTGCAGCCAGCCTTCGCCGGGCAGCGCCTCTGCGGCGGTGACGGCATCGGCCACGGCCTTGCCGCCTGCCTCGTCATAAGAGGCGATGTCCGCCAGACGCGCGGCGAGGCCCCGGCGACGGCCTTTCGATCCGCGTTCCGGGCCGGTGATCCAGCGGCGCAATTCCACGCATTCCAGCCCGGTCAGTTCCGCCGCGAAAGTGGAATCGGCCGAATCGAATACGTGATGGCCTTCGTCGAACACGATGCGGGTGGGGCGCTGGGCATGGTCTCGCCCTCTGGCTGCATTGACCATCACCAGCGCGTGATTGGCGATCACCAGATCGGCCTGCGCGCTGGCCCGCGCGGCGCGTTCGATGAAGCATTTGCGGTAATGCGGGCAGCCTGCATAGACGCATTCGCCGCGCTGGTCGGTCAGGCTGCGGATCGCGCGGTTGCGGAACAATGTGCCCAGCCAGCCGGGCAGATCGCCACCGATCATGTCCCCATCCTGTGTGTAAGCCGCCCAGCGCGCCACAAGCTGGGCCAGCACTGCCGCCCGCCCGCCAAAGCCGCCTTGCAGCGCATCTTCCAGATTGAGCAGGCACAGGTAATTCTCGCGCCCCTTGCGCACCACTACAGGCTGGGTGCCGTCGGCGCGATTATTGGGCCACGCCCGGCGGCTTTCGCGGCGCAGTTGGCGCTGGAGGTTCTTGGTGAAGGTGGAAACCCACACAGTGCCGCCGGATTTTTCCGCCCAGAGCGAGGCCGGGGCGAGATAGCCCAGCGTCTTGCCGATGCCGGTGCCTGCCTGCGCCAGCAGCATATGCGGCACGCCGCGCCGGTCACGCGGGGAAAAGGCGCTGGCGGCCTCTGCGGCATAGGCGCGCTGGCTTTCGCGTTCCTCCGCGCCCGATCCGGTGAGCCGGGCAAGGCGGGCGCGCACTTCCTCCGGCGCAAGCGTGACCTGAGCGGGCTGGGGCCGTTCCGGCGTTTCTTCCCATTCGGGCAGTCGCGTGAACAGCCAGCGTTCGGCGCGCTGCGGCTGACGGATATGCGGGGCGATCACGTTCGCCCAGGGCCAGCGCAGCCGCATCAGCGACTGGAGCACGCTCCACGCGCCTTCGCGTTCCTGCCATTCCTCGCTTTCGCAGGTTTCCAGCAACCTGCCCGCCGCAAGCTGGAGCAGGGCAGGCACGCCATCGTCGCTGGCCGGTTCATCCAGCCCCAGCGCATGGGCAAGGCCCTTGGGCGTGGGCACGCAGAAGCGGGCGGGGTGGATGAAGGCGAAGAGTTCCAGCAGGTCCAGCCCGGAAAGGTCCGGATAGCCCAGCCGGGTGGCCACCAACGGGGCATTGAGGATCAGCAACGGTGTATCGGCCGCCGCCATGATCGCTTCCCCCTTGCCCACCGTGCGCGTGGCGCCATTGGCCGCGCGCAGCCAGCTGCCGGCATGGCTGGCATGCAACGCGGGAAGGGGAAGGGGCTGAGTCACGCCCCGACCCTAGAACGGACTAGGAACAGGCGGCAAGCGCGGCTGCGGCCTGTCCCCAGTTCAGGTAGGCTGGTTCTCCTGCCCGGCGGCAGGGGGCAACCCGGCATAAGTGTGCGTGACATGGGGATAGGGGATTTCGATCTTCGCATCGTCCAGCGCGCGCTTGATGGCGAAGACCACCTTGCTCTTCACGCCAAGGAAATCGTGCAGGCGCGAATCCGCCCACCAGCGCACGGTGAAGTCGATCGAACTGGCGCCGAATTCCTGCGCGTAAATCTCCACTGCCCGGTCCGACGCGACTTCCTCCACGCTTTCCACGGCCTTGCGGATGGTCGCTTCCGCCATGGGCAGGTCGGTATCGTAGGATACGCCCACCACCAGTTCGTTGCGGCGCAGGGCTATGTCCGTCACGATCTTCACCGGGTTCTTGAAGATCATCGAATTGGGCAGGATGGTCAGTTCGCCCGACAATTGGCGGATGTGGGTTTCGCGCAGGGTGATTTTCTCCACCTTGCCCAGAATGCCTTCCGCCTCGATCACGTCGCCGATCTGCATCTTGTCGCGCAGCAGGATCAGTACCCCGGCCAGGAAATTCTCAAAAATGTCCTGAAAGGCAAAGCCGATGGCCAGCGCGCCTACGCCAAGGCCGGCGACAAGGCTGGCGGGCGTCAGGCCGGGCATGACCACGGCGGCGGCGATCAGCAGGCCGGTGATCCACACGCCAAGCCGGGCGAAGGTGCGGAACAGTTGCTTCAGATCGTTGCGGATGCCGGTTTTCTCGACGATCCTTGTGGCAATGCGCGAGGCGAGCCGCGCGGCGAGCCAGGTGATGGCCACCACCACCAGCGCCACGGCGATGCTGGGCAGGGTCGCCACCGTGCCCATCACCATTGAATCCACCTGCTCCTGCAGGGTCTTGAGATAATCCAAGGGGATTTCTCCTTCTTTTCTTGCAATTACCGGGCAGTCCATAGCCCGCCTTTTCCGAACGTGGCCTGACCTGCAAGACGGTTCATCGGGCAATTGCAGGGCAATTGAGATGAGTTGACGGGATGAGGGGACAAGCCGTTTTGAGAACAGATTGGCGATGAAAAACGAAGGGTCGGCCTGTCGCAGCCGGAAATCGGCCCGCCTCAATCGAATGAGTGCTTCATCAAGGAAATCCGTGATTTTGTCATTTCACTGAACGGTGAATGAAGGAACGCTCAAATAGTCCTGCCCGTTTTATTTGGGCTATGGAAAAGACATTCATATCCGCTCGTTGCGCAACTGCCGCGATTGCCGCGGTACTTGCGCTTGGTTCAACCGGGCTTTCCGCCCAGACTGTTGCGCCTCAGGTAGACCCGCCTGTCGCGCCTCCGCCGGAAGTCTCTCCGCCGCTGGAGCCGGTGATCCCCGCGCCGCCGCCCAGCACGCAGGCTCCGGCCATTCCGCCCGCGACGCCTTCTGCCGCGCCCGCTGCCGCGCAGGCCCCTGTGATGCGCTCCATCCCCGTGATCCAGCCTATCCCCGAAAATGTGCCCAGCGAGGAACCGGCGGTTGCCGAGGCACCCGCACGGGCGGCAGCATCGCCTGTCCGCGAAAGCCGAGCCGCACCTGCTGAACGGGTCGCTCCCATGCCTATGGCGCAGAGCGTTCAGCCCATGGAAGAAGCGGCTCCGCCAGCTGCCAATAGCGACTATTTCCCGGCCGAGACGGTGCTTGCGGTGGACGATCCGGCGCTGGCCGAACCTGCCGCCGAACCCGTATCCAATCCGGTGATCGAAGCAGTTGACGCAATTGCCTGGGGTACGGCGGGCACCTTGCTGCTGCTGGCCCTGTTCGCCGGTCCGCTCCGTCGCCGCCGCCCCAAGGAGGCACCGCCTCAGGTGGTGAAGCCGCAGGTGCAGCAGCCGCCGGAGAAGGCTGTGGCTACTCCGGTTGCGATTGCCCCGACGGTTACTGGTCCTACAGCTACCGCGCCGGCCATTGCGGCAACGGCCACGCCTCTGACCATCCAGCCTTTGTTCGGTGCCGCGCGCCGCCGCCAGGATACCCCGGTCGATCTGCCGCGCAGGCTTCCCGCCCGGTTCGAGGAACGCAATGCGCTGCTGATGCGGATGCTGGATGCCCCGCCGGACAAGGCCAATCCGTTCCGTTCGCGCCGTGCCCGGCTGAAGCGCGCGCGCCTGATCCTGCAATCCATCGGCCGCAGGTTCGAACGGGCCGATCCGTGGATCGACCTTAGCGATTACCCGCATGTCTGGCCTGAACTGGCCCGGCGCAAGGTTCTGCAGGCGGCCTGACCTATGCCGACCTGTGGGGGGAGGCGGTCGTGTAAGCGGCCGCCTCTTTCCGCGCCTGTCCTACATGCGGCTAATCGGCTAGCACTTGTGCCATGAACCCTGCGCCCACCAATTTCCCGGAAGTTGACGCCTTGCCGGAAGGGGTGGGGGAAGCTTTCCTCTGTACAGTGTCAACTTTGTCAACTTCGGCGGAAATGCGGGCCATTTTCGGCCGGATCGAATCGCCGCACTTGCGAAATGCCGCGCGAGGCGCAATGGACCCGCGCCATGAGCAATGAAGCACTGATCGCCGCCGCCCAAACGTCCAAGTCCTGGCCTTTTCAGGAGGCGCAGCGTCTCGCCAAACGCTTTCCGGGCGGGAAGCGCGATGCGGACGGCAATCTCGTGCCCGTCATTTTCGAAACCGGCTATGGCCCCTCGGGCCTGCCGCATATCGGCACTTTCCAGGAAGTGTTGCGCACCACGCTGGTGCGCCGCGCCTATGAAGTGCTGACCGGCGGCCATCCCACGCGCCTGATCGCCTTTTCCGACGATATGGACGGGCTGCGCAAGGTGCCCGAAAACATCCCCAATGCCGAAGTGCTGCATGAGAATCTGCACAAGCCGCTGAGCCGCATTCCCGACCCGTTCGAGAAGGGGCATGCCAGCTTTGCCCATCACAATAATGCGATGCTGCGCGATTTCCTCGATCGCTTCGGCTTCGATTATGAATTCATCGCCGCATCGGATCGTTACGATTCCGGCGAGTTCGACGATGCGCTGAAGAATGTGCTGAAGCATTACGATGCCATCATGGGCGTGATGCTGCCCACTCTGCGCGAAGAGCGCCGCAAGACCTATTCGCCCGTGCTGCCGATCAGCGAGAAGACCGGCCATGTGCTGCAGGTACCCATCGAAGTGGTGGATGCCGAAGCCGGGATCGTCCGTTTCGAAGATGGCGGCGAAATGGTCGAGCAGTCGATCCTCGGCGGCAAGTCCAAGCTGCAGTGGAAGGTGGACTGGGCCATGCGCTGGGTCGCGCTGGGCGTGGATTATGAAATGTGCGGCAAGGATCTGACCGACAGCGTCACCCAGTCCGGCAAGATCGCGCATATCCTCGGCGGCCGTAAGCCCGAGGGCATGATCTACGAATTGTTCCTGGACGCCAATGGCGAGAAGATTTCCAAGTCCAAGGGCAATGGCCTGACCATCGAGGAATGGCTGACCTATGGCAGCGAGGAATCGCTGGGCTTCTATCTGTTCCGCGAACCCAAGAGCGCCAAGCAACTGCATGTCGGCGTGATCCCGCGCGCGGTGGATGAATATTGGCAGTTCCGCACCAAGATTCCCGAACAGCCGATCGAACAGCAGTTGGGCAACCCGGTTTGGAACCTGCTGCGCGCCAATGGCTACAAGGGCGGGGATGGCGACAGCCTGCCCGTGACCTATGGCCTGCTGCTCAATCTGGTGGGCGTGCTGGGCACTCATGCCACGCATGAGCAGGTGTGGAATTACCTGGGCAATTACATCCACGATGCCGATCCGGCGCATCACCCGGAACTGAACATCCTGGTTGACCGGGCGCTGGCCTATAATCGCGATTTCGTGGCCCCCACGCTGGTGCGCCGCGCGCCGGAAGCCAATGAGGCAGAGGCGCTGAAGGCGCTGGACGCCGTGCTGGCGAAGACGGCGGAAGATGCCTCTGCCGAAGATCTGCAGACCGAAGTCTACGAGATCGGCAAGGATGAACGCTTCGGCTTCGAAAGCCTGCGTGACTGGTTCAAGGCCCTGTATGAAACCCTGCTCGGTTCCAGCCAGGGGCCGCGCATGGGCAGCTTCATCGCCCTGTATGGCGTGGCCAATACCCGCCGGCTGATCGCGGAAGCTCTCGCCAAGTGACCGCGCCGGCCGATCCTCACAAGCTGGCCCGCGAATTGCTGGGCCGCGAGCTTGAGGATCTGGAGCCGGACGAACAGCGCGTGATCCAGCGTGTCGCCTCCGGAACGGTGTTCGTCGGCGACAGGGAAGAGATAAGCCAGATTCACGCCGGTTTCGGCGACCGGCTGGCTGACCGGGTTGCCGCCGTGGGCGGCAGCTGGGGCTTTATCGTGTGCTTCGGCCTGGTGTTGCTGGCATGGGTCATGCTGAACAGCGATGCCGTGGCGGCGCTGGGCTTCACGCCCTTCGACCGTTATCCCTTCATCTTCCTCAATCTGATGCTGTCCATGCTGGCCGCCGTGCAGGCGCCGATCATCATGATGAGCCAGAACCGGCAGGCCAAGAAGGACCGGATCGCGGCCCGCCACGATTACGAAGTGAATTTGCGCGCCCAGCTGGAACTGATCCGTCTTTCCCACAAGCTGGACCGGCTGGCCCGGCAGATGGGGCACGTCGAAGGTCAGGCTGCTGACAGCGCCAAGGAATAGTTTCGCTTGCCCCCCAGCGGCCTGGGAGTACCATCGCGGCGCGGGGAACAAGAGGAGACGGGACTATGACGCAGACACGCTATTCAGCCGTGGCGATGCTGCTCCATTGGGCGATTGCCATTGCCGTGATCGTCAATTGGCGGATCGCGGAATCGGCCGAAAATCTCGAAATTGCTGAAAAGATGCGAGTGATGGACCAGCACAAGGCGCTGGGCATGCTGATCCTGGCACTGACTGTGCTGCGCCTGTTGTGGCGTTTCGCCAAGTCGCCGCCGCCGCTGGCCTCCTCGCTCAAGCCGTGGGAAAAGACGGCGGCGAAGGCTGTGCACCTGCTGTTCTACGTGTTGCTGATCGGCCTGCCGCTGGGCGGCTGGCTGGGCCAGTCCTTCTATGCGCTGGCAATCGACGTCTATGGCGTGACCGTGCCCGCGCTGCCGGTGGGCAAGAACCCGGAACTGGGCCACTCGATCTTCGAGGCCCATGCCACGGGCGGAACGATCATGCTGGCGCTGATCGCCGTGCATATCCTCGGCGCGCTCAAGCACACATTCCTCGACAAGGACGGCAATATCTTCCGGATGCTGCCCTTCGGCACGGCCAAGGCCTGAACGAAGCAAGTCCCCCGCCCGAGGGAGGGGGACTTGCCCTGACTGCCGGACCACTCTTCCGGCAGCAGGAGGGTCACCAGAAGAAGTTGTGGATCACGTCCACCACTTCACCATTGTAAGTGTCTACCAGCAGGGCGTCGTCGTAATAACGTACCCAGCGATAGGGGCCGTAAGCGGGCGGCAGGCGGTAATACCAGGGATCGTTGATCCAGTAGCGATCGTTGTAGAACAGCGAGTCGAGGAAGAACCCGATGCTCAGCGGCCGGTAGTAATAGTTCCGGTAGGGCGCGTAATAGATCCCGATATGGAACCGGCTGCGGTTATTGCTGCGGTATTTCCGCCAGTCGTAGCGGTTGTCGTTCCGCCACTTGCGGTCCCAGTTACGGTGATCGCGGTCCCGCCCGTTGTAAGAGCCATTGCGGTTGCCGTCGCGATAGGAGCGATTGCGGTCATTATCGCGGTAGGAACCGTTGCGATCATTGTCGCGATAGGATCCGCCGCGATTGTCGTCGCGGTAATTGTCGCGCCGGTCATTGCCGTTGCGATTATTGTCGCGGTCGCGGTCGCGGTTATAGTCCCGATCCTGCACCCGGTTGTGCTCGCGCAGCTCCGCGCCGGTGGGGCGGCTATTGTTGGAACTGCGTACCGAATTCGGCGTGTTGGCGCCCTGGCCACGATTGCCGTCGCCCTGGCGATAATTGCTGCCTTGCGACGGAGCGGGGCGGTTTGCCTGCTGCGGGGCGGGACGTGCGCTGGGCTGCTGGGCAGGGCGCGAACTGGCTTGCGGGGCAGGCTGGGGCCGCTGCTGGGAGGAATTACGATCCGAACCGCGATCCGATCCACGATTGTCATTCCCGTCATTCCCGCGGGATGAAGACCAGTTGCGCGATTCCGAACCGCGATTGCTGGAACTGCGCGATCCGCGATCGTCCGATCCGCGGTTGTTGTTCGAACCGCGCGACCAGCCGGAGTTCGAATTATTGTCGCCGGGCTTTGCGAAAACCTCGGCGGGAAGCGCTGTCACCGCCATGGCGGTGGCGAGCGCTGCGAGTCCGCTCGAACGGAGCAGTCCTCTGATAGTCATTGCGGCATCTCCTTCCGTCATGCCGCTGAGTGGTTGGCGGCCCTGTCTGAAAGGGGATTTAAGCGAGTCGCGCTGACGGGAAACTGAACCGGTCTGGATGCCTCCCGTTCAGGTTTCTCTGCCCTAACATTAAAATTCGGCGTAAAATCAGGCGACGCCCAATTCGCCCATCATGCGGGTGTAGATGCGCCGGGCAAGCCGATTTGCGCCGAAGTGGGCAGCAAGGGCGGATGGCACGATGCGCGTCCAATAAAGCCTGAGCGCGGCCTGCTGGTCCGATCCGAGCGCGCGGGCGATCGCTGGGGCCTCGCGGTAATAGCGTGCGATGTCTTCCGCGCCGCCTTCCTGCCATGCCAGCCAGCCATCGCGGAATTGGCGCAGCGTGGTGAGTTCCCAGCAATCGTCCTCCAGCCCCACGGTCTTGCAGGTGGCCGTCGTCAGGAAGCAGCCCCAGTCGGTCGCATCGTCATAGATGCTGTCAAAGATGCTGTCGGGATCGGCGCCGATCTGCTGCCTGACGGTGCATTCGCCCTTGTTCGCATAATCGACCAGCGCGTTGAACACTTGGGGAGCGATCTCGAAGGCCTGTTTCGCATCGCCCGCCGGATAGGTGAAGGTGACGTTCGGCTCATTCTTTGATGTGTTTCTGAACATCACCGTCGGATCGGCCGTAACCGTCGGCAGGGCATCGCCGCCTTGCCAGTCCTTCACCTCAAGCCATTCCAGGGTGGGGGAAGCGAACAGGGCCGTATGCCCCGCGCCATTGATGGTGAGGAACACTTCCCGGTTGTCGGTGACGGTCTCCCCTTCCTTGTAGAAGGGATTGTGCACGGCCATCTGATATTGCCGCGTGGTCGAAGGGGTCCACTGATACCAGACTGCGAGCGTGCCGGTCTGCGCATCCTGCCCACCGGTGGCGGAGGTGGGGATCAGCTGGACACGGTAGAGCGCGTGAAAATCCGTCTCGCTGTTCACCCGATAGACTTCGCCATCCACGACAGCGTTCGGGGTGACATTATGCGTCAGTATGCAGGGCGGCTTCGCCTCTTCTGCATTGGCCGCCCCGACGGGGGAGAGGCCGGTGGCCAGCGCGAGCAAGGCCCGCACCCGTTTTGCAAAAGGACTGGCTGCCGACTTGCTCATGTGAATTGCCCCCACGCAGATGTGGGCAATCCATACTCTGCCCGCCCGGGATGCGCATTCGCAAACTTGTGAAAAATCCCGTCATCATTCGGGGCGGAATGCAGGGCGCGAAGGGTTGGCCTTGGCGGCCGGGGCCGCTAGGGAGGCGGCTATGCAGGCAATCCGGCAGATTGGGCAGTGGCTGAAAGGCGTGGCCCGAGACGAAGATCTCGAGCTGCCGCAATGGCGCCGCCGCCTTGCCACATTGATCGGCGCACTGCTGGTGGGGCTGGTAGCCCTGCTGTTCGCCCGCGCTGGCGATTTCGCGCAGAAGGCCTTTAACGGCGTTTCCGCCTCCCATCCCTGGATGCCGCTGCTGATTACTCCGGCCATTTTCGCAGTCGTCGCCTGGCTGACCGGCAAGATCGCGCTGGAAGCGCGCGGTTCCGGCATTCCGCAGGTGATTGCCGCCGCGCGTGACCCGGAAGGGCAGGAAGAACAGGGCTTGATCTCTCTGCGGGCAGGCATTGCCAAGCTGGTGCTTACCGTGGGCGCCATGTTCGGCGGGGCCTCTGTCGGGCGTGAAGGGCCTACGGTTCAACTCGGCGCAGCGATCATGGTGGCGGCGCACAAGCTGCTGCGCGTGCGGGTGACGCCGGGCGTGCTGATTGCAGGCGGTGCGGCCGGCGTGGCTGCCGCGTTCAATACTCCGCTGGCCGGGATTGCCTTTGCTATCGAGGAACTGGCCGTCGCCTATGAACAGCGCGTGGCCGTGCTGGCCATGGGCGCGGTGATGATCGCGGGCCTTACCAGTCAGGGTATTGCCGGGGACTATGTCTATTTCGGCCATGTCGCAGCGGATTTGCCGCTGCTCACGGTGCTCTGGGCAGCGCCCCTGATCGGCATCGCGGGCGGGATTGCTGGCGGGATTTTTTCGCAATTGTTCCTGATGCTGCGCGGCCCGGGTGGCCGCTGGACGGCAATCCTGCGCAAGCGGCCCGTGTTCACTTCCATGCTGTGCGGCGTCGTGGTGGGCGTGATCGGTTTCGCCACCAGCGGTGCGACCTGGGGCACAGGATACGAACCCACGCGAGAAATGCTGGCAGGGGCAGGCGGTGAGTTCTGGTTTGGCCCGGCAAAGCTGGTCGCCACTCTGGCCACCAGCGCCAGCGCCATTCCGGGCGGCATTTTCGCGCCGTCTCTTGCTGTAGGCGCAGGGCTGGGCGAGTTGCTGACCCCGCTCTTCGCACCGCAAGATGCCGGCGCCATCGTGCTGCTGGGCATGGTGGGCTATTTCGTGGGCGTGGTGCGCGCGCCGCTGACCGCGGTGATCATCCTTGCCGAAACCACCAGCAGCACCAGCATGATCCTGCCTCTGTTCGCCACGGCGCTGATCGCGGATTGGGCGGGCGCCAAGGTCTGCAAGCAGCGGCTGTATCACACGCTGGCCAAGGGCTTCATGCCTCAGCCCCGGGCGGAAAATCCCGCAGGGCAGGAAACTGCCGAACCATCCAAAGGAAGCAATTGACGCGAAATGCGTTTTTCCATCAACTGAGCCGTCATCAGTTTGAGGAAACAGCATGTCCTTGCCCCTTCGTGTGGCCCTGATCCTGTCGCTTGCCTGTTCGGGCGTTCCCGCGCTGGCAGCATTTCCATCGGAGGTTGAAGGCTGGACCATCACCCGGCGGGGCGACATATGCCGGGCGGGCATTCAGGATGTCTGGCTCGAATCGCGCCCGTTTGACGGAACGCAGATCTATATCGGCCTGAGCAATTCCAGCGCTCTGCTGGGCGGAAGCATGCGCAAGGCCTATGCCTTCGGCGCGGGCGAGGCGGAATATTCGGGGTTCGTGCTGAAGGAAGGCGCAAAGCCGCGTGCGGGCGATGTGTCGCTGCTGATGCGCAGCAGCAAATCGGCCCCGGATGCGATCCTGCAGGGCAGGGTGCCGGACAATTCGGTGCTCGATGAATTGCAGCGCTCGCCCCGCATGCTGGCGGCCCCCGAGGGGACACATCAGGCGACGATCGAAATCCCCGTGTCGGCAGCCCCCGTGTCGGCAGCCATGGTGGGCGCCCTTAAGCAATGCCTGTCAGACGCCAGCCAGCCCAACCGCCCGGTCGAACTGGCAAGGAAGCCGCTGAAACTGGATATATTCGATCAGGCCGGCCAACTGCCGTCCGGTGCCGTGCTGGCGCCGTCATCCTTCACGCTGGAAGTGCATGGCGACAGCCGGGTGCGTAGCTGCATCGTGCAGAAATCGACCGGCTATGCGGCGGCGGACAGGCTGATCTGTGCCGATATGCAGAATACGACCGGCCGGTTTTACCCGGCAACGGACCGGGAAGGGCGCGCCGTTACGGCGAATTACACCCTGGAGGTTCCCCGGATCGCCATGCCGTGAAGCAGCGGGCGATCCGGAGCATGGCCATCAGCGCGTGAGCTTCTTGTAAGCCAGGCGCGTCGGGCGGTCCGCAGCGTCGCCCAGACGGCGGCGGCGGTCTTCTTCATAGGCTTCGAAGTTGCCTTCGAACCATTCCACATGGCTGTTGCCTTCAAAGGCCAGGATGTGGGTGGCCAGACGGTCGAGGAAGAAGCGGTCGTGGCTGATGACCACGGCGCAGCCCGCGAAGTTTTCAATCGCGTCTTCCAGCGCGGCCAGCGTTTCCACGTCGAGGTCGTTGGTCGGTTCGTCCAGCAGCAGCACGTTGCCGCCCTGCTTCAGCATCTTGGCCATGTGGACGCGGTTGCGTTCACCGCCCGAGAGCTTGCCGACATTCTTCTGCTGGTCCGGCCCCTTGAAGTTGAACGCGCCGACATAGGCACGGGTGCTCATGTCGTGACCGTTGACCTTCATGTAATCCAGCCCGTCGGAGATTTCCTCCCATACGTTCTTGGAACCGTCGAGGTGGTCGCGGCTCTGGTCCACATAGCCCAGGCGCACGGTCTCGCCGATTTCGATAGAGCCGCTATCGGGCGTTTCCTGCCCGGTGATCAGCTTGAACAGGGTGGACTTACCCGCACCGTTCGGCCCGATCACGCCCACGATGCCGCCCGGGGGCAGCATGAAGGACAGGTCTTCGAACAGCAGCTTGTCGCCATAGGCCTTGGAGATGCCCTTGGCCTCGATAACCTTGCCGCCCAGACGCTCGGGCACCTGGATGACGATCTGGGCCTTGCCGGGACGGCGGCCGTCCTGCGCTTCCTGCAACTGCTCGAACTTGCGGATACGGGCCTTGCTCTTGGTCTGGCGCGCTGCCGGGGTCTGCCGGATCCACTCAAGTTCTTCCTTGAGGGCCTTCTGGCGGCCGCTTTCCTCGCGCTCTTCCTGTTCGAGGCGCTTGGCCTTCTTTTCCAGATAGGTCGAGTAATTGCCTTCGTAGGGGAAGTACTTGCCCCGGTCGAGTTCGAGGATCCAGCCCACCACATTGTCGAGGAAGTAGCGGTCGTGGGTGATCATCAGCACCGCACCGGCATATTCCTTGAGGTGGTTTTCCAGCCATTCGACGCTTTCGGCATCGAGGTGGTTGGTCGGTTCGTCCAGCAGCAGGATGGAAGGCTTCTGGATCAGCAGGCGGGTGAGGGCGATACGGCGCTTTTCACCGCCCGAAAGGCTGCTGACAGGCCAGTCGCCGGGAGGGCAACGCAGGGCTTCCATCGCCACTTCGAGCTGGTTGTCCAGCGTCCAGCCGTCCACCGCGTCGATCTTTTCCTGCAGCGTGCCCATTTCTTCCATCAGGGCATCGAAGTCGGTCTCGTCCGTGGGATCGCCCATTTCGGCGCTGATCGCGTTGAAACGGTCGACCATGTCGGCCACTTCGCGCGCGCCGTCCTTGACGTTTTCCAGCACGGTCTTGTTCGGGTCCAGTTCCGGCTCCTGCGCCAGATAGCCCACAGTGATGTGCTCGCCGGGCCAGGCTTCGCCGGTGTAATCGGTGTCGATCCCGGCCATGATCTTCATCAGCGTGGACTTACCCACGCCGTTCGGCCCGACGATGCCGATCTTGGCACCCTGATAGAACTGCAGGTTGATGTTGTTCAGCACCGGCTTCTGCGCGCCGGGGAAGGTCTTCGTCATGTTCTTCATGACGTATGCGTATTGGGCGGCCATGATGGTCCTTCGGGGAAGCGGAAATGTCTTTGGAGTTGCTCGGCAGATAGGGATTGCGGGCCATTGGGGCAAGCAGGGAAACTATCCGGCCGCGCATGCAGTGCGACAGATACGCGCACCTGTCGCCCGCATCGCCTATAAAGGGGCCCAAATCGGGAAAAGCGGGCGATTCCCGTTTGTCATATCCCTGTCATTCCCCTAGCGGGGCGGCGCGCGGGGCTCAGGAAAGGAAAAGTGCGACATGGCGGAAAGGCAGATTGCCGTATTGCCCTATCGCACGGATTCCCCCGCTGTGGACGCGCCGATCAGCATTCTGCTGGTCACCACCAGGGGCACCGGTCGCTGGGTGATCCCCAAGGGCGGGATCGAAAACAAGCTGCCGCCCCATGCCAGTGCCGCGAAAGAGGCGGAGGAAGAGGCTGGCGTGCTTGGCTCTGCCTGCCCCACGTCCATCGGATCGTTCCGCTATCGCAAGAAGCGCGCTTCGGGCGCCACGGTGTGGACCGATGTGGACGTGTTTCCCTTCTCGGTAACCGAAGAGCTGGAAAGCTGGAAGGAACAGCACGAGCGGGAACGGCGCTGGTTCACTTTGACCGAAGCCGCCGATGCGGTGGACGAGCCGGATCTCCGGGCTTTGATCCGCAGTTTCGGTGCCCGCGAATTCCGCGCCGCCACTCAGGGGCGCCTCATCATCAATACGATCAGTACGGTCGGTAAAAGAACGGGACTATCTGCCATGTTCGGCTGGATTCAGAAGCTGCTGCCCCAGCAGGGGAACTTCTTCGACCTCTTCGAGCAGCACGCCGCGACGCTTGTTGCCGGGGCCGACGCACTGGCGCGGCTGGCGCAGGGCGGGCCGAACAAGGCCGAACATATTCGCGAGATCGAAGAACGCGAGCACGATGCGGACGAGATCACGCGCGAAGTGCTGCACACTGTGCGCCGCACCTTCCTCACCCCGTTCGACCGGGGAGCGATCACCGATCTGATCGGCGCGATGGACGATGCGATCGACGAGATGCAGCAGACTGCCGGTGCGGTGGACCTGTATGAGATTGACGAGTTCGAGCCTGAAATGCGCGACATGTGCGCAATCATCGTCGATGCAGCCCGGCTGACGGCCGAAGCGATCCCGCTGCTGCGCCGGATTGTCGATAACGGCCACCGCCTGCACGAACTGACCGAGCGGCTGGTGCGCATGGAAGGCCATGCCGACGAGATCCACGCTGCGGGCCTGAAGCGTATCTTCAAGCAGATGGGCAAGAAAGACCCGATCCAGTTCGTGGTCCGCCAGGAAATGTTCAAGCGGCTGGAACGCGTGGTCGACAGGTTCGAGGATGTCGCGAACGAGATCGACGGCCTCGTGATCGACCATTCCTGACGGCAGGCCAGGCCGATGGAAACCACGCTCGCATTGCCGCTGCTGGTGGGGCTGATCGCCCTCGCGCTGGCGTTCGACTTCCTCAACGGGCTGCACGATGCGGCCAATGCCATTGCCACGGTGGTTTCCACCCGGCTGCTGTCGCCCTTTGCCGCCGTGTTGTTCGCGGCTCTGGGGAATTTCGCGGCCTATTGGCTGGTGGGGCTGCATGTGGCCGAAACAGTGGGCAAGGGGATTGTCGACAAGGACGTGGTCACGCCCGCCGTGGTGTTCGGCGCACTGGTGGGGGCGATGTTCTGGAATGTCGTCACCTGGATCAAGGGTATCCCCTCCTCCTCCAGCCATGCGCTGATCGGCGGGTTGCTGGGGGCAGGTATCGCCCATGCCGGGCCGGGCGTGGTGGAATCCGAAGGCACGGTGAAAACCGTGGCCGCGATCTTCCTTTCGCCCATGATCGGCTTCGTCATCGCCATGGCGCTGATGGTGCTGACCAGCTGGATTTTCAAAGGCACCGCGCCGCGCCGGGCGGACGGCATGTTCAAGGGCCTGCACCTGATTTCGTCAGCAGCCTATTCGATCAGCCATGGCGGGAACGATGCGCAGAAGACCATGGGGATCATCACCGTGCTGCTCTATTCCACGGGCCATCTGGGCGGGGAATTCCACGTGCCTGAATGGGTGGTGCTGTCTTGCTATTGCGCCATTGCGCTGGGCACCATGTCGGGCGGCTGGAAGATCATCAAGACGATGGGAACGGGGCTGACCAAGCTCAACCATCATTCCGGCTTCTGTGCCTCCACCGCCGGTTCTCTGGTGGTGTTCGGGGCCAGCGCGATGGGCATTCCCGTTTCCACCACCCATGCCATCACCGGCAGCGTGGTGGGCACGGGTGCGGCGCGCCGGGCCAGTGCGGTTCGCTGGTCGGTTGCAAGCCGCGTGATCGTGGCCTGGTTCATCACCATCCCGGCCAGCGCCGGGGTGGGCGCGGCATTCTATCTGCTCACTCGCCTCTGGTAAGCCTGCTAGGTCGACGCGGGCAGAGTGCGCCCATCCTGCATTTCCCAGTGCTCGACCGTGTCGGACACTTCGATCAGGAATTCGTCGTCGAAATAGTAACTGCGCGCTCGCTCGATCTCCTCGCCCGCGAACAGCTTTACCGCGTCCCAGCTTTCCCAATGGCTCACCAGCCTGATGCGAGTGATGTCGCCCTCGTGCCGGTGCAGGCACCATGCGCCGTGATTGCCGGGAGAAGCCCGATAATCACGCAGCGTTTCCTCACGCATCAGGCGCAGATATTCGGGTGATTTATAATTGGGAACACGGCCTTCCCAAATTCGAATTATCATTGGCCCAGTCCCCGAACAGTTTTCTCTGGCAACCGTTACCCTTCTATGGGGCATTAACCATACGCGCAAATGCTGATGGGGAACGGGCCATAGGTATCTTGAAAAGCTTGGAAAAATTGTTGGGGAGGGGGGATTCGACCCTGACGTTCCGGCAGATGCCGGCGATCGTTCCGGTTCTCTGGACAGGGTGTTAAGCCACTCCCGACCTGAAGGAATGGTACGGTACAGAGACGACGGGAAAGCACTGCAGCGCAGATTTCAGGGCGCAGGTTCCCAATGGATTGAATAGGGACAGACGCTGTGTCGCCTGCAGGACTATCGCAGGGCGGAGCCGGCAGATAGGCGCTCAGAGTTTCTGCCTGACTGTCTGCTCGATGGCCCCGAAGACGGCATTTCCGCCGGCTGACAGTGCTTCCATTCTGCATACATCGCCGAAATGCATGAACTGGGTGGAAGGCACTCCGTCGGCAATGATCTCGATCGCGCGACGTTCGGAAATGCAGCTTGAGCCGACATGGGCGTAATCGCTACTGGCGACGGTGCCCGATCCGATGATCGTGCCGGCCACCAGGTCGCGTGTCGCCGCGGCATGGGCGACCAGTTCGTGAAAGCCGAAGCTCATTTCACGGCCATTCGCGGCGCCGAAACGTTCGCCGTTCCAATCGATCACAAGATCGAGGCAAACGCGCCCGTCTTGCCAGCCATCGCCCAATTCGTCCGGGCTGGCGGCGAATGGCGCCATAGAGCAGGCGGGTTTGGCATGGATCCAGCCGAAGCCGGTCTTCATTTCGGGCACGGCCAGCGCGCGTAGCGACCAGTCGTTGATCTGCACCACCAGCCTGATGTGCGCCATGGCGTCCGCCGCGCAGGTGCCCATCGGCACGGCGTCCACAATCACGCCGAATTCGCCTTCGAAGTCGATCCCGTCCGCTTCGCTGCGGAAGGGAACGGGATCGGAGGGGCCGTAGAACCGGTCGGAAAGGCCCTGATACATCAGCGGCTTGTCATGCTCGATCGGGTCGGTGCCGAATGCGACTTGCATCAAATCCGCATGGGTCTGGAAGGCCGAACCGTCGAGCCATTGCCATGAACGGGGTAGCGGTGCGCGCAGCGTCGCATGGTCGAGCGCCTCGCCTTCGCCTGCATCCAGTCGGGTGGCCAGTGTGCGCAGATCGTGTTCGGCCACGCTCCACATCCCTATCGCGGCGAGCAGGCTTGGCCATTTCTCGCCCGCGGGAAGGCAGCGCGCGGCGTCTGGCGAAACGACCACGAGTTCGCCGTCGGGCGTGCCGTTGGCGCGGGTCGCCAGCCTCATTGCCCGAGTCCGTCCTCATAGGCGCCGTCGATCAGCACGAAACAGATGCGGCAGGGCTTGCCCGAGCGGTTGGCCCAGCCGTGATTGGTGCCCCGCTGGATCACTATGTCGCCAGGGCGGATCACCGTTTCGCCCTTATCCATGATCAGGGTGAGCTCGCCTTCGAGCATGATGCCGTAATCGACCGTCTCGGTCCGGTGCATGAAGGCATGGCGCGCGCCCGATTGGGCGTGCGACGAGGCTTCGCCTGCGCCGACTTCGGCGAAATGGGCGGCGACCTGTTCGCCAGTCAGTTCGGCCAGGCCAGGATCGTCGGGCGGGATGTCGAGAATGCGGATACGGGTGCCGTTCCTGGGCGGGGCAAGCTGGATGCTCTGCTCCGGCGGTTCGCCCGAGGCGCGGTCGATCCGCGCCGGCGTCTCGCGCGTATTCCAGATCTCGTGGAACAGCGGGCCGATCTCCCCGCCGATCCGCGCCACGCGCGGCGGCGGGCCATCTTCCTGGATGATCGCATTGCCAGCGACATCATGCCCGGTGACGATCCGGCGCACGGTGGCCTCGGTCATATGTCTCTCCCTCAATTCGTATGCCCGCCGAGCACTTCGGCGAACCAGTCCGCGATATAGTCACGGGCATAGCTCATGTTGTCGGCCCCGACATGCTCCACACCGCCTTCGCGCTCGGTGAAGATCTTCAGTTCGCGCAGTGGCGAGTTGACCAATGCGTCATAGCTCTGCTGCGCATATTCGAGCGCGATCTGCCGGTCCTTCGCCCCATGAGTGACGAGGAAGGGCACGCGGATGCGCTCCATCACGCCTTCGAGCGTCATTTCGGCCGACCGATCGAGGAAATCGTCCATGTCGCGCGCGCCGAAGGCCCACATCACATGCCCCCAGTAATGCGGGACAGGGTTCTCGCCTTCGCGTTTCAGCCGCCTGTCTTGCACTTCGCGCCAATTGTGGTTCGCGCCCCACACCGCGCCCGCCGAAAAGCGCGGCTCGAACGCCACCGCGCGCGGTGCAAAATGCCCGCCCAGCGAAATGCCGCTCATCCCGATACGCGCGGGATCGACATCGGGTTGCACCGCCAGCCAATCGACCGCCTTCGAGGCCCAGTTCTCACTATGAGGATCGACCGGCAGGCCCTGCAACCGCAGCGCTTCGCCGCTGCCCGGCTGGTCGACGCACAGGGTGGATATGCCGCGGCGCGCCAGCGCTTCGGGCAGGCGCGACCAATAGAGCAGTTCTTTGCAGCTATCGAGCCCATTGCAATAGACCACCACCGGGCACCGCTCTTGCCCCGCCGCGCGGGTGTAGAGCGCAGGCATCGTGCCGCTTGTCAGCGGGATTTCCAGGCGCTCGCGGTTGATCCTGCCGAGCCGGGTGGAACGGTCGAAGGCAGCGCGGGCGCGTGCATAGGTCTCCTGGCGCCCGCCCGATCCATGGGCCTGCATGCGCTCTGCCACCAGTAGATAGAGCGCGGCACGTTCGAGCTTGTTCGAAGCGGAGAAATCACGCCCCCGCGCCTCGTCTTCATCGGCGAGGTCGACTAGTTCGTCCGCCACGCGGACCCATTGCTGCATGAACTCCTGTGTGCCTGCATCGGCGCCGCTCTGTGCCGCGTCGAGCAACGGCCGGCACATGTCCATCAACTCGCCGATCTGAGCGCCGCTTTCCATCGCCATGGCAACCGAGAGGTTCCAGACATAGTTCGGGAAGTATTCGAACAGTGCCATGGGACTATACCCCTGCCGGCTGGAACAGGCGCGGGTCGGGCACGGCGTGTGGCATGGTCTGCGGCCCGCCCACGCCGATCCCCCACTGGTCCATAATGCGCGGACCGGGCGCGTGTACCTGCGGGCTGTGGCTCTCGAAGTCGACCTCTTCGAGCTCGGCGGTATATTCCACCGCGAAGCCGCAAGGCGTGACGAAATAGCTGAAAGTGTTGTCGCCGGCAGTGTGCCGACCGGGGCCCCAGCGGACATCGACATCATACTGCTTGAGGCGCGAAATGCCGCGCATCATCCCGTCCACGCCGGTCATGTCATAGGCGACATGGTTGAGGCAGGGTGGGCCGGGCAGGATCGCCAGGCGGTGATGGGCTGAATTGCAGCGCAGAAAACACATGAAATCGCCCAGCCAGTCGGAAACGCGGAAGCCCAGCACATCGGTGAAGAAGCGCACCGCCGCCTGATGATCGGGCGAATGGAGAACGATGTGACTGATCCGCACCGGGATGCCTTCCCAGCGCGCGACCGGGCGGCTCTCGCCGCGCGCGACGTCGCTCGAAATCTCGAACGGCAGCCCGTCCGGGCTGAAGAAGCGGAAGCCGTAACCGCCGCCCGGCGCGTCGAGGCCTTGCGGCGCATGGACGATCCGGCAGCCGGCTTCGACGACCTTGCCATGCAGGGCATCGACATCGGCCCGGCTGGCGGCGGCCAGCGAGATCACATCGACATGATTGGCGTCAGACGCGCGCAGGCGGACCACGTGATGTTCGGCGCTGCCCGAGGCCTTGAACCAGGCCATGCCGTCTTCGGCGGCGACCTCTTCAAGCCCCCAATTCCCGGCATAGAAGGCGCGTTCGGCCTCGAACTCGGCCACGCCATAGCCGACATAGCGGATTTCAGTGACACGGCTCACGGTTCGTTCCCTTCAAGTGCAATCAGTTTCTGCAAAATCCGGCGCGCGCGGGTGCCGCCGGCATCGATGCCCAGGAATGCCGGCTGCAGATCCCAGAAGTCTGCGCCGCACAGATTGGCATATGCCGCCTCGATCACCGGCTTGTCTTCCTGCACGAAGGCTTCGTTCATCAGGGCATGCAGGATGGCATCGCCTTGCTCGGATGGAGGGCCGGTGCGGGTGGTGGCCCAAAAATAGTGTGTCTCGCCGTCATTCGCCGGGCTGAGGATATGTGCCTGGTGGGCAATGACCCCTTCCGCGCGCTTTCCTTGGTGCGGGCAGGCGCCAATCTGCAGATACATGGATGCAGGCGCATTCCAGCGCATTTCCAGCCAGTGATCGCAGCGCAGGTCCGGGTCGTAATGGCCAAGGGTGTGCGGCGGTGCGGGGACATCGGTCATCCACCAGTCGGAATGGAGAGTCTCGTCGTTCTCCTTGACGCTATGAGTCCCCGCGAAGATGACGCCGCGCCCTGCAAAGCTGCCCTTGTGGACAAATTCAATGTGGCTGAGGTCCATCAGGTTGTCCGTGCCGCATTGGTAATTGGCCTGCATGGACATGTGACCGCAGATCGGCCCGGGATGCCCTTCCACGAAGAGCATGGAGAAGTCGGGAACGTCGGCGGGATCGGCCTTTGCAGGATCGCCGGGCCACAGCCAGACAATGCCATCACGTTCGATCAACGGGAAGGTTCGGATCGTGGCGCCTTTGGGCAGGCTCTCGGAAAAAGGATTGGCAACACAGTGGCCTTGGGCATCGAAAGCAAGGCCGTGGTAGGGGCAGGTTATGCAATCGCCGTCCCGCGTCCCCATAGACAGGGGCGCGAAACGGTGCGGACATCTGTCCACCATGGCGGCAGGCGTGCCATCTGCCTTGCGGAACAGCAGCACATATTCGCCAAGCAATTGCCGCCGGAGAAGTTCGTGGCCGATCTCGTCGCTCCAGCCGGCCATATACCAGGCGTTTTGAAGGAACCCGCTCATATCGGCTTCGCGGTGAGCTGGAACATCTCGGCGGTGGCCTTCGCATTATCGACTGGCGGGCCCTTGCCGAGCTGGCCCATGCAAATGGCGAGGCTGGCCCGCACGATGGAGGCGCAGCGCTCGAAGCGGCGCGCTCGATAAGCGGCAAAGGCGCTTGCCACAGTGCCGTGACGGGCCAGTTCCTCGGCCAGCACCAGGCTGTCCTCGATCGCCATGCCCGCGCCCTGGCCGAGATGCGGCGTGGTGGCGTGGACGGCGTCGCCCAGCAGCACCACGCGCCCCATGTGCCACGGCCCTTCGACCAGCATCCCTTCGAGCGGGCGATAGACCACTCCCTTGTCATCGGTGATCTGCTGCGCCAGCTCGCTGATCGCAGGGGCGCAATCCGCGAGGCGGTCGCGCATGGCTGCGGCCAGCCCGGCGCGCGGATGGCGCGGGTTGCCGGGCTCGGGCGTCGTCGCATAGATATACATCAGCGTATCGCTGATCGGCACGAGGCCCACCCCGGTCCGGCCATTATAGGCGTGGAGCGCATCGAGTGAGGCGGGGCGCGGCAGGTTGTAGCGCCACACGGCCTGACCGGTGAATTGCGGCATTTCCGCTTCGGGCAAGATCGTCGCGCGGGTCTGCGAATAGACCCCGTCAGCCCCGATCACGATGTCGTAAGCACCCTCGCTGCCGTCGGAAAAGCGGACCTGAACAGCATCGCCCCTATCCTCGATCTCCGTGGCGGTGACGCCCAGACGAATCTCCGCCCCCGCGGCGAGTGCGGCTTCTCCCAACACCTTGTGCAGGGCGGGGCGGCTGATGCCGAGATTGGCGGGGTAGCCTTCGAGCAGGCGCGGCGAGGGCACGCGCGCGATTCGGATGCCGTCTGGCGCGTAGACCTCCACAGCGTCGAACCCGACCCCGGCGTCGACATAGTCTTGAAGGATGCCCAACTGGTCCACTGCACGCAGTACATTGCCCTGCTGGATGATCCCCACGCCATAGACGGACCATTGGGGATCCTTTTCGATCACCGTCACGCCGAAGCCACGCTGGCGCAGGGCAATGGCCGAGGTCAGACCGCCAATGCCGCCGCCGATGATGAGGATGTCGAGCTGAACCATGACGCGAAGGTGCAACGCCGAATGTGATAAGTGAAATCGATTGTTTTAATTCAATTCCATAATCATAGGTTATTCGAATGCGGTTCAAGGGCCTCGATCTCAATCTGCTCGTCGCGCTCGACGTGCTGCTTCAAGAACGCAGCGTGTCCCGCGCCGCCGAAAGGCTGAACCTTTCGCAGCCCGCCTTGAGCGCGGCCCTGGCGAAACTGCGCGACTTCTTCGGGGATCCGCTGCTGGTGGCGCAGGGCCGACGGATGATCCCGACGGCGGAGGCTCTGGCGATGCAGGCGGAACTTGAGAGCATTCTGGGGCGGGTGAACGAAATGGTGGTGCGCTCCACCAGCTTCGCGCCCGCCACATCGCGGCGCATCTTCCGCATCTGCGCATCCGATTATCTCGTCGCGGTGCTCTTTCCGGGACTGGTCGCGGCGATCCAGCAAGTCGCCCCTTCGGTAGGGCTGGACCTTGTCCCTCCTTCCGAGGAGGCGCAGATTGCGCTCGAACGCGGCGAGCTTGATCTGTTGGTGACGCCCGAGGAGCATTGCGTTCACGGTCACCCGGCCGAGTTCCTGTTCGAAGAGCGCCATGTCGTGGCCGGTTGGAGCGAAAACCCGCTGCTTGCCACGCGACTGACCGAGCAGAATTTCTTCGAAGCAGGCCATGTCGCGGTGAAGATCGGCCAAGCCAACCGCGCATCCTTCGCCGAGAGCCATCTCGACAGCCTCGCTCGAAAGCGGCGAATCGAAATCACGACCACCTCTTTCACTACCGTGCCCGACCTGCTGGTTGGCACGCATCGGCTGGCTGTGATGCATGAACGGCTGGCCAGCTTGATGGCGCAGCGTCTGCCGATCGGTTGGCAGGAACTGCCCTTTGCCTTCCCGGCGATGAAGGAAATGATCCAGTTCAACCGCGCGCGATGCGAGGATGAAGGGCTGTTGTGGCTGATAGGTCAGCTCAGAGCGACGCTCGAGAGGCATCCGTGATCGGCGTTTGATGCAGTCGTTCAGGGAGCGACCATCGGTGCTCACCGCCAAGCTGCCGTCAGCAATTTCAAGGATTTGTAGGAAACTGGTCGGGGAGACAGGATTCGAACCTGCGACATCCTGCTCCCAAAGCAGGCGCGCTACCGGACTGCGCCACTCCCCGACACAAATTTCGCCGCGGCGTTGGTGGGCCCGGCAGGATTCGAACCCGCGACCTAGCCGTTATGAGCGGCCAGCTCTAACCGCTGAGCTACAGGCCCCCTCTGCCGAACGTGAGGCGCGACCTAGCCGGTTCGCCGCCGCAACACAAGCGGGGCGCAAGCTAAGTTCAAACCACTACCGCATCCATGATCTGGCCCGCGCTGCACGGCTTCACGCCGCGGTGTTCTAGATAGGCGAAAATCCGCCGCCACCAGTCATACAGGGCATCGAGATCCTGATCGTTGCGGACGTAGGGCGTGTGTCCGGCACGCAGCGATGGGCTGTGGAAAGAGAACACCAGCAAAGGCAATCCATCGTCCAGCGCCATGTCGATGCCACGGATTGCCTCTTCCACCGAAATGCCTTCCGGGGTGAGGGGAATACGCTCCAGCAGGCCAAGACGCGACAGCACGCCGCGCAGTACGGGCGCGCGCCACATCAGCGGGTAGAGCAGGTCGCCCTGGCGGCGCAGCATGCCCCAGAACAGTGTGGTGAGCGGCAGTTCCAGCACTGTATGTTCAGCATCGAGCCAATAGGGCTTCAGCGGATGCTTGCGAAAATCCACGCCGCCTTCGGCCGAATAATCGAACTTGGTGCGCACGGAACTGTCCATGGCAATGCCGCCTTCGCGCAGCATTTCAGCCGTCTTCGGCCCCACGCCATAGCGCCCCGCACGATACATTTTCGGGACGGCCCCGAAATTCGCCTCGATCGCGGAACGCAGGCGCGAGAACTTGGCGTGTTCCAGGTCGGGGGGAAGGTTGCCGGCGAAGCTGTTGCGGGGGGTGACGTCCTCGTCGAAAGGCGGGTTGACCCATGGGTGAAGCTGCACCCCCACCTCCGCGCGGCCCTTCGATACAGCATCGCCCAGAATATCGGCCGCAAGTGCCGATGTCGCAATCGGCCAGTCGATCAGATAGATCGGGCAGACGCCTTCATTCTCGCAGAATTGCTGGAATTTGGCGATGCTGGGCAGGTGATCCAGCCCGAAGCCTTCGCGCTGGATCGGCCGGGTCCAGTCGAACTCCTCTTCCGTATCGACAGTGACGATGAAGCGTTGTCCGAAGTCCGGGTGGAACCTCGCTTCGTCGATCCTTGCCGGCGGTTCGGTGATCGAACGCATGGCCCCTGACGTCCCCCCTCAGTTAACCTTCGATAGTGGCTAATGCCCCCGCGCCGTGTCGGCCATCCGGCGCTCCAAGTCCACATTGTTATTGAGCAAATCGGTCCGAACTGCAGTAGAAAGCGGCAGCGTCAGCACCAGCAGGTCTTCTTCGCGGCGCAAGTCGCCTCCGGCTGCGCGCGCTTCCGCCCGCGCCAGCCTGAGCGTGAAGCCCGCGCCGAACATGCCCGCGCTGACGGCCTGGGACTGGGCCGGGGCTGTGCTTTCGAACAGGTCGTCCCGCCCGGCCAGCGATGCGGGCAGGTCGATCTCAAGGCCCGTCTGGCGCCCGTTCTGGGCCATGACGGCCTGAAGTTCTTCTCCGGGGCTTACGGCACCCGCCAGCGTGGCGAGGATGCGCCACACGAGCATCTCCGCATCGTTGCGAGCCAAGGGGACCGGGCAGGCATTGCCGGTGGCAAGGAGGCTGAGCGCAGCGCTGCGCGCGCGCAGAACCTGATCGAGCTGCGCGGTCGTGCCCGCCACGATGGCGTTGAGATCGGATACGCCCTCATCCAGTTCCAGTGCGCCACTTTCCAGCTTCACCAGCCGGTCCAGCTCCTCGAAACCGGCCAGCATGCGCGCCGCATCGCCGGCAATGGCAGCGGCAAGGGCGCGATATTCATTGGGCGTGGGGCCGAAGAGCTGCTGCTGGATGATTTCGGCGAAGCCCTGAATGGCGTTCACCGGAGTGCGCAATTCGTGGATCACCTGCCGCATCCGGTCGGCATGGCTATCCCGCGCTTGGGGGGCACTTTCCGCCGTGGGCACGATGGTGGGGCGCCGCATCCTGCCGCGATAGCCCGAGAACCGGCCGCCACTGGTGGAGAATACCGGCATGGCATCCATGCGCCAGTGCCCGGCAATGGCGGGGGCGCCTTCCAGCACCAGCTTGCCGCCGCGCACAGGCTGGCGGCGGCGCATGGCGGCTAGAGTGGCCGCGTCGGCGCGGGCAGGGGCGTCGGCCTTGCGACCGGCGAGCGCCATGCCCACCGTCATCGGCGCGACGGAGGCATCCGCCCAGGCTATCCGGCCGTCGGCATCGGTCGTGAAGTCGAAGCTCTGCGGCGCGTCAGGCAGTTCATCGTCATGCTGTTCACCCAGCGGCAAGCGCGGGGCATCGGGCGAGGGCGTGGCAGGTGCAGAGGCGCGGGCGCGCTGGAATGCCTCGATCCGGCGGACGAGCGCGCCGATTCCTCCGTTGCCATCTTCACTTGCAAGGGCAAGGGCGGGGTCCAGATCAAGTATCGGCTCGTTTTCCAGCAGGACAATCTCGATCGGATCGACATGTTCCGGCTCGGCCGCGACCGGCGCGGGCTTAGGCCTGGCCCGGACGGTCTGAGGCTGGTCGATAATGGTCGGGCTGTCAGCGGGCTGAGGCAGCACAAGGTCGCGCACGCCCAGCAGGGCCAGCAAATCGCGCGTGGCCTGCGGCAGGTCTGCCCTTTGGCGCAGATGGGCGCGGATCGCCGTGGGCAGGGCCGGGATCAGCGCTTCCCACTGATCTTCGGTCAGCTGCGCATTGTTCATGGCCGCGATGGCCACGGGTGTTTCCTGCGATGCCAGATAGGCCACAAAGGCCGGATTACGCAGCCGCAGCCCCGGCTCGCGCACCATCATGGCGCGAATCTCTGCCGGAATTTCGGCGGAAAGCATGCTCAGCCGCTCATAGGCGGTTTCGAGCTGGGCATCGTCCGCCCCTTCCGGCGCGCTGCCGGCAAGGTCCAGCAACTGGCGGAACTGCGTGTGCGCCGCCCGCACGCTGCCCGTCTGCATCCGCAGAACAGTGGCAAGGCGGTCGTCGAACTGCATCGAATCTCCGAAAGGCGGGGCCACGAGATTGGCCGGAATAGCGCCAAAAGTCCTACCAGTTTCCGGCTTTGCGTGAATCAGCGCAGCTAAGGCGTTGCAAAGCGGGACATCTCAGGGCAAAAATAACAATATTACTGGTCGCAGAGCACAATCGTGCTAATCCTTGCCCTTACAAGGGGCACTTACTTCGCGCGCAAGGCGTAGGGGTTTTCGATTATGGCGAATCTCGACGCGATCGACCGGCGGCTGCTTGCCGAATTGCAGGCCGAGGGCCGGGTTACCAATGTCGAACTGGCGCAGCGTGTCGGGCTGACGGCGCCGCCGTGCCTGCGGCGCGTGCGTGCGCTGGAAGAGGACGGGGTGATCCGTGGCTATCATGCGGACCTCGATCCCTCGAAGCTGGGCTTTGCCATCACCGTCTTCGCGATGGTCAGCCTGAAGAGCCAGGCGGAAGAAGATTTGCGCGCCTTCGAACAGCACATGCGCGACCTGCCCGAAGTGCGTGAGTGCCATATGCTGAATGGCGAGATCGACTTCATCCTGAAGATCGTCAGCCGCGATCTGCAGAGCTTCCAGGAATTCCTGACCAGCAAGCTGACGCCGGCGCCCAATGTGGCCAGCGTGAAGACTTCCCTCACCATCCGCACCGCCAAGCAGGAACCGGGCGTTCCGCTGGATTGACGGCCTGCCCGAAAGGGCCAGCCATTTCCGATCATGCCAGCCGCGCCTGCTTGTCCTGCTTGCGCAGCATGGCCGGGATAGCCTGCGCAGGCAGGGCCTCGGCATAAAGGAACCCCTGGCCGGTATCGCAGCCCACCGTGGCCAGGAAGGCTTCCTGCGCGCGGGTTTCCACCCCTTCGGCGATCACTTCCATGCCCAGGCAGTGGCCCAGGTTGATGACCGTGGTGGAGATTGCTTCTGCATCGGGATTGCAGCCGATTTCGCCCACGAAGGAACGGTCGATCTTCAGCAGGTCCACCGGGAACTGGTTGAGATGCGACAGCGAGGCATAGCCGGTGCCGAAATCGTCCAGCGCGATGCGCACGCCGCGCTCGCTGAGGCGCTTGAGCGCTTCTTCGACATAGCCTGCGCCGCGGCCGAGGAAGACGGTTTCGGTCACTTCGATCTGGATGCAGCACGCCGGCAGCCCGTGCGCTTCCAGCCGATCGAACAGCCGTTCCGCGAAATTGCCCCGGCGGAAGTCCGCAGCGGTGACATTGATCGCCACATGGCCGAAATCCAGCCCTTGATCCATCCAGTCGCGGATGTCGTCCAGCACGCCGCTGAGCATCCGGTCGCTCAGCGGGGCGCTGAGGGCGGGATCGTCGAAGGCGGCCTTCAGCACGTCCGGCCCGCGCATGTTGCCGTGCTGGTCACGCCAGCGCAACAGCGCCTCGAAGCCCACGATCCGCGAACTGCGCAGCGAGACCTTGGGCTGGTAATGCGGGATGATGGCATTGCGTTGCAGCGCGCGGCGGGCCGATGCGATCATGGTCTGGTGGCGTTCCACTTCCACCATCATCGCCGGTTCGAACAGCTTCAGGCGCGCACGTCCGCCCGCCTTGGCGGCATAGAGCGCAATGTCGGCGGCCTTCATGATTTCGGAGCGGCTGTTGCCGTCGCGCGGGATCAGGCTGGCGCCGATGCTGGCACCGCATTCCAGCAGGCGGCCTTCATGGCAGAAGGGTTCGCGCAGCTGGTCGAAGATCCTGTCGGCCGCTGAATGAACATCCTGTTCTGTTGAGGCGTGGACGATAATGGCGAATTCGTCGCCCCCGGTGCGTGCGACGAGTTCGCGTTCGCCCGTCGCGGCGCGCAGGCGGTTGGCGAAGGTGCACAGCAACGCATCGCCGGCATCGTGGCCCAGCGTGTCGTTGATCGTCTTGAAATTGTCGACGTCGAGGATCAGCAGTGCGCTGGCCTGCGTATCGCCCAGATCGCCAAGGATGGCGTCCAGCCGGTCCTGCAGCAGGGCACGATTGGGCAGGGAAGTAAGGGCATCGTGATGCGCCATCCACAGGGCGCGTTCTTCCGATTTCTTCTGATGGGTGATGTCGCGCGCCACCACGATCAGGCGGCCGGAGCCGTCATTGATCCGGTTCACGATTACGTCGAACCAGTCATACTGGCCACTGCCGTCTATATGATGCGTCAGGACATTGCCCTGTTGGCCTTTCTCGGCTGCGGCGAGTGCCGCCAGCGCCCCGGCGCGATCGTAATCGGGCAGCAGTTCCAGCCAGGAAAAGCCCACGCATTCGCCAATCTGCGGTGCGCTTTCCGGCCGGTTGCAGAACAGGACGCGGTAATCGCTATCGAGGATGAGCGTGTAATCCGGGCTGGATTTCAGGATCGTCTCGTTCAGGCTTTCGCTGCGCTGCAGCTCGCGCAGGGCCGATGTGCGCGAAACCACCAGCCCGTGCAGGGCAAAGGTGGCCGAATAGATGGCCCCGATATAGACCGGCAATTGCAGGCCGATGATGCGGAAAAGAGGTTCGTCGGTCAGGAAACCGGCGACTGCACAGGGCGCCAGCACGATGAACACCATCAGCGCGGCAAGGCGCGGCGTGCCGTAATTGCGCAGCACGATTCCGCAGACCATGGCCGATGCCGAAAGGCAGGCGATCACGGCCATCACCCAGTCCCCGCTGAGTAGCACGGCCACGGTGCCGAAGCCGACCGATCCGGCCCACAGGCAGGCAAGCAGCGCTGACAACAGGCGTGGGGGTGTTCGCCCGGCGGCCATTGCCCTGCGGCCGTGGATCAGCACGCCCACGCGCACCGCGCCAAGAGCAACTTCGAACAGGAACCAGGAAATGAACACGGCAAAGGGCAGACGCCATGCCGCCAGACCGGCAACAAGCGCCGTGTTCAGCACGCCGCCCAGGAAGATCGGAAGCGAACCGAACAGGCCCCGCGTCAGTTCTGCATGGATGGGCGCCGACACCGGTGTGCGGGCGCCCAGCAGCCAGCCTGCAAGGCCATCCTTTGCATTGCCACGCATGGTCATCGTTAGCGAAGCCCCCTTATTTCAGGAGCATGCTAAGCGCCAATGGTTAACAACAATCGCTGGAAAATGGACCTAATTTCTCAATTCGGCGTATTTTTCCGAGGGATAGCACCCTTAGCTGTCACGCTTCTCAAGCCACTCTTCCAGCCACTTGATCGAATAGTCGCCATTCAGAATGTCGGGCTGATCGAGCAGGGCTTCGTGGAGAGGGATAGTGGTCTTCACGCCTTCGATCACCATTTCGTCCAGCGCGCGCTTCAGGCGCATGATGCAGCCTTCGCGCGTGCGGCCATAGACGATCAGCTTGGCGATCATGGAATCGTAATAAGGCGGGATCGAATAGCCTGCATAAAGCCCGCTATCCACGCGCACATGCATACCGCCCGCTGCGTGATAGGCCTTAACCTTGCCCGGCGAGGGGGCGAAGGTCCACGGATCTTCCGCATTGATGCGGCATTCGATGGCGTGGCCCTTGAATTCCAGCTCGTCCTGCGTGACCGACAGCGGCTTGCCATCGGCAATGCGGATCTGTTCGCGCACCAGATCGACGCCGGTGATCGCTTCGGTAACGGGATGTTCCACCTGCAGGCGGGTGTTCATCTCGATGAAGTAGAACTCGCCATCTTCCCACAGGAACTCGATCGTGCCCGCGCCGCGATAGCCCATTTCGGCCATGGCCTTGGCCACGATGCCGCCCATCCGCTCACGATCCTCGGAAGAGAGGACGGGCGAGGGGGCTTCCTCGATCACCTTCTGGTGGCGGCGCTGCAGCGAACAGTCACGCTCGCCCAGATGGATGGCATTGCCGTTGCCGTCACCGAATACCTGGAATTCGATGTGGCGCGGATTGCCGAGATATTTTTCGAGATAGACGGTGTCGTCACCGAAGGCGGCCTTCGCCTCGCTGCCGGCCTGCTTCATCAGCGTTTCGAGCTGGTCGGGGCTGGGGCATACTTTCATGCCGCGCCCGCCGCCGCCCGATGCGGCCTTGATGATTACCGGATAGCCGATTTCCTCGGCGATCTTGGCAGCCACAACCGGATCGCTGATCGCCCCGTCCGAACCGGGAACAAGCGGCAGGCCCAGCGCACCGGCCGTGCGCTTGGCTTCCACCTTGTCGCCCATGGTGCGGATATGTTCGGGCTTCGGCCCGATCCATGTAATGCCGTGAGCTTCCACGATTTCCGCGAACTTGGCGTTCTCGGACAGGAAGCCGTAACCCGGATGGATCGCATCCGCGCCCGAAATTTCCGCCGCCGAAATGATCGCCGCGATATTCAGATAGGAATCTGTCGCGGAAGGCGGGCCGATGCAGATCGCCTGATCCGCCAGCCGCACATGCATCGCATCCGCATCGGCGGTGGAATGCACCGCCACGGTTTCGATGCCCATTTCATGAGCCGCGCGATGAATGCGCAGGGCGATTTCGCCGCGATTGGCGATCAGCAGGCGGGTAATCGGCATGGCGGCGCGGCCCTTACGCGATCACGACCAGCGGCTGGTCATATTCGACCGGCTGCGCGTTCTCGACAAGGATAGCCTTTACGGTGCCGGCGGCAGTGGCAGTGATGGGGTTCATCACCTTCATTGCTTCCACGATCAGCAGCGTATCGCCCACCTTCACCGTGTCGCCCACCTTGATGAAGGACGGCGAACCGGGTTCGGAAGAAAGATAGGCCGTGCCCACCATGGGGGATTTCACCGCATTGGCATGATCGGCCGGTGCGCTTTCGGCAGGTGCCGCAACCGCGGCGGCCGGAGCGGCAGCCGGGGCAGCGGCGGCAACAGCCACCGGAGCGGCGGCGACGGCGGCAACAGCCCCGCGCGAGACGCGGATCTTGCGATCGCCGTCTTCCACCTCGATTTCGGTAAGACCGGTATCGGCCAGCATTTCAGCCAGCTCACGAACCATATCGGTATCGACATTCATCCGGCCGGTACGGCCCGATGCGCCCTTGCTTTCGCCCATTCGTTCCTCGTGGGTATCCTGTTTTGCGGCCGCTATGCGCAGACAATGCCGGGCTGGCAAGGGGTGACGGCCGGATTTCCCCTTGGGGTTGGTGCCCCGCGGCGTGCCTTACAGCGTTGCCGCGTGTTCCAGGGCGACCAGATAACTCTTTGTACCAAGGCCCTTTACGGTCTTCACCGCTGCCATGCCGATATAAGAGATATGGCGAAATTCCTCGCGCTGCTCGGGATCGGAAAGATGCACTTCGATCACCGGCGTCTTGATGGATTTTGCCGCATCCAGCAGCGCGATGGAGGTGTGGGTATAGGCGCCGGGGTTGATGAGGATGGCCTTGGCCCCTTCGGCCTGCGCCTCATGCATCCAGTCGATCAGATGGCCTTCATGGTTGGACTGGCGCATGTCAATCTCCAGCCCCAGTTCCCGCGCCCGGTCTTCCAGCATGCCCGCGACATCGTCCAGCGTCTCGGTGCCGTAAATCTCCGGCTCGCGCATGCCGAGCAGGTTCAGGTTCGGGCCGTTGAGGACATAGACGGTGGTGGCGGTGGGGGTGGCGGACATGAGTGCTTCTCCTTGGAGGCGCGACATAGCGGGAAGGGGGGCGGGTGGGTGGGAAGGCAGTGTGGGAGGGGCTGATTACCTCTCCACTCCCTTGACCTTTCCCCATTGGCGCGCGGCGGTGTAGCCGAGATAGCCGGTGCCGAAGAGGGCATAGAGCGGCTCCGGCAGCCCGTTGAGATAGGCGTTCATGCCGCCGGCGATGTCGCGCGCCACTTCGGGGCGGAAAGCGGCGATCAGCCCCATGGGAATCGCCCACAGCAGCAGGACATAGATCACATAGAGGAAACTGGGCCGGGCGCGGCTGGTCCATGGGTCTTTCGAATTGGCTTCAGCCACGATGGCGGAAAGCTGGGCCTGGATCAGTTCCATTTCTTGCGTGCCTTCCAGCTTCATCAATTCCAGCCGGGCCTTTTCCCGCGCGGCCTTGTCGGGAATCACCTTGTCGATGATCGAGGAAATCGGGCCGATCAGCACGTCGAGGATTGCCATGGGTCTGCTCCTGTGAATTGCGATTCGCAGGATGAAGTAACCAAAATGGTTCGTGTAGGAAAATGGAAAATCCGATGTGGCGCGTTGACTCGGCGCGGCCCGCCTCCGGTTCCCTTTTGTTGCCGTTCTGCCTCCTTCTGCCTGCCTTGTGTGCTTCCTCGGTCGCCTTGTGGTCGCTCTCGGGTTAGGAGGCGCGAAGGCCCCTGAAAGAGAGGATTTCGCATGAAGCTCGCACGGTTCGAGATTGCCGGACAGACCGACATCGGCGTGGTGGAGGATGAAGGCGTCATCAGCCTGGCCGCCGCCGGATGCCAGTTCCCCGATATGCTCTCGATCATCGCCGGGGGTGAGGCTGCGCTGCAGGAAATCCGCGAGCTGACCGATGTGATCGCCCCGCATCACCGGCTGCAGGACGTGCGCCTGCTCGCCCCGCTGCGGCCGGGCAAATATATCGCCATCGGGATGAATTACGCCAAGCATGTCGCGGAAATGGGACGCGATTCCACGCCTGCCCACCAATATTGGTTCAACAAGCAGACCAGCTGCATTTCCGGCCCCTTCGATTCCATCGACCCCGGCGTTTCGGAAATGGTCGATTACGAAGTGGAACTTGGCGTGGTGATCGGCGCACCGGCCAAAGGCGTAAGTGCGGACGAGGCGCTGTCCCACATCTTCGGCTATGTCGTGGCGAACGACGTTTCCGCGCGCGACTGGCAGAAGCACACGCCCACTTTCACCATGGGCAAGAGTTTCGACACACATGGCCCCATCGGCCCGTGGATCGTCACGGCGGACGAGATTGCCGACCCTCAGGCCCTGGCCCTGCGCTGTTTCGTGAATGGCGAAAAACGGCAGGAAAGCACCACTGCCAACATGATTCACCCGATCGCGAAGCAGATCGAATATCTCTCCACCGCCTTCACGCTTGAGCCGGGTGACCTGATCGCCACGGGCACGCCGGAAGGCGTCGGGATGGGCATGGACCCCAGGCAATTCCTGCAGGAAGGTGACGTAGTGCGCTGCGAGATCGACGGCATCGGAGCGATCGAGAACCGCGTTGCCCGTGCGACCTGACGCCCGGCTTAAAGCCGGGGCCGCGTCTGACGATTTTGGGGTGAGTTAAGTCCACTGGTCGGGACGAGAGGATTCGAACCTCCGACCCCCACACCCCCAGTGTGATGCGCTACCAGGCTGCGCTACGTCCCGACAGTGGAGGCGCGCCCTATAGGCAGGTGTCTGCGATCATGCAAGCGCCGTTCCGGCCTTTTGGATCGAAGCTGTGCGGAATGGCGAAAGGGGGCAGGCGCGTTGCACCCCCATGGCTTTGCTGCTAGGCGCGCAACCTGTTTGCCGGAGCCTTGAAATCCAACATTCCGGCACCAACTGAACGCGAAAATTTCCGCCGATGATGAGGGGCGTGCCTGATGCTTGATTACCTTTCCGCCAGCGCCGGAGCCAGCGGCACGCAGCAGTTGATGGGCTTCCTGCCCATCGTCGGCATGATCGTGATCTTCTGGTTCCTGATCCTTCGCCCGCAGATGAAGCGACAGAAGGAACACCAGCAGAAAGTGCAGGGCGTGAAGCGCGGGGACCAGGTGGTTACCGGCGGCGGCCTTGTCGGCAAGATCGTCAAGGTCGACGATGTCTATGTCGAAGTCGAACTCGCCCAGGGCGTGAAGGTGAAGGCGGTCAAGCAGACCATCACCGATGTGCTGACGCCCGGCGGCACCCCCGCCAACGACTGATCGGACAAGCGCGATGCTCGATTTTCCCGGTTGGAAAAAGGTCTGGCTCTGGTTCCTGACGCTGACGGCGGTTGCCGCTGCGTTGCCGACCATCGCTTCGCTCAGCGGCGTGAAATGGCCGGAGGCCCTTCCGGGGCCGCAGGTCAATCTGGGGCTGGACCTTGCCGGTGGCAGCCAGATCCTGCTGGAGGCGAATACTTCGCAGGTCGCCCGCCAGCGTCTGGAAAGCATGGAAGAAGACGTGCGCCGCGTGCTGCGTCAGGCTTCGCCGGCCATCCGCATCGGCGATCTTTCCAGCAGCAATGGCCGGATCAGCTTCCTGCTCGACGATGCCACTCAGGTGGACCGCGCGCGGGAAGAACTGCTGCCGCTCGTCAATGGCAGCGGCCCGGTGCGGGAATGGAACCTTGAAGTGGTGGATGGCAGCCGTTTCGTGCTGACCCCCACCAAGAACGGCCTCGAACAGGCGATTTCCAACGCGATGGATACGGCGACCGAAGTGGTCCGCAAGCGTATCGACGCGCTGGGCACGCGCGAGCCGACCATTATCCGCGAAGGCGATACCCGCATTTCCGTGCAGGTTCCCGGCCTCAGCGATCCCGAAGCGCTCAAGTCGCTGCTGGGCCAGACCGCCAAGCTGGAATTCAAGCTGGTGGACGTCACCGCGCTGCAATCTGACATCGTGCAGGGCATTGCCCCTCCGGGTAGCGAAATCGTTCCCTATGCGCCGGGCACTCCGCTGGCGGGCACTTCAATTGCCGTGAAGCGCCTTGGCGGCATTCGCGGGGATTCGCTCACCAACGCCCAGCAGAGCTTCGAACAGCGCAGCAATCAGGCGGTGGTGGACATCACCTTCGATCAGGCGGGCGGCAAGAAGTTCGCCGACCTGACCGCGCAGAATGTCGGCAAGCCCTTCGCCATCATCCTTGACGGCCAGGTGCTTTCCGCTCCGAACATCAACGAGCCGATCCTTGGCGGCAAGGCGCAGATTTCCGGCAGCTTCACGGCGGAAAGCGCCAACCAACTCGCCATTTCGCTGCGTTCGGGTGCGCTGCCGGTCGACCTGACCGTGATCCAGCAGGGCACCGTCGGCCCCGAACTGGGCGCTGACTCGATCCGCAAGGGCCTACTGGCCATGAGCATCGGCTCGCTCGCGGTGCTCATGCTGATGGGCTTCACCTATGGCCGGCTGGGCCTCTACGCCAATGCCGCGCTGGTGGTGAACGTGCTGATGCTGCTGGGCGTGATGGCGGCGTTCAAGACCACGCTGACCCTGCCGGGCATCGCCGGTTTCGTGCTGACCATCGGTGCGGCGGTGGACGCCAACGTGCTGATCAACGAACGCATACGCGAAGAGAGAAAGCGCGGGCGCCGTGTCGTCGCGGCCATCGAAACCGGCTATAAGGAAGCGAGCCGCGCGATCTTCGACGCGAACATCACCAACGTGATCGCCGCCGTGCTGCTCTTCGCCTTCGGCTCCGGCCCGGTGCGCGGTTTCGCTGTGGTGCTGATGATCGGCATCGTGACATCCGTGTTCACGGCCGTGACCATGACCCGCCTGTGGGTCGCCGGCTGGCTGCGCAAGGCGCGGCCGCAGGAACTCAACATCTAAGCAAGGGGCGGACAAAGATGCGACTGCTCAAACTCGTCCCTGACGATACGAATATTCACTTCCTCAAGTGGCGCGTGCCGTTCTACTCGTTCAGCACCCTGCTGATCGTGGCAAGTATCGCGCTCGTGCTGATCCGGGGCCTCAATCTCGGCGTCGATTTTGTCGGCGGCCAGCAGATTCTCGTCACCTTCACGCAGAGCAAGGAGGCGCCGGTCGCCGAACTGCGCGAGCAGGTGGCAGGCCTCGGTTATGGCGAGCCGGTGATCCAGATCGCGGGCGCACAGAACGAAGTTTCGATCCGCTTCCCATTGCCCGAAGAAGTGGCCAAGAATCCGGCCGCGTCCGATGCGATGACCACCAAGATCGTGAAATCGATCGAGGCCGAGTTCAAGGATGCTCGGATCGACGACCTTACCTCGGTTTCGGGCAAGGTTTCTGGCGAGCTGTTCAGCACGGCCATGTATGCGCTCGGCTTCGCCATGCTGGCGATTTCGATCTATATCTGGGTGCGTTTCGAATGGCAGTTCGGCGTGGGCGCGCTGTTCGCGCTGGTCCATGACGTGTCGCTCACGTTGGGGATGTTCGCGCTCTTCCAGATCGAGTTCGACCTGAAGATCGTGGCCGCGATCCTGACCATCATCGGCTATTCGCTGAACGATACGATTGTGGTCTATGACCGTATCCGCGAGAACATGAAGAAATACCGCAAGATGCAGCTGCCGGAGATTCTCGATCTCTCGGTCAACGAAACGCTGGCGCGCACGGTGATGACCTCGCTCACCATCCTGATCGTGCTGGTAGCGCTGCTGCTGATGGGCCCGGCGAGCCTGTTCGGCTTCACCGCCGCGATCACGCTGGGCATCTTCGTGGGGACATACAGCTCGGTCTATATGGCCGCGCCGATCCTGATCTGGCTGGGCGTCGATTCGCACAGCTTCGTTCCGGAAGAAAACGTGGGCGACAAGGCCGACGCTCTGGCGCGCGGCGAGGCCTGATCCGTCGACTGACCGCCCGCGCATCGGGGTAATCCCGGCGCGGGCGTGTCAGCGGGCCAGTAAGCCTTCGTAATAATCCGCCAGGGCGGCCGCATTGGCTTCCCAGCTGAAGGCGGCGGCATTGGCGATCACGGCCTGCTGTGCGGGCGGATTGGCCAGAAGGGCGCGAATGCCCTGAGCAACGGCTGCGCCATTGCGCTCCACGATCACTCCGGCCGACGCATCGCGGACAAGTTCGCGCGCGCCGCCTGCATCGCAGATCACCAGCGGCGCACCGCAGGCCAGTGCTTCCACCCATGCATTGGCGAGGCCTTCGCTGGCGGACGGAAGCACCATCGCATCGGCGGCCGACAGGATGACCGGCAGACGGTCATGGTCGACACTGCCGAGGAAATGCACCCGGGCTGCCAGGCCCAGCTTCGCGGCGAGCTGCCGCAGGCTTTCCTCGTCCGGCCCCTTGCCGACCAGCACCAGCAACGTGTCGTCCAGCGCCTTCAGTGCCTCGATCACATAGGCCTGCCCCTTGCGCGGGATCAGCGCGCCGACACTGGCCAGCAGCCTCTGCCCCGGCGCGATGCGCAGGCCATAGGCGGCTGACAGGGCCTGACGCGCAGCCTCCCGGCCCAGTGGATGAAACCGCGCATGGTCCAGCCCGGTTCTGTGGATGGTGATCTTCGCACGCTCCATCCCCAGCGCTTCCATATCGGTTGCCAGAGCTTCGGAGACCGCCAGAAGCCCGGCCGCCTGTTCGCTGGCTTCCAGCATCGCGAGATGCGCCCGGTCTTTCATGCCCCAATAGTGAATATCCGCGCCGCGTGCCTTGATCGACAGGGGCAGGCCCAGCGATTTGGCAATCCGCGCGGCGGCGGGGCCGTCGGGATAGAAGAATTGGGCATCCACGATGTCGAAGGGGCGCTGCGCATGCAGATCGCGCGCCAGCGGCAGAACGGCGCGGGCGATGGCCGCCGGGTTCAGCCAGGCGCCGATCTTCGGCAGCAAGGCAAAGCGTATCCGGCGAACATCCACGCCGCCTTCCACGCCGCTGGTCAGCACCCGCGTAAGGGTGCGGTAGCGGCCGAATGCGATCGGCGGGATGCCGATGGGATTGATAAGGGTCACGTCCCAGTCGCCGCGCGCGGCCAGCGCTTCCATCTGGCGGGCGACGAAAGTGCCGAAGCGGGGCTTGGCTGAATTGGGATAAAGCGTGGCGATCGAAAGGACTCGCCGCACCGGGCGTGTCACAGCTTGCGGACCAGCATTTCCGCCATTGCCAGCCATTCGGGATTTTCCACCACGATCTGCCGCTGGCCGGAGCCGGGCGGCAGGATGCCTACCATGTTGCCCTGCCGGTCTATCAGGCGCCCGAAGGCGAAGCGGCCGCCCTTGCGGGGCACCAGCACATCGCGATTGATCATGCGCGGGGCTTCTTCCGGCGGAAGCTGGCGCAGCCAGATCTGATCGCCGGGGCGATATTCGCCCGCGCCGCTTTCCACCGAGAGGCAGACCAGGGGGGCGCTGCTTTCCAGCTCTGTCGGCAGGATGGCGTCGCGCGGGGAACCCAGCGGTTCGGCCCCTGCCTCGGTCAGGCGGGCGATGACCTGCGGCTGGGCGGCGGCTTCGCTGCGCACCAGCATTTCCGGTTCCACATCCAGCGCGGCGGCGATGCGGTTCATCCAGGTGAGCGAGAGGTTGCGCATGCCGGTTTCGAGCCGGCCGATGGTCTGCGCTGTGGTTGCCGGCACGCAGGCGGCGGCAACATCGGCCAGGGTCATGCCCTTTTCCTTTCGGATGTCCCGAATGCGATTGATCATGGCCGACAACTCCCCTCAGATAACCAAATCGGTGTTTTTCTCTTTCCTACAAGAACCCAACCTTGGCAAGGCCTTTCACTCCCAGCCAGCCGCAAGAGAGGATGACGCCATGAAACCCCAGCTCGCCGAGCGTGAACTGACCAGCGAAGGCCCTCGTCGCGAGCGCGCAGCCGCTCCGCGCCGTCGCCGTGTGACCGTGAATCAGGCTGAAAGCCCGCTCAGCTGGCTCCATGCGCGTGGCCATCTGACAGACCGGTTGTTTGTTGCAGGTGAATGCCTGCGTGCAGACTATGAACGCGCTGCAATCGGCCCACGCGTAACCATGAGGTGGGAACCCCTGCGCGGGGGCGGTGCTTCGGGCGGCGGCCTTGCCCCGAGCGAGCGGCAGATCGCGGCGCGGCAGCGTTTCGATGGCGCGCTCGCCATGGCGGGCAGCGGCCTGTCCGACATACTGTGGCGAGTCGTGTGTGCATGTGAAAGCCTGCCGGACGCGGAAAAAGCACTCGAATGGCCATCCCGCAGCGGCAAGCTGGTGCTGCGACTGGCGCTGGAAAGGGTGGCGGATTTCTATCGTGTCCCGTGATTGGACAGGCGGACGGGGCAATCGGCGGGATATCCACAGAAGCCTTAGCGTTAACCGGGCATAGAGGATCAAATTTCAGAACCCGGTAACCGCGTAACTTCACGATCCTGCCCGTGTTCCGCAAAAGCTTCACGGCGCTGTTCTTTCTCGTCGCTTATTGCGGCCTGGCACTGATTGCCCTGCCGCCCCAAGGCAGCGCGACAGGGCCCATGCTGTTGTGGCCGGCAGCGGGTTTGCTGATCGCCATTCTGCTCCATGCGCCGCGCCAGCAATGGGCCAGATTCCTCGCACTAGCGGGGGTCGGCAGCGGTGCGGCGGCCTTGCTGGCGGGAGAAGGCCCCTATTTCGCGGCTGCCTGTGTGGCGGCCCATGTGGTGGAAGCATGGGTGGCGGCCCGGCTGCTCACCCGGCGCAAGCGGCAGGGCAGTGAATTGCTGAGCGAATGGCTGGCAGATGCGGCGTCCATCGGGCTGGTGGCGCCTGTCGTCGGCGGGCTGCTGCTGGCAACGGCGATGTATGGCGTCGCCGGATGGCCGTGGCTCGATCACTTCGGGAAATATGTCTTCGCCCATTCGCTGGGGATCATGGCCTTCTTCCCCATGTTCAGCTTGGTGGTGGGCGGCAGCCTTGGCCGCTGGCTGGAGCGCCAGACGCCCGCGCGGCTGCTGGAAATGGGTGCCTTCCTCACGCTGATCGCCGTCACCATGTGCGGCGCCATGTGGCAGCCATGGAGCGGGGCCTATCTGGTGCCGGTGCTGGTGGCGATGATCGCCACTTGCCGTTTCGGCATGACGGCGGCGTCGATGGGGATCTTCGTGCTGGCAGTGGCCGCATGGGGCACGGAAGAGGCCGGAACGCTGGTGCAGCCCATCCTGCCGATGGCCCTTTCGGGCGACACCCAGTTCCTGCAGTTCTATTTCGCGGTGGCAGTGATCTGCCTTCAGCCGCTGGCAGGCCATATCACCCAGAACCGACGACTGTCGAAGGCGCTGCAGGAACAGGGCAGGGCTTCCGCTTCGGTGGAGATGTCGCTGGAGGCGAAGGACTTCGCCATCCATGAGAGCCAGGGCATGTACCGCCTGCTGGCCGAGAATATGAGCGATATCATCATCAAGACGGACCGGGAAGGAGGCATCCTCTATGCCTCGCCCAGCGTCGAGAAGATGACCGAGATGCATCCGGTGGAATTGCTGGGCCGCAATGTGCTGGACCTGATCCACCCTTCCTATATCGCTTCGTTCCAGTCGGAATTGCATGCCGTGATTTCCGACGGCTCGCCGGCTTCGGCGTGGAATGAATTCCTCGGTTTTACCGATGCCGGCGGGGAACGCTGGTTCGATACCAAGATCAGGGGCTGGCGCGATGATGGCCGGCAGGTGGCAGGGGCGATCATCACCCTGCGCAGTATCGAGGAACGCAAGGCGCTGGAACAGCAGCTTTTCGCCGCGATCCTGACCGATCCACTGACCAAGCTGACCAATCGCCGCGCCTTCAATTCGATGCTGCAATATCATCTGGAAGCGCCGATCGACGGGTGTCTGGCGATCTTCGACATTGACGATTTCCGCTCCATCAATCGCGATTACGGCCATGATGTGGGGGACAAGGTGCTGACCACCGTGGCCCGCCTGCTGCGCAGCCTGATGCGCAAGAACGACATCATCTCGCGCATCGGCGGGGAACGCTTCGCCGTTCTGCTGTCCGGCGCCAGCCCGGAACAGGCAGAGGCCCTGTGTCAGCGCGTGGTGCTGACCCTGTCCGACATCAGCGGCCCGGAAGGGCTGGGCGGCCCACGGGCCACGGTGAGTGCGGGGGTTGCGCGGATCAAGGATACGCTGGACGAGACGATGAAGCGGGCAGACGCCGCCGTGGTTCTGGCCAAGGCCAAGGGGCGCAACCGGCTGGAAATGGCCGTGAACGGCACCCAGCGCTGGGCGCCGGGCGAAGTGCCCTGGATCGAGAACTAGTCGCCCAGAGCCTTCCCGACCGCTGCGCGCAATTGCGGCAGTACCTCGGCTTCGAACCACGGATTTTGGCGCATGAAGATCGTGCTGCGCCATGACGGATGCGGCAGGGGGAAGTAGCGCGGGCCGAATTCGGCGAAGCACTGCACCCGCTCCGCCATGGTCAGCCTGCGCGCCTGGGGCAGGTAGCGGGCCTGCGCATGTATTCCGACCAGCAAGGTCAGGCGGACGTCGTCCAGCTCTGCCAGCAGGCGCTCATGCCACAAGGGCGCGCATTCGGGGCGAGGGGGCAGGTCGCCGCTTTTGCCCTTGCCGGGATAGCAGAAGCCCATCGGCATGATCGCAACCCTTGCGGGATCGTGCAATTGGGCGTTGGTCAGCCCGGTCCATTCGCACAATCGCGCGCCGCTGGCATCGTCCCACGGAACGCCGCTGGCGTGGACCTTGGTGCCCGGCGCCTGCCCGACGATCAGCAGGCGCGACGTGGCCGAAAACTGCACGACCGGCCGGGGGCCGAGCGGCAGGTGCGGGGTGCAGAGGGTGCAGTCGGCGATCTCCCGGTGGAGATCGCTCACCCTTCGACCTGTTCGGCCAGTTCCAGCCAGCGCATCTCGGCCGCATCCTTCTCGTCGCGCGCCTTGGCGATTGCGTCGGACAGCTTGGCAAAACGCGCCGGATCGCGCGTGTAGAGGCTGGGATCGTGCATCGCCTCTTCATCGCGGGCAATGGCGGCTTCCAGTTCCTCGATCCGCTTGGGAAGCAACTCGTAATCGCGCTGGTCCTTGTAGGACAGCTTGGTGCGCTTCGGCGGTGGGGGCGGGGGCGGTGCGGAAGCAGCCCCGTCCGCCTTGGGCTTTGCCTTGGCGGGTGCGCTGCGCTGTTTGCGCTTGGCTTCCCAGTCGGCATAGCCGCCCGCCACGATGTCCACCGCGCCGCTGCCATCCAGCCCGAGAGTGACAGTTACGGTGCGGTCCAGAAAGTCGCGATCGTGGCTGACGATCAGCACCGTGCCGTCATAATCGGCGATCACTTCCTGCAGCAGGTCCAGCGTTTCCAGATCGAGATCGTTGGTCGGCTCGTCCAGCACCAGCAGGTTGGATTCGCGCGCGAATTCGCGAGCCAGCAGCAGGCGCGACCGTTCGCCGCCGGACAGCACGCCCACTTTCATGTCGACAATGGCGGGGTCGAACAGGAATTCCTTGAGATAGCCCTGCACATGCTTGCGCACGCCGCGCACATCCACCCAGTCGCCACCTTCGGCGATGATCTGGCGCACGGTCTTGTCGGGGCTGAGCAGGCTGCGCTGCTGGTCGATCATCACGCCGCTGAGCGTCTTGGCGAGCGTGATCTTGCCTTCATCGGGCTGCATCTCGCCGGTCAGCAGCTTGAGCAATGTAGTCTTGCCCGCGCCGTTGGAACCGACAAGGCCGATCCGGTCGCCACGCTGGATGCGCAGGTTGAAATCGCGGATGATCGTGCGATCGCCGAACCTTTTCGTGACGTGTTCCGCCACGATCACGGATTTGGTCTTGGTATCGTCTGCCTTCAGCGCCAGCTTGGCCGTGCCGCCCGGCGTCAGCATGGCAGCGCGCTGGGCGCGCATTTCCCATAGCTTTTCCAGACGGCCCTGATTGCGCTTGCGGCGCGCAGTCACGCCGCGTTCCAGCCAGTGCGCTTCCAGCTTCAGCTTCGCATCCAGCTTTTCGGCCGCGCGCGCTTCCTCGGCATAGACCTGTTCTTCCCATGCCTCATACCCGCCGAAGCCCACGTCCTTGCGGCGCAGGCTGCCCCGGTCGAGCCACATGGTCGCGCGGGTAAGGCGGGTGAGGAAGGTACGGTCATGGCTGATGACCACGAAGGCGCCGCGATAGCGGTTCAGCCAGTCTTCCAGCCAGTCGATCGCGGCAAGGTCCAGATGGTTGGTCGGCTCGTCCAGCAGCAGCAGGTCGGGTTCGCTGGCCAGCGCGCGGCACAGGGCGGCACGGCGCTTCTCGCCGCCGCTGGCGCTCTGCGCCGTGCGCGAAAGGTCGATGCCGATCTGGTCGGCAATCGCTTCCACTTCGTGCCGCTGCGGGGCATTCGGGCCGGACAGGGCATAGTCCATCAGCGTCTCGTGAGACGTGAAGTCAGGTTCCTGCTCCAGCATCACCACACGGGTGCCGGGCCTAACGGTGCGCTTGCCCCGGTCTGCGTCGATAAGGTTGTCGATCAGCTTGAGCAGGGTGGTCTTGCCCGCGCCATTGCGCCCGATCAGGGCAATCCGGTCGCGCGGGCCGATATGCAGGTCGATGCCGCCGGTTTCGGGGTTTCCGAAAAGCCAGCCGCTGCCCTGGATCAGGCCCAGTCCTTCCCAGCTCAAGATCGGTGGTTCTGCCATGGCGCGCCCCTAGCGGGGCACTGCCGCCGCGTCCAGCATGGCAGGCGGCAGGATGGGGCAGCGTGGCAGGTTTGGCACGGTACGGCAGGGATCGCAGCCGGGGGCTTGCGGTAAGGCGTGGCGGGCTGCATTGCCGTGGGCACTCCACACGCCGGGGATGCCATTCGCCCGGAACCTTATCTGAACGCCACAGTTTCGCCTCATTCACACCTCGTTCAAAGCCCCCTTTCTAGGTACAGCTCCACGATGTTCAGGCTGATTGCTCCCGTTCTGGCCCCGCTTGCACTTGGCGCGCTGACCGCGTCGAGCGCGGTTGCGCCCGTGGCTTTTGCCCAGACGCAGAACCGCGACGAGCAGGGCGCCGCCCGCAAGGAAATGCGCGCCGGCAATGTGTTGCCGCTGAAAGAGATCGAACGCCGGATCGTGCCGCAGATGGGCGATATGCAATATCTCGGCCCGGCCTATGATTCGGTGGCGAAGGCTTACCGGTTGAAATTCATCAGGAACGGCAAGGTCGTATTCGTAGACGTGGATGCGCGCTCCGGCCGCGTGCTTTCCCGCAGCGAATAGGCAGGTAGTTCCGTCTCTTGGTTGACGCATTCCGCACAAGGAACCAAAGCAAGGCTCAGCACTTGCGCCGCCCGGTCTCCGGGCGGACCAGACAGGGAATGAGGCGATGCGGATCCTGATCGTCGAGGACGAACCCACTCTCGGCCAGCAGCTCAAGAACACGCTGGAACAGAACGGCTATGCCGTGGACCTTTCCACCGATGGTGAGGATGGCCACTTTATGGGCAGTACGGAGGATTACGATGCCGTGATCCTCGACCTCGGCCTGCCGGAGATTGACGGGCTGACCGTGCTGGGCATGTGGCGCAAGGAAGGCCGCGGCTTTCCGGTGCTGGTGTTGACCGCGCGCGACAGCTGGTCGGACAAGGTGGCCGGGCTGGATGCAGGGGCGGATGATTACCTCGCCAAGCCGTTCCAGACCGAAGAACTGATTGCCCGCCTGCGCGCGCTTATCCGCCGCGCTTCGGGCAATGCCTCTTCCGAACTGACTGCGGGCGACGTCCGGCTGGATACGCGTTCCGGCCGCGTGACGCTGGCCGGAGAGCCGGTGAAGCTCACCGCGCAGGAATACAAGTTGCTGTCCTACCTGATGCACCACAAGGGCAAGGTGGTCAGCCGCACCGAACTGATCGAACATATTTACGATCAGGATTTTGACCGCGATTCGAACACGATCGAGGTCTTTGTCACCCGCATTCGCAAGAAGCTGGGTGCAGATGTGATTACCACCATCCGTGGCCTCGGATACAGCCTCGACGATCCCGCAGACGCTCCGCGCGAATGACACCCCCGCGATGATGACGGCGCCTGCCGCGGGCGCCGCTTCGGAGGAGGGTGCCGTCGCTGCGGAAGCGGTTTCGCGCGACGTGCCGCATACGGGCAGCCTGGCCCGCCGCATGATGTTCATTGCCGCGGGGTGGATCACCATCCTGCTGCTGCTGGGCGGTATCGCGCTGGATCGCACGCTGGCCGGGCTGGTTACGCGCAATTTCGACGAACAGCTCGATTACATGCTCACCGCCATGGTCGGCTCGGCCGAGATCGGCGGGGACGGGGAAGTATTCTTCAACCGCCCGCTGGGCGATCAGCGCTTTCTGGAACCCAATAGCGGCCTTTACTGGCAGATCACCGGCAAGGGGCATGATGATTTCGCCTCGCGCTCGCTGTGGGATCGCTCGCTGAAAGTCGATTCCACGCAGTTCCTCGCCGCGCCGCATATTTACGATAGCGACCAGTTCCCGGGCGAGAAGCTGCGCGTGATGGAACGCACCATCCTGCTGCCCGGCAGCGACACCGAATGGTGGTTCGTCGTCGCCGCCAGCCGAGACGATCTGGACGCGCAGATCACCCGCATCCGCTCGATCCTGTTCTGGAGCTTCGTGGTGCTGGGTATGGGCCTGTTCCTGATGGCTGGCCTGCAGACATGGTATGGCCTTGGCCCCCTGCGCCGCGTGCGGCTGGCGATCAAGCGCATGCGCACTACCGGCGCCAATCGCGTGGCCGATCCGCTGCCGCTGGAAGTGCAGCCGCTGGTGGAGGAACTCAACGCGCTGCTGGCCCATTCGGAAAAGCAGGCGGAAGAGGCGCGCACCCATGCGGGCAACCTTGCCCATGCGCTCAAGACCCCGCTGACCGTGGTGATGAACGCGGCCACCGCCAAGGCACCCGATCTGGCCGATACTGTGATCCGCGAGGCAGCCGTGATGCGCCGTCAGGTGGACCATCACCTCGCCCGCGCTCGCGCTGTGGGCCGCCGCGCGGTGGGCCTTTCGCGCGCCAATGTGGGCGAGAGCGTGGAGGCAGTGCTGCGCGCGGTCACCCGCCTTTACGACACGACCCGTTTCGATCTTGCCGGCAATCGGAATGCGCGCGTGGCCATAGAGCGGCAGGATCTGGACGAAATTCTTGGCAATCTGATCGAGAACGCGGCCAAATATGGCGGCGGCAGTGTGTTCGTGACTATCGATGCCGATCCGAAATCGCCGGATTGCCTGATCCAGGTGGAAGATGACGGCATGGGCATTCCCGAGAGCGAGCGCATCCGCATCTTCGATCGCGGCGCGCGGCTGGATACGGGCAAGCCCGGAACCGGCCTTGGCCTGGCCATCGTGCGCGATGTCGCGGAAATCTACGGCGGCAGCGTCACTCTGGGTGAGAGCGAGGATCTGGGCGGTCTGCTGGTGGAACTGCGCCTGCCGCGAGTGGGTTAGGGCTCAAGTGGCCCCTATAGGCCCCAATACCAACGCCCGTTCATCCTGAGCTTGTCGAAGGACACGGGAAAGTTGCTGATCCTGGGGTAACCCACAGTGCGTGGCCTTCGACAGGCTCAGCCTGAGCGGGGTAGTGCTGTTGGGCGGGAAACTTACTTCCCGTTCTTCGCCTGCATATGGTGGCGGATCACCTCGTCGATCACGAAGCGGATGAACTTCTCGCTGAATTCTGGATCGAGATCGGCTTCCGTCGCCAGCGTGCGCAGGCGGGCGATTTGGCGTTCCTCGCGGCCCGGATCGCTCGCGGGCAGATTGGTCGTCGCCTTGTATTCGCCCACCGCCTTGGTGATGCGGAAGCGTTCGGCCAGCATGTGAATCAACGCGGCATCGATATTGTCGATGCTCTTGCGGAAGCCGGCGAGGACGGGGTCGGGTGAGGTCTGGTTGGTCATCGCTGTCGCTGATTGGGACGGATTACAGGCGGAACAGGCAGGCCCTAGCACACATTCCACGCTTGCCAAGCGGCCTGTCTGCTTCCATGGGCACCTCGCATGAGCGCAGAGGTTATTCCGCTTCCCCGCAAGGAGCCGTCGCTGGCCCCGATCCTGTCTCTCACCGCCACGGCAATGAACGCCGTCAACGCAGTGATCCTGGATCGGATGCAGAGTGAAATCCCGCTGATTCCGGCGCTTGCCGGCCATCTCATTTCCGGCGGCGGCAAGCGGATGCGTCCGATGCTCACGCTCGCCGGGGCGGAACTGATCGGCTATCAGGGCACGCGCCATCACAAGCTGGCCGCCGCTGTGGAATTCATCCACACCGCCACCTTGCTGCATGACGATGTGGTTGACGGGTCAGACATGCGCCGGGGCAAGGCTGCGGCGAACATCATTTTCGGCAATCCGGCCACGGTGCTGGTGGGCGATTTCCTCTTCACCCGTTCCTTCGAACTGATGGTGGAAGACGGCAGCCTCAAGGTTCTGAAAATCCTGTCCAACGCCTCTTCGGTCATTTCCGAGGGCGAAGTGGACCAGCTGACCGCCCAGCGCCAGATCGAGACGAGCGAGGAACGCTATCTCTCGATCATCAGCTCCAAGACGGCAGCGCTCTTTGCCGCCGCCAGCCGCATTGCCGCCGTGGTGGCGGAACGCAGCGAAGCGGAAGAACAGGCGCTGGACGATTATGGCCGCAATCTGGGCATTGCCTTCCAGCTGGTGGACGATGCACTGGATTATTCCTCCGACGCGTCCGAAATGGGCAAGGACCGGGGCGACGATTTCCGCGAAGGCAAGATGACCCTGCCGGTGATCCTGGCCTATGCGCGCGGCAATGAGGAAGAACGCAGCTTCTGGCGCGCCGCCATTGCCGGGCACCGCACGTCCGATGCGGACCTCGCCCATGCGGTGGAGCTGATCCAGAGCCATGACGCCGTGAACGCCACACGCGAACGCGCCCGCCATTTCGCTCAGCGCGCTATCGATGCCCTGTCCATCTTCCCCGCCACCAAGGCGCGCGAAGCGATGGTGGAAGCAGCCCAGTTCGCGGTTTCGCGGGGGTATTAAAATTTAACGCAGTTGGCGGGTCATTTACTGACCCGTCTGCCCTGAGCTTGTCGAAGGGCCGTTTTTCTTTCTAAGCACGGCGCCGAAAGGAAGAACTGTGCTTCGACAGGCTCAGCACGGACGGAATGGAGATGGCTGAGCAACTGCCCATCCATGTCGTCCTGCCGGAACTTCTCGGCGCCCTGCGGGCGCGCAGTTCCGCCGTGCTGATCGCCCCGCCGGGCGCGGGCAAGACCACTTCCGTCGCTCCCGCGCTGCTGGGTGAGGGATGGTGCAGTGGCAAGGTGATCCTGCTTTCCCCCCGCCGCGTGGCCGCGCGTGCTGCTGCCGAACGCATGGCGGAACTGCTGGGGGAGAAGCCCGGCGAAACCGTGGGTTATCTGACGCGTCTGGACAGCAGGATGTCCGGCAAGACGCGGATCGTCGTGATGACGGAGGCGATCTTCGTCGCGCAGATACTCGACGATCCCGAGCTTTCGGGCATTTCTGCCGTGCTGTTCGACGAAGCGCATGAGCGACATCTGGACAGCGACCTTGGCCTTGCCCTCGCGGTGGAAAGCCAGCAAGTGCTGCGCGACGATCTGCGCCTGATCGTCATGTCCGCCACGATTGACGGCACGCGCTTTGCGGGCTTGCTGGGCGATGCACGTGTGGTGGAGAGCGAGGGCAAGGCCCATCCGCTGCGGATCGAATGGCTGGGCAGTCGCCCGGAATTGCGTGTCGAGGATGCGATGACATCCGCCATCCTCACCGCATGGCGGCAGGAGCAGGGCGATATCCTCGCCTTCCTGCCCGGTGTGGGCGAGATCGAGCGCACAAGGGAACGGTTGGCCGAGAAGCTGCCCAATGTCCCGATCCTGCCGCTGCACGGGCAAGTGGACCCGCAGGGTCAGCGTATCGCGATCAAGCGCGATGCCGAAGGGCGCCGCCGTATCGTGCTGGCCACCTCCATCGCGGAAACCTCGCTCACGCTGGATGGCGTGTCGGTAGTGGTGGATAGCGGATTGGCCCGGCGGGCGGAGTTCGATCTGGCGGCAGGGGTGACGCATCTCGTCACCACGCGGGCCAGCCAGGCATCCGCCGCCCAGCGCGCAGGCCGCGCGGCGCGTCAGGGGCCGGGCGTCGCCTATCGCCTCTGGGAAGAAGGCGCCCATGCCGGTCGGCCTGCCTTCGATCCGCCGGAAATGCTGACGGCAGACCTTGCGCCGCTGATGCTGGCGCTGGCCCAATGGGGGGCGGGCGATCCGGCGGCGATGGCGTGGATCGATCCGCCGCCCGCCGCTGCACTTTCTGCCGCGCGCGGGCGGCTTGCGGCGCTGGGCGCGCTCGATGGGGAAGGGCGGATCACGGATTTCGGCCGCAAGCTGGCCCAATTGCCGATGGAGCCGCCGCTTGCCGCCATGGTGCTGTTCGGTGCCGAGGCTGGCGATGCACGCGGCGCGGCACGGCTGGCGCTGCTGCTGCAGGAACGCGGGCTGGGTGGGCGCAGCGAGGATTTGTCGCAAAGGCTTTCCCGCTGGGACGGCGATCGATCCTCGCGCGCGGAGGCATCGCGCAAGCTGGCCGATGGCTGGGCGAAGCGGGCGACTGGCCTTGCCAAAACCACACCCGCTCAGCCTGAGCCTGTCGAAGGCCACGGGAAAGCGCTTGATCTTGGGGGCACCCACAGCGCGCGTCCTTCGACAGGCTCAGGACGAGCGGATGCGGTGGACTTGGGCGCCCTCCTCGCCCGCGCCTTGCCGGACAATCTCGCCCGCCGCCGCGATGCTTCTGGCGAAAGCTGGATCAGCGCGGGCGGACGGGGTTACACGCTCGACCCCACCTCGCCGCTGGCGCGCGCCGAATGGCTGGCCATTGGCGACGCACAGGGCAGGGCACAGGCCGCGCGGATCACCGCCGCATGGCCGCTCACTGCCGAGGAAGTGGAACGCGACCTTGCCCGTCTGATCGAGCGGCGCTCCGTCCTCAACTGGAACGCGGCGGAAGGCCGGGTGGAGGCGCGGCTGGAACGGCGGCTGGGTGCGATCACGCTCGCCAGCGGCCCCGATCCCAAGCCGGACCCGGTGGCAGTCACGGCGCTGCTTGTGGATAAGGCTAGGGAAAAGCTGGCGGATATCCTGCCGAAAACCCTGATGGCCCGCGCGCGCCATGCCGGGCTGGAGGCGCTTTCGCTGGAATCTCTGGCTGAGGAAGCAGAAGACTGGCTCGCTCCGCTGCTCGAAAAACGCCGCGATCTCGATCTGCCGAAAGGTCCGCTGACCGAGGCGCTGCTGAACCGGCTGGACTGGGATTCGCGCCAGAAGCTCGACCGGCTGGCTCCGCGCGAATGGACCAGCCCGGCGGGCACGCATCATGCCATCGATTATGACGCGGATGGCGGCCCAAGCGTGGAAGTGCGGGTGCAGGCCCTGTTCGGGCTGGACCGGCACCCGATGATCGGGCAGCCGCCACAGCCGCTGCTGCTCCAGCTTACCAGCCCCGGCGGGCGCCCGGTTCAGGCCACGCGCGACCTGCCGGCCTTCTGGCGCGGCAGCTGGCGCGACGTGGTGAAGGACATGAAGGGCCGCTATCCCAAGCACCGCTGGCCCGAGGAACCATGGACCGAGGCGCCGAGCCTGAAAACGAAGAACGCGTTCAACGCGTCAACGCGCACTTGATTCGACTCGCGCTTTTGACGAAAGGCTCTTTTCCATGAGCGCACGCATCTACCAACGCCCGAAGAATGCCATGCAGTCCGGCAAGGCCCTGCTTGGCCAGTGGATTCTCGAATTCGATCCGGCGGAGGCGAAGAAGCCCGATCCGCTGATGGGCTGGGCTGGCAGCGGCGACACGCAGCAGCAGGTGCAGCTGAAGTTCCCCACCAAGGAAGAGGCGCAGGCCTATGCCGCCAAACACGGCATTCCTGCCCGCGTCCATGCGACCCCGCCGCGCGCCCTCAAGATTCAGGCTTACGCGGATAATTTCCGGTAAGTGATTGTCCCTCCTCTTCAGAGGAGGGACAGCGAGACTTCTGCGTGCCTGAAGCGCGAAGCCTCTGACCAGTTCGTCATCGCTTCGTCATTGCGAGGGCCATAGGCCCGAAGCAATCCACAGCCCGGCGTGTTTCGCCCTGGATTGCCGCGCGGCTGCGCCGCTCGCAATGACGTTAGATGTTGGGCAGGGCGTCCGGCATGGCTGCATTGAGCCGGTTCTGGTCGCCGCAGGGTGCGTGCCCAACCCCCTCCTCTGAAGAGGAGGGGGCTAGCAGGTTGCAATTTCGCGAATCCCCCGCCATATGCCCGCCCGGGAGTCGGTCGGACGTTTGCGTCCGCCAACCTGGTCAGGTCCGGAAGGAAGCAGCCACAACGGTCAGCGGCGGGTCGGCCGGCTCCTTTGCAAGATGCGGCACCAACCCGCGCCCCCACCCGGCCTCCCAAAGCATACCTCTGATTGGGTGGCCGGGTGGGGGCGCGGGCCGGAGCGGCCTTCCAGCCAAAGCGCCCGGCTCCTTTTTCACTGACAATTCGGCGCCGACCCCCTACCTAGGGCCCATGGTCGATTCACCCCACATCGACGGCGAGGAAGAGACGCAGCCCTCCGCTGCGGAGCTTGAGGCCGCGGGCCAATCCGCGCTGTTTGGCGGGCCGGTCGATTCCGGGCCGGAGAAGCCTGCGCCGGTGGCTGCCGCAGCGGCTCCCGCTCCCGCCGCACCCAAATCCGTCGCCGCGCAGCCCTATCGCGTGCTGGCCCGCAAATATCGCCCGCAGACCTTTGCCGAGCTGATCGGGCAGGATGCGATGGTGAAGACGCTGGCCAATGCCATCGCGCGGGACCGGCTGGCCCATGCCTTTTTGATGACCGGCGTGCGCGGGGTGGGCAAGACCTCCACCGCGCGCCTGATCGCCAAGGCACTCAACTGCGTCGGGCCGGACGGGCAGGGCGGGCCGACCATCTCGCCATGCGGCCAGTGCGAACCCTGCACGGCGATTGCCGAAGGCCGCCATATCGACGTGATCGAGATGGACGCCGCCAGCCATACGGGCGTGGACGATGTGCGCGAGATCATCGAGGCCGTGCGCTATGCCGCCGTATCGGCGCGCTACAAGATCTACATTATCGACGAAGTTCACATGCTTTCCCGCAATGCTTTCAATGCGTTGCTGAAAACTCTTGAGGAACCGCCTGCACATGTGAAGTTCCTCTTCGCCACCACCGAAGTGGACAAGCTGCCGGTCACGGTGCTCTCCCGCTGCCAGCGTTTCGACCTGCGGCGCATTCCCACGCCTCTGCTGAAGGATCACTTCGCGGGCATCTGCGTGAAGGAAGGCGTCGAGGCGGAAGACGATGCGCTGGCCATGGTTGCCGGCGCTGCCGAAGGCTCGGTGCGAGACGGGCTGTCGATCCTCGATCAGGCGATTGCCCATGCCGATCTCGATACGGGCGGCAAGGTCACGGGCGAGCGTGTGCGCGACATGCTGGGCCTGGCAGACCGCAGCGCCCTGCGCACGCTGTTTGCCGCACTGCTCAATGGCGATCCGCAAGGCCTGCTGGCTCTGGTGGACAATCAATATTCGCTCGGTGTCGAGCCGCTGGCCCTGATGCGTTCGCTGATGGACATCTGCCACCGGATCACGGTGGCGCAGGTGGGCCGCAGCGGCGGCGAGGCGGCGACGGCGGAAGAGCGTGCGCTGATCGAGGAATGGGCGGAAAAGCTCAGTGCCGGCCAGCTTCATCGCCTGTGGCAATTGCTGCTGAAGGGCCATGACGAAGTGCGCCAGGCGCCCGATCCGCTGGTGGCAGCGCAGATGGCGCTGCTGCGCGTGATGCATGCCGCCGACATGCCCGATCCGGGCACTCTGGCGAAGAAGCTGGAAGATATGGCGGCCAGCGGCGCCTTTGCCGGTGCGCCTGCCTCATCCGGCACTTCCGGGGGCGAGGGCGCCCCGCAGGCACGGGTAGTGGTTCCGGCCGTCAATTGGGCCGATCTGGTCGACCGGGTGGAGCATTCCGGCCTGCCGGGCCATATGACCTTGGCCAACAAGATGAAGCTGCAGGTGCGCGTGGCCGATATCGCGCCCGGCAAGCTGGTCTATTCGCTGGCGCCGCCTTTCAAGGAAGATCTGTCCGCCGAATTGCGCGACGCGTTCCTGAAGATCACCGGGGAGCGCTGGGAAGTGGAACGCGTGGAGCAGGGCGGGGAATCCACCCTTGTCGAGACGGTGGAGAACGCGAAGTCCAATGAAATCCGCCGCATCCGCGAGGCACCGCTGGTCAAGGCCGCCTTCGAGGCCTTCCCCGCCGCCGAACTGGTGGAGGAAGAGGCTCAGCCTTCGGGTGGGCAGCGCCAATGGGGCCGCCGCTGAATTAACAATCTGATTGAATATCCAAGGGTATTATCATGAAATCTATGGAAGAAATGCTCAAGGCCGCGCAGCAGGCGGCCGAGACGATCCAGAAGCAGATGAACGATGCGCAGGTCACGCTCGATAATATCGAGGTGGAAGGCGTGTCTGGCGGCGGGCTGGTGAAAATCCGTTGCAGTGCCAAGGGCCGCATTCTGGGCGTGTCGATCGACGACAGCCTGATCGTTCCGGAAGACAAGCAGATGCTGGAAGACCTTATCACCGCGGCCTTCAACGATGCCCGCAGCAAGGCCGATCAGGCCGCCAATGCGGAAATGCAGAAGATCCAGGGCAGCATGGGCCTGCCGCCGGGCTTCAACCTGCCCGGCATGGGCTGAGGCGCTTCGTAATTCTTTGGAAAAAGGGCCCGCCCGGCATGGATTGCCGGGCGGTTCCGTTTCAGCCTTCGGTTGCTTCCGACGCGAGCAGATAGCGCCAGATAAGCGCACCCAGCGCGCCGCCGATCAGCGGGGCCACCCAGAATAGCCAGAGCTGGCCGAGTGCCGCCGTTTCGGCAAACAGCGCCACCCCGGTGGAGCGGGCCGGATTGACCGAAGTATTGGTCACCGGAATGGAAACGAGGTGGATCAGCGTCAGCGCCAGCCCGATGGCCAGTCCGCCGAACCCGGCCGGTGCCGCCTTGGACGTCGCGCCCAGGATCACGATCAGGAAACCTGCGGTCAGCACCACTTCCACCAGCAGCGCGGCCTGCATGGAATATTCGCCGGGTGAGAGATTATCGAAGCCGTTGGAGGCAAATCCGCCCGCTTCAAAGCCCGGCTTGCCGCTGGCGATGGCATAGAGCACGGCGCCCGCAATCGCAGCGCCCACCACCTGGGCGATCCAGTAGGGGATCAGGTCTTTCCAGGCGAAGCGGTTGGCCACGGCCAGCCCCAGTAAAACCGCCGGGTTGAAATGGCCGCCGGAAATGCCGCCCAGCGCATAGGCCATGGTCAGCACGGTAAGGCCGAATGCCAGCGCCACGCCCGCAAAGCCGATCCCCAGTTCGGGGTAGGCCGCTGCCAGCACGGCCGATCCGCATCCGCCGAAAACCAGCCAGAATGTGCCGATCAGTTCGGCGGTGAGTTTTCTGGTCATGCCCATATCTCCTCTCCTGTTGAGGGGGGAGGGTAACCCTGCGGGCAGTCAGGTGCGAAACGAAATCTTCACCATAAGGGCGCGGAAGGGGGGGGAGCGGGGCCTATCGCCTGCTCTTGCCCTGCGCAGCCCGGTTGCGTGCGTGCCGTTCCACGGCCTGAAACAGCGCGTCGAGATCGTCGGCATCGACGTCCAGCAATTCGTCCCATTCTTCCAGCACGGCATCCAGATCTTCGCGCTGGTAGAGCGCGGCATTTGCCGGGGCGGGCGGTGTGGGCATGACATGGGGCCAGGCATGGCCGGTGAGATTGTTGTAGAGCCAGCCGACCAGCACCAGCACGCCGACATTGGCCGCAATCGGGATCATATGGGCATAGCCCCAATGCTCCGGCCCAGTGGCGCCCAGCGCGCAGAGCAGGGCGCAGGCACCGCCCGGCGGATGGAGGCAGCGGGTCAGCGTCATCACCGCGATGGCCGTGCCCACCGCTGTGCCCGCCGCGATCCATGGCGTGCCGAACAGATGGCCCGCCGCGAGGCCGACCAGCGCGGAAAGCAGATCTCCACCGATAACCGGCCATGGCTGGGCCAGAGGACTGGCGGGGACGCAGAATACCAGCACGGCCGATGCGCCGAGCGGCGCGACCAGCCAGGGCAGGGTGCCCATATCCGCGATTCCGCCCGCAAGTCTGACAATGGCAAAGGTCGCCGCACCTGCCAGAAAGATGCCCAGCGCCGCCCCCAACGCCCCGCGCAGCCAGCCGAGATGGCCGAGAGCGGGCTGGCGCCCAAGCGCTGCCGTGCTGCGGAGAATTTGGGAAAGCATGGAGGAAACCCGAGGAAAAATCGCGCGGGCCGTAACGCGGCTGCTGCCCGCGTCAAGTTTGGCGTCCGTCAGTTCACGGCCTGTTCCAACGGGAAGGGCGCGTGGCCCAATATCGTTTTCCTACACCGCCGCAATCTGCCACTGCCCTGCCATGCCCAGCAATTCCGCCAGATTCCGCGCGTTCCGGCCCTCCGGCCAGCGCGATTGCAAGGGGGCAGAGTTTTCGCTCAGGACAGTGTCAACCTTGTCAACTTCGACAGAAAACGGACCGGGAGGATGAACGCCCAGGCCAGTGGCAGCCGCCCATTGCGGCGGGCGGGAATGCTACCCATATTCCCGGTTAAATGATGGGAAATCCTTCCCTGCGCCCTATGCGGCGCGCCAGAAATTTGGATATACCGGCGTAATGAACCTTTACCCCCTGCTTCCCCTGCGCGACATCGTCGTCTTTCCCGGCAGTGTCGTTCCCCTGTTCGTCGGGCGTGAGAAGTCGGTCGCGGCGCTTGAAGAAGCGATGGCCGGCAGCAAGGACATCTTCCTTGTCGCCCAGCTTGACCCCGGCTGCGACGATCCGGAGCGTGACGATCTCTACGATATGGGCGTGGTCGCCCAGGTGCTTCAGCTGCTCAAGCTGCCCGACGGCACGGTGCGCGTGCTGGTGGAAGGCCAGCAGCGTGCCAGGCTGGAAAGCCTGCGCGAGGAAAGCGGCTTTGTGGTGGCGCAGGTCGAACATCTCGACCCCGAATTTGCCGGCGGCACGGAAGTTGCCGCGATGATGCGCAGCGTGGTCGAGCAGTTTGCCGAATATGCCAAGCTCAACAAGAAGGTGCCCGAAGAGCTCGAGCAGGAACTGGCCGAGATCGACGATGCCTCGCGTCTGGCCGACATGGTGGCGCATAATCTCAACGCCAAGGTTGCCGACAAGCAGGCCCTGCTGACCGAGCGCGATCCGATGAAGCGGCTGGAAATGGCCTATGGCTTCATGGAAGGCGAATTGTCCGTCCTGCAGGTGGAGCGCAAGATCCGCGGGCGCGTGAAGCGCCAGATGGAGAAGACGCAGCGCGAATATTACCTCAACGAACAGCTCAAGGCGATCCAGAGCGAGCTGGGCGGCGATGGCGAGGAAGCCAACGAAGTCGCCGAACTGCAGGACAAGATCGAGAAGCTCAAGCTTTTCAAGGAAGCGCGCGCCAAGGCACTGGGGGAGCTGAAGAAGCTCAAGACCATGCAGCCGATGAGCGCCGAGGCGACCGTGGTGCGCAATTATCTCGATGTGCTGCTGGGCCTGCCCTGGGGCAAGAAGTCCAAGCTGAAGAAGGATCTGGGCCGGGCACAGGCGGTGCTCGATCAGGATCACTATGCGCTGGACAAGGTGAAGGACCGGATCGTCGAATATCTGGCGGTGCAGGCCCGTTCCAACAAGCTGAAGGGGCCGATCCTGTGCCTCGTTGGCCCTCCGGGCGTGGGCAAGACCAGCCTCGGCAAGTCGATCGCCAAGGCGACCGGGCGCGAATTCATCCGCCAGTCGCTGGGCGGCGTGCGTGACGAGGCCGAAATTCGCGGCCACCGCCGCACCTATATCGGCTCGCTGCCGGGCAAGATCGTGTCGAACCTGAAGAAGGCAGGCACGTCCAACCCGCTGTTCCTGCTCGATGAGATCGACAAGCTGGGCCAGGATTTCCGGGGCGATCCCTCGGCGGCGCTGCTTGAAGTGCTCGATCCGGAACAGAACGCCAAGTTCCAGGACCATTATCTGGAAGTCGATATCGACCTTTCGGACATCATGTTCGTCTGCACGGCGAACAGCCTGAACCTGCCGCAGCCGCTGCTGGACCGCATGGAGATCATCCGGCTGGAAGGCTATACGGAAGACGAAAAGGTCGAGATCGCCGAACGGCACCTGATCGAAAAGCAGGTGAAGGCCCATGGCCTGAAGAAGGGCGAGTTCACGCTCACTCAGGAAGGCCTGCGCGACCTGATCCGTTACTACACCCGCGAGGCGGGCGTGCGTACGCTGGAGCGTGAAATCGCCCGGCTGGCGCGCAAGAGCCTGCGTGCGATCCTTGAAGGCAAGGCCACCAGCGTCACTATCACGCCGGAAAACCTCGCCGATTATGCGGGCGTGCGCAAATATCGCCACGGCGTCTCTGATGAAGAGGCACAGGTGGGTGCGGTGACGGGCCTTGCCTGGACCGAAGTGGGCGGCGAATTGCTGACCATCGAAAGCGTGACCACGCCCGGCAAGGGCGAGGTGCGGACCACCGGCAAGCTGGGCGAAGTGATGACGGAATCGGTGCAGGCCGCTTTCAGCTTCGTGAAGGCACGGGCGCCGGCCTATGGCATCAAGCCCTCGATCTTCCAGCGCAAGAACATCCACATTCACTTGCCCGAAGGGGCAGTGCCCAAGGATGGCCCTTCGGCGGGGATCGGCATGGTCACGTCAATTGTTTCCTCGCTCACGGGTATTCCCGTGCGCCCGGATGTGGCGATGACCGGCGAAGTCACCCTGCGCGGGCGGGTGCTAGCGATCGGCGGGTTGAAGGAAAAGCTGCTTGCGGCCCTGCGCGGCGGCATCAAGACCGTGCTGATCCCGGAAGAGAACAGCAAGGATCTGGCCGAGATTCCCGAAAACGTGAAGCAGGGGCTGGAAATCATTCCGGTCAGCCATGTGGATCAGGTTCTGGAACGGGCGCTGACCGTGAAACCGCAAGCCATTGAGTGGAGCGAGGAAGACGATCTGGCCAGCCAGCCGAGTCCCGCTCCGGTAGGGGCCAGCCCCTCGGCCACAGCTCACTGAGATTCGCCCGGAAACGGCGATTCGAGGCGATTTTCCCCCGTCATGTCATGGACGTGACGGGGAGCAGCCGCATTTGTGACGCGAACTTGTCCTCAACTCGCCGCAATCCGTGCTGAAATTGTGAAAAAACCGCGCTTTTGCGTGTGTTTTGCCTTTGACAGGACCACCAAAAATCGCTCAATTCACGCCCACCCGAGAGGCGATTCAAAACCATAGTCAAATCCGGCACATCTCAGAGGGGGTTCCTTTACGATGAACAAGAACGAACTGATCGGCGCAGTTGCCGATGCCAGCGGCCTTTCCCGCAGTGACGCAACCAAGGCAGTGGAAGGCGTGTTCGACACGATCACTGCTGCGCTCGCCAAGGGCGATGAAGTCCGTCTGGTGGGCTTCGGCACCTTCTCGGTTGCCAAGCGCAAGGCTTCTACCGGTCGCAACCCGCGCACCGGCGAGCCGATGACTATCAAGGCTTCCAGCCAGCCGAAGTTCAAGGCGGGCAAGGGTCTGAAGGACTCCGTCAACTAAGCGAACTTCGCTGCGGCTGCCACGCCTCGTGGCCGCAAGAAAAAGCCGCGTCTGCCATATGGCGGGCGCGGCTTTCTTCTTGTCTAGGCTCCGCGTGCCGCGCCGGGCTTGCCCGGCACGACCGGTTGGCGAAATCAGTTGGCGATCTGGATCAGGGCCATCGGCGCATTGGTTGTGCGGCGGCTGATCTTCCAGACAAGCTGCTGCCCCTTGGGCGAAGCCTGCGGGCCTTCATCGGTGTTGTTGGCCAGGATCGCGGCATCGGTGGTGATGGTGAAAGTGCCGTTCAGCTCGGGAATCTTGGGCGCGCCATCCGGCGGCGATCCATCGGTGCCATAGAGCGAAGCGGCCTGCAGCAACCCGCTCGACGAACTGGGCGAACTGGACTGCACGGCAAAGCCGGGTGCATCGACCCGCACCACGCCCCCGTCGCGCAGATTGGCGATCACGAAATTATTGGTCAGCGCCGATCCTTCCAGAACCGGGAAGGTGAAATCGTGCGCCAGCTTGCTGGTGACGGAGAAGTCCACCAGATACAGGCCATCGCCCTTATATTCCACGCTGTTCCAGCCGTGTTGGCGGCGCAGGCTGGCGGCCAGATCCTCGGCCGCTGCCGGATCGGTCGGGTCGATCCCGCCGAACAGGGTGCCGAACGCCTTGGCGTTGCGCGAATCCTCTTCCTTCTTGCTGGCCTGCTGTGCGTCCCATTCTTCGCGCTGCTGCCGGATATCTTCGGCAGTGCAGGCGCGCTCTTCATAATCGTCATTATAGCAGGGCATTTCCTCGAACGTCGGAGCGCCCACGTCATTGCCGATTTCGGCCAGCTTGCTGAGGCCGAGAACATAGATCTCGCCCTTGTAGCTGAAGGTGAAGCTGCCATCCTTGCGCACATCCAGTGCCGAATCGAACTTGCCGGGCGAAAGGAAGCACCCCGTCAGCAGCAGTGCCAGGCCCACAGCCAGCACGGCCGAGCGTGCAGTTCTGCCGAAATTTGTCATTGCCGTCATTGCCCTGCTCCTTCGGATTCAGTCGATTTCGCGCGACGCGACCGCATAAAGCGCGATTGCAGCGGCATTGGACACGTTCAGGCTTTCCATCTGGTTGCTGATCGGCAGTCGGGCGAGGGCATCGCAATGGGCAGCCACATTGGAGCGCAGCCCTTCGCCTTCCGCACCCAGCACCAGCGCGACCGGGCCGGATGGCAGCACCTGCGCCAGAGTCGCCTCCGTCTCGCCGGCAAGGCCGATGCGCCAATATCCGGCCTCGGCAGCTTCTTCCAATGCGCGCGACAGGTTCACCACGCGCACCCACGGCACGACTTCCAGCGCGCCGGATGCGGATTTGGCCACCACACCGGATTCGGGCGGGGCATGCCGGTCCTGCGTCACCACGGCGCAGGCATTGAAGGCGGCGGCAGAGCGCAGAATCGCGCCGACATTATGCGGGTCGGTAACCTGATCCAGCACCACCAGGGGCCGGGCAGGGTCGCCGTCCAGCACTTCGTCGAGATGCAGATCTTCCAGCGGCTCGCATTCCAGCACCAGCCCCTGATGCGGCGCATCGCGGGCGACAAGCCGCGCCAGATCCTGCACATCGGCATATTCCAGCGGGAAATCGGCTGGCAGTTCGCCGTCGAGCGATTCGATGCCTTCACGCGTCGCCCACAGCTTGCGGTGGCGCCGTTCGGGGTTCTTCAGAGCGGCTTCCACCGCATGGCGGCCCCATAGACGGACATAACCCTGCGATGCCCGGCCACTTCCTCGCCCGCCCTGCATGCGTCCCGCACGCCCGCGCAACGCCCGCTTTTCCCCACGCTTTGCCATCTTTACTCCCTGTTCGGCGCCTTTCGCCGAAATCTTCCACGCGCTCCTGCCAGTCGCCCCATTGACAGGCAAGCGTCGCTTCGCCATTGGGGCGCCTCTCGGCCGGACCGGCCCCTTCTCGGAGGGGCAAAATTCCGGGGTGACCCGGCACCGGCAATGGTGTGGACAGGTGGCCGAGTGGTTAAAGGCAGCAGACTGTAAATCTGCCCGTGCAAGCGTACGCTGGTTCGAATCCAGCCCTGTCCACCACCGCCGCCCTCTCGATCAGAGCCGCAATGCCAGCCCTTCGGGGCTGGCTGTTGTGCAGCCTCTATTGGCAAGTTCTTCATCTCGTTCAGACAAGGGTACCTCAGCGGCCATCATGGGTTGTAGGGCTGCGCGCTAACCCGTAGGAGGCGTCCATGGCCGGAGAAATATTGGACAATAAGGGCCGGGGCGAAGCTGCGTGGGGTTGGCCCGCAATTCACCCCGAGGGTCGCAAATTCGGGCTGATCGCCGCAGTGATCAGCCTTGTGTTCCTGATCGGGCTCGATTGGGAGATTGTCGGCTGGCCGCTCGTCCTGCTGACGCTGGGCGTATTCGCTTTCTTCCGCGATCCCGAACGCGTGGTGCCGCAGGATGACAGTTACATTGTCGCCCCTGCAGACGGGCTGATCACGCTGATTCAGGAAGTCGAGCCGCCGATTGAGCTGCAGATGGACGACGGCAGCGGTTCGCGCGGGCTGGGCGGGGCCACGGTCACTCGCGTCTCGATCTTCATGTCGGTGTTCGACGTTCACATCAATCGTGCGCCCGTGGGCGGTACGGTGCGCCGGGTGATCTATATTCCCGGCAAGTTCATGAATGCCGATCTCGACAAGGCGAGCGAGGAAAATGAACGCCAGCACATCCTGATCGAGCGGGCCGACGGCCTGCAGATCGGCTTTACTCAGATCGCCGGGCTGGTTGCGCGGCGAATCGTTCCCTTCGTGAAGCCGGGCGATATGCTCGCCGTCGGGCAGCGCGTCGGCCTGATCCGCTTTGGCAGCCGTGTGGACGTCTATCTTCCGGTCGGAACCGATCCTAAAGTTCTTATGGGCCAGAAGGTGATCGCAGGCGAAACCGTGTTGGCCGAAATCGGTAAGCGCCAGCTGATTGAGGGCGTCAGCCAGTGAGCGGGCCGGGCGACAGCGATTCGCTCGAGCCGGTCGGCCCCAAGGCTTCGGAAGCGGAGCGTCCTTTGCTGGTTCAGCGCCGCCCGGCCGGGCTGACCCTGCGTGCCGTATTGCCTAACGCCATTACTGCCGCCGCATTGTGCGCGGGGCTTACCGGCGTGCGCTTTGCCATCAACGGCGATTGGGAGCGGGCGGTATTCGCGGTGGTGCTTGCCGGCTTGCTCGACGGGATCGACGGGCGCATTGCCCGCCTGCTCAAGGCGCAGTCGCGCTTCGGCGCGGAGCTGGACAGCCTGTCCGATTCGCTGTCCTTCGGCATGGCGCCCGCGTTGATTCTCTATCTCTGGTCGTTGCAGGGCCTGCCGCGCTTCGGCTGGTTCGCGGCACTGTTTTTCGCCCTGTGCTGCGCCTTGCGTCTGGCGCGTTTCAACGCGCGCATCGACATGGACGATCAGCCACACAAATCCGCCGGTTTCCTGACAGGCGTTCCGGCGCCGGTGGGGGCAGGGCTGGCCTTCGTTCCGCTCTATCTGTGGATGGCAAGTGGCGAAGAGATTTTCCGCAACCCGATTCTGATCGCCTTGTGGGTGGCGGCGATGGGCTTCCTGATGATTTCCAGCATCGCCACGCTGAGCTGGACTTCGCTTCGACCGCGCCGCAGCGTTCGCCTGGGTGTTATCGCACTGGTGGGGATCACCTTTGCCGCGTTGTTGACTGAACCGTGGTGGACCCTTGCGGCGATCTGCCTGGTCTATCTTGCGCTGATGCCCTGGGGCATCGTGAGCTATAGCCGGATCAAGCGGCAGCGAGCAGCTCGTCAAGCCGCTGAACGGGAGGCTGCCGCTCAGCAAGGCTGACGGCGGCCGAACCGGCCTTCGCGGAATTGACGAGACGCAGCCGGGCCGGGCGGTGTTCGATCACCCGCAGGCGGGCGACCACCACATCTTCGCAATTCGCCAGCGCACACCGCAGAGTGGTGAAGGCCGCGAAACCGCGAGCATAGGCCTGCGCCAGAACGGCGAGGGAAACGAGGCCGGCGGTTGCGAACAGCAGGGCAAGGGCAATAACCGTCATCGAAACCGCTCCATTCATGGTTCCAGAGCCGGGAAAGGGCTGTGGAAGGCTTGTGGATAACCCGTGGAGAGTGGTAGAAAGATTGAGTCGCACCCCTCTCCGGGTTCGATAGGGCTAATGTTCCCTATTTGTTCCAGCATGTCAAGCGCGTTTCGCGCATCCTGTCTGATCCCGCATACGCGGGCGGGTTAGGATTTGCGGGATTCATGCTGGCTTTTGTTGGAAATCGGAGCTAAGGGCCGCCCCGTTCAGACAAGAAATGGCGGATTTTCGCTGCTTTGCGTCGGGGCAAATTCACATGGAAGGCGCACATACCGGTGCCGTTGGCGGGAGCTCCGCCCGGTTCCAGCCTTCCAGCGGAACAACCGGAAAGGAATTACCTATGGCGGCTCCTACCGTCACCATGCAGCAATTGATCGAGGCCGGCGCACACTTCGGCCACCAGACCCACCGCTGGAACCCGCGGATGAAGCCGTATATTTTCGGCGCCCGCAACGGTGTTCACATCATCGACCTGTCGCAGACCGTGCCCCTGATGGCGCGTGCGCTTGAATTCGTTTCGGCGACCGTCCGCAATGGCGGCAAGGTGCTGTTCGTCGGCACCAAGCGTCAGGCTCAGGATCCGATTGCCGATGCTGCCCGCGCCAGCGGCCAGTATTACGTCAACCACCGCTGGCTGGGCGGCATGCTCACCAACTGGAAGACGATCAGCCAGTCGATCAAGAAGATGAAGACGATCGAGGAACAGCTCTCGGGCGACACTTCGGGTCTCACCAAGAAGGAAATCCTCGACCTTACCCGCAAGCACGAGAAGCTGCAGCTTTCGCTGGGCGGCATCCGTGACATGGGCGGCATTCCGGACGTGATGTTCGTGATCGACGCCAATGTCGAACAGCTTGCGATCAAGGAAGCCAACGTGCTGGGTATCCCGGTCGTGGCCGTGCTTGACACCAATGTCGATCCTTCGGGCATCGCTTTCCCGATCCCGGGCAACGATGACGCCAGCCGTGCCGTGCGCCTCTATTGCGACGCGATCGCTCAGGCGGCGACCAAGGGCAACAACGAAGGCGTTGTCGATTCGGGCCGTGACATCGGCGCGATGGACGTTCCGCCGGCTGAAGAAGTTGCCGTGGAAGCGGACGCCGGCGTCGAAGCGACTGCCTGAGCGTAACCGAACTGGCATAATTGCCGTTTAGCGCGCCGGGCCAGTCGATTGGCCCGGTGCCATCGGCACATATTCAAGAGGACAGAACAATGGCTGCTTATTCCGCCGCTGACGTGAAGGCCCTGCGCGAACGCTCGGGCGCCGGCATGATGGACTGCAAGAAGGCTCTCGACGAGACCAATGGCGACATCGAAGCTGCCGTCGACGCTCTGCGCGCCAAGGGCCTGGCTGCTGCCGCCAAGAAGTCGAGCCGTACCGCGGCCGAAGGTCTGGTCGGCGTTGCCGTTGAAGGCACTCGCGGCGTTGCCGTGGAAGTGAACTCGGAAACGGACTTCGTTGCCAAGAACGACCAGTTCCAGGACTTCGTCCGCAAGACCACTCAGGTTGCGCTGGGCGTGGACGGCGACGATGTCGAAGCGCTGAAGGCCGCTGCCTATCCCGACGGTGGCACGGTTGGCGAAAAGCTGACCAACAATGTCGCCACCATCGGTGAAAACCAGCAGGTCCGTCGCCTCAAGACCGTTTCGGTCAGCGAAGGCGTGATCGTGCCTTACATGCACAATGCGGTTGCTCCGAGCCTCGGCAAGATCGGCGTGCTGGTCGCGCTCGAAAGCTCGGCTCCGGCCGACGTTCTCGAAGGCTTGGGCAAGCAGCTGGCGATGCACATCGCGGCCGCCTTCCCGCTGGCGCTGAACGCTGACGGCCTCGATCAGGAACTGATCGCCCGTGAACGCGCGATCGCTGAGGAAAAGGCTGCCGAAAGCGGCAAGCCCGCCGAAGTGCAGGCCAAGATGGTCGATGGCGCGATTGCCAAGTTCGCCAAAGAAAACGCTCTGCTGTCGCAGGTCTTCGTCATGGACAACAAGACCCCGATCCAGCAGGTCGTCGATCAGGCTGGCAAGGAAGCCGGCGCCAAGATCGTTCTGAAGGACTATGTCCGCTTCCAGCTCGGTGAAGGCATCGAGAAGGAAGTCAGCGATTTCGCAGCCGAAGTCGCCGCCGCAGTCGCAGGCTAAACGCCTCACTGTGAAGAGATTGTCCCCGCGCGGCCGGTGCCGCGCGGGGATTTTCATACCCGGCCAAGGCGTGCCCACCCCTTGGCAGCGCCCCCTGTCGCTCTATAAGAGCGGCGCCCAGGCAATTTGCGAGTTTCCGATCCCATGTCCAAACCCGGCTTCAAACGTGTCCTTCTGAAGCTTTCGGGCGAAGTGCTGATGGGTAATCAGCAATTCGGGATAGATCCTTCCTTCGTGCTGGAACTGGCCAAGGAAGTGAAGGCGGCCAAGGAAACCGGGCTGGAAATTTGCCTGGTGATCGGCGGCGGTAATATTTTCCGCGGTATGGCTGGCGCAGCGCAGGGCATGGACCGCGCGCAGGCCGATTATATGGGCATGCTGGCCACGGTGATGAATGCGCTGGCAATGCAGAGCGCGCTCGAACAGGTCGGCGTTCACACCCGCGTCCAGTCTGCGGTGCAGATGGATCAGGTGTGCGAGCCGGTGATCCGCCGCCGGGCCGAACGGCATCTGGAAAAGGGTCGGATCGTTATCTTCGCCGCAGGCGTCGGCAGCCCGTTCTTCACCACCGACAGCGGCGCAGCTTTGCGCGCGGCGGAAATGAAGTGCGATGCGCTGCTGAAGGGAACCAGCGTGGACGGGGTCTACGATTCCGATCCCAAGACCAATCCCGACGCGGTACGTTTCGACACGGTCAGCTATGACAAGGTGCTGGCCGACAATCTCAAGGTGATGGACGCCTCTGCCGTGGCCCTGTGCCGCGACAATAATATCCCGATCGTGGTCTTCTCGATCCGCGAACAGGGCAATCTCGCGCGCGTTTTGGCGGGCGAGGGCGTACAGACCACGGTGCAATGAGTAATCTGGGGAAGCCCTGACAATGGCTAAGTACGACAAGGCAGATCTCGAACGGCGCATGGCTGGCGCAGTGGAATCGCTCAAGGGCGACCTCGCAGGCCTGCGCACCGGCCGCGCCAATACGGCGCTGCTCGATCCGATCCATGTGGAAGTCTATGGCGCGATGATGCCGCTCAACCAGGTGGCCACCGTTTCCGCGCCCGAACCGCGCATGCTGAGCGTGCAGGTGTGGGACCGGTCCAACATGACTCCGGTGGAAAAGGCGATCGCCAAGGCGGGCCTGGGCCTCAACCCGATGATCGACGGGCAGACGATCCGTCTGCCGATCCCCGATCTGACCGAAGAACGCCGCAAGGAACTGGCCAAGCTGGCCGGGCAATATTCGGAAAAGGCCAAGATCGCGATCCGCAACGTCCGCCGCGACGGGATGGAAGCCCTGAAGGAAGACGAGAAGAAGAAGGAAATCGGTGAGGACGAGCGCAAGCGGTCCGAAGACGATGTCCAGAAGCTGACCGATCAGTACATCAAGCAGACTGACGATGTTGCGGCCCAGAAGGAAAAGGAAATCCTCGGCCAGTGACGGACCAGTCCTCCTCTCCATTCGCCGCGAGCGAGGGCGAGAGGCGCGATGGCGAGGGTTTTGCTGTGGCCCCGTCCGGCACGGACGGGCCGCGCGCCGCGCATGGCGCACGCCATGTGGCGATTATCATGGACGGCAATGGCCGCTGGGCGAAGAAGCGCCACCTTCCGCGCGCGGTGGGTCACCAGCGCGGCGTGGAATCGGTGCGGCGCCTTGTGCGCGCGGCCCGTTCCATGGGGCTGGATTGCCTGACGCTTTATGCCTTCTCGTCTGAGAACTGGAAGCGTCCGCAGGACGAGATCTCGGACCTGATGGGTCTGCTGCGCCGCTTCATCAAGGGCGACTTGCCTGAATTCATCGCCAATGACGTGCGGTTGAAGATCATCGGCGATTACAAGGCGTTGGAGCCTGATATTGTCGCCATGCTCGAAGATGCGCTCGATCAGACAAGGCATGGCACAATCACGCTGGCGGTGGCGTTGAACTACGGATCGCAGCAGGAAATCGCCCGTGCGGCGGCGCAGGCCGCTGCCGAAGGCGACGTGAGCGTGGAAAGCATCGCGGCCCATCTCGATACTGCCGATCTGCCGCCGCTCGACCTTCTGATCCGCACATCCGGTGAAGTGCGCCTGTCCAACTTCCTGCTGTGGCAGGCCGCCTATGCGGAGATGTATTTCACCGACATCCTGTGGCCCGATTTCACTCCTGCCCATCTGGAAGAGGCGCTGGCCGCCTTTGCCGGTCGGGAACGGCGTTTTGGCGGACGGTGACGTGACCGGAGAGGGTATGGAGCCGCAAGCCGCCAAGCCGAAGGCTGACCTCAGGGTCAGGGTGATCTCGGCGCTTGTGATGCTGCTCGTGGCCGGGGTTGCGTTCTGGCTCGGCGGAACGGTGCTCGACCTGTTCATTGCGGCTGTATCGTTTCTGACGCTGATCGAATTGATGAAGCTGGTGGAACTTGCGACGGAAAGCCCGGTGCGCCGCATTCTGGGGACGATTGCCGGTGTCATCTATGTGGGCGCGGCGGCAGTTTCCCTTATCGTGCTGCCCCCTTTTCTGGTGGGTGTCGTGGTCGGGATCGTGATCTGCACCGATACCGGGGCCTATTTTGCCGGACGCCGTTTCGGCAAGCGCAAGATCGCCCCTGCGATCAGCCCATCCAAAACCTGGGAAGGGCTGATGGGCGGCATGGCCGCCGCAGGCCTGTTCGCGTCCATGGCGCTGGGCTTCATCGTACTCGTCGCATCGGCCCTTTCTCCGGAGAGGCCCGGCATTCCCTGGCCCGCCATGCTGGCCGGTGCCGGAATCGGCGCGATATTGGCAATTGCTGCGCAGGCTGGCGATTTTCTTGAAAGTTGGCTCAAGCGCAAGGCAGGGGTAAAGGATTCCGGCACGCTCATTCCCGGCCATGGCGGGGTGTTTGATCGGGTGGACGGCCTGTTGCCAGTGGCGATCATCGCCGGGCTTGGTTCGCTGATTTATGCCGCGGTGATGATGTGATGCGCTCAATCACCATCCTCGGGGCGACCGGTTCTATTGGCGCCTCCACACTGGATCTGATCCGGCGCGAGAAGGGCAAGTGGCGGGTTGTGGCGCTCACCGCAAATGGCAAGGCGGCGGAACTCGCGGCTCTGGCCATTGAATTCAGTGCCGAAGTGGCAGTGGTGGCGGACGAGGCGCGCCTGCCTGAACTGCGTGAAGCCCTCGCGGGAACCGGGATCGCGGCGGCAGCCGGCGCGGAAGCACTGTGCGAGGCTGCCGCACGCGGCGCTGACGTTACCGTTGCCGGGATCGTGGGCTGCGCGGGCCTTGCGCCTACCATGGCGGCGATCCGGCAGGGCGGGGTGGTCGCGCTCGCCAATAAGGAAGCACTGGTTTCCGCCGGGGACATCCTGCTGGCCGAAGTTGAGAAGCATGGTGCCACCCTGCTTCCGACGGATTCTGAGCATAATGCGATCTTCCAGTGCCTGCAGGGCAATCGCATCGAGGATGTGACCTGGATCACGCTCACGGCCAGCGGGGGGCCATTCCGCGACTGGTCGATGGAGCAACTACGCGCCGCAACGCCGCAGCAGGCGCTCAAGCACCCCAACTGGTCCATGGGGGCGAAGATCACCATCGATTCCGCCACCATGATGAACAAGGGCCTGGAATTCATCGAGGCGCATCATCTGTTCCCGGTGGGGCTGGAAAAATTGCGGATCGTGGTCCACCCGCAAAGCGTGATCCATTCGATGGTCGAATATCGCGACGGGTCGACTTTGGCGCAGCTTGGCCCCTCTGACATGCGCGTGCCGATTGCATCATGCCTCGCATGGCCACAGCGAATGGATACGGCCTGCAAGCCGCTCGATCTTCCCTCCATTGGCCAACTCACCTTTTTCGCCCCGGATGAGGAGCGTTTTCCAGCTACCCGCCTTGCGCGAGAGGCGGCTGAGGCAGGTGGTGCGGCGCCGGCAGTGCTCAATGCGGCGAATGAAATTGCGGTCGAGGCATTTCTTGCCGGTCAGATAGCGTTCACCGAAATTTCGGCAAAGGTGGACAGGATGCTATCACGCGCTATCCCTGCTGCACCCGCCACGCTGGAGGAAGTGCTGGCAGTAGACGCCGAAACCCGTGCGATTGCGCGCGAAATGCTGGAGCATGCTTGAATAATGGCTTCCCCGCCTTTCTGGATGTGGATCGTCGGCTTCCTTCTGGTGCTGGGGCCGCTGGTCACGCTCCATGAACTTGGCCACTATCTGGTCGGTCGCTGGTGCGGGGTTAAGGCGGATGTCTTTTCGATTGGCTTCGGCAGGGAACTAACCGGCTGGACCGACCGGCGCGGCACGCGTTGGCGGATTTCCGCGCTGCCGCTGGGCGGTTATGTCCAGTTTGCGGGCGATATGAACCCCGCCAGCCAGCCCAGTGCGGAATGGCTGGCGCTTCCCTATGAGGAACGGCGCAAGACCTTCCAGGCCAAGGCCCTGTGGCAGCGTGCGCTGATCGTGGCTGCTGGCCCGGTGACCAATCTGCTGGTTGCCGTGGCGATCTTTGCCGCGTTCTTTCTGGCCTATGGCAAGCCGGTTCCGGCCGATCCCGCCCAGTCCAATGTTGTCCAGAACTTTGCCCCGCAATCGCCTGCCCGCGATGCCGGGCTGCGTATCGGGGACCGGATCGTCGAGATCGACGGGTCGAAGGTCGTCCAGTTTCAGGACATTCTGGACCGGGTGGCCCTCTATCCGAACAAGCGGATTGTCGTTGGTGTGGAGCGCGATGGCGATCTTCTAAGGTTTCCAGTCACCATCGCGGCGAGCAAGGAAGCTGACAGCTTCGGCAATATTGCACTGGTCGGGCGGATCGGTGTCTTTTCCAGCCGCTTCGCGTTCGAGCCTGTGGGATTTGGCGAATCCCTTACGCTTGCTGCCGGGCAGAGCGTGGATGTCATCCGGATGATGGTGATTGGCCTTGGCCAGATCTTCACCAGAGATCGGCCCGTTTCGGACCTTGGAGGCCCGATCAAGATCGCCAAGTTCGCGGGTGAACAGCTCAGCCTTGGGCCACTCGCCTTCGTCAACTTCGTGGCGATGATCTCAATTAATTTGGCATTCATCAACCTGTTGCCAATTCCGGCACTCGACGGCGGGCACCTGGCTTTCTACGCGGCTGAAGCGGTCCGTCGTAAGCCTATCGGCCCGCGCAGTCAGGAATGGGCGTTCCGCACCGGCGTGGCCTTTGTGCTCGCGCTGATGCTGTTCGTGACCATCAACGATATCGCTTCGCTTCCCCTGTTTGGAAGTTGAGCGGGGAAAGGACGGCGGGTCAGCCCATTTCACCGGACATTTGCTTGATTGGCGGCACGGCATCAGGCAAGGGCGGCGGTCATATGCCGCTGGGTAACCTAACGGCAATTGGCGGTGATTGGCCGCCAGGGGACGAGAAACACCGTGTCGAAGATTGGACGGGACATGGGCCTTAAGGGCAAGAAACTTTCTGCACCGAAAATCGCTGCGGCGCTGCTCGGAGGAACTATCCTGGCTGGTCACCCCGTGGTGGCTTCTGCGCAAGATCAGGACGTTCCGGCAATTCCTGCCCCGGCTGCGGCATCGCAGCCTGTCGGGGAAGTGATCCGTTCGCTGGTCGTCACCGGCTCTCAGCGATTGGAGGCTCAGACGATTCTGAGCTACATCCAGCTGCGGGTGGGCGGCCAGTATACGGAGGCCGCGGCCGACCAGGCGCTGAAGGATCTCTACGCGACCGAGTTGTTCGCCAATGCCAGCATCCGCAACGACAATGGCAATGTGACGATCGACGTGCAGGAGAACCCGGTGGTCAACCGGATCATCCTGGAAGGCAACAAGCGGCTGAAGGAGGACAAGATCCTCCCCGAAATCAAACTTGCCCCGCGCCAGATCTTCACCCGTTCCAAGGTGCGCGCGGACGTGGCCCGCATCATCGAGCTGTACAAGCGGCAGGGCCGCTTCGCTGCGGTGGTCGAGCCCAAGAGCGTGCAGCTGGCGCAGAACCGCGTCGACATCGTCTACGAGATCACCGAAGGGCCCAAATCCAAGGTCCGCCAGATCAACATCATCGGCAATGACAAGTTCTCCGACGGAGAACTGCGCAGCCAGATGATCACCAAGCAGTCGCGCTTCTTCCGCCTGTTCAGTTCGGGCACCAGCTACGATCCTGATCGCCTGGCCTTCGACCAGCAGAAGCTGCGTCAGTTCTACCTGACCGAAGGCTATGCCGATTTCCGGGTAGTCTCGGCCGTGGCCGAACTCACGCCCGACAAGCGGGACTTCATTATCACTTACGTGGTGGAGGAAGGCGAGCGCTACAAGTTCGGCGACGTGAAGGTGGAAAGCCAGCTGCGCGACTTCGACGAAGGCGTGCTGACCAGCTCGCTCGCGGTCAAGCCGGGCGGTTGGTACAACGCCAAGATGGTGGAAGACACTGTCGAGGGCCTGACCGAGACGGCCGGGCTTTACGGCTATGCCTTTGCCGATGTGCGGCCCGAATTCGACCGCAACCGCGACGATCTGACCATGAACGTGAAGTTCGTGATCAACGAGGCGCCGCGCGTCTATGTCGAGGCGATCAACATCAACGGCAACACGCTGACACAGGACAAGGTGGTGCGGCGCGAGTTCCGTCTGGCCGAAGGCGATGCGTTCAACTCGCTGGCGGTCAAGCGGTCCACCGCGCGCATCAATTCGCTGGGGTACTTCCAGGAGAACTTCCAGATCGAGCAGAGCCAGGGCTCCGCCCCGGACCGCATCGTGCTCGACGCCAATGTCCAGGAACAGGCCACCGGCGAACTCCAGCTCTCCGCAGGCTTCTCAAGCCTTGAGAGCTTCATTCTGCAGGGTTCCATCCGGCAGAGGAACTTCCGCGGCCGTGGGCAGACAGTGGGCGCCAGCGTCAACTGGTCGCGTTATTCCCGTTCCGCCACGGTCAGCTTCACAGAACCGTATGTGTTCGATCGCAACGTTTCGATGGGTCTCGACATCTATCGGCGGGATACGAACAACTGGAACTATTACAACAACAACCGCAACTCGACGTTCAAGCAGGCGACGACCGGCTTCCAGATCCGCGCGGGTGTTCCGATTACCGAAAACGCGTCGGTCATCGGCCGTTACACCCTGAACTTCGATGACATCACGCTGGATGAATCGCTCTATTACAGCGATCGCGTGAATCCCGGCACTCAGGAATGTGACGTGCTGCTGGCGGGCCGCTACCTTTGCGATGCAATCGGCACGCGCACCAGCTCGATCCTGGGCGCCTCGGTGGTCTATGACACGCTGGACAACCGCATCCGCCCGACACGCGGCGAGAGCTTCTCGATCAGCCTCGACGTGGCAGGCCTCGGCGGCACAGAGCAATATGCCAAGATGCGCCTCAATGCGGCCAAATACTGGCAGCTTGCTCCGGGCTGGATCTTCTCGCTTTCGGGTGAGGGCGGCTATGTCAAAGGCTTCAAGAATCGCGGCCCCGGGCAGGACAATGTCCGCCTGACCGACCGCTTCTTCCTGGGCGATCCGCAGATTCGCGGCTTCGACATCCGCGGTATCGGTCCGCGCATCCTGCGCGAATTCTATGTGCTGGACGGCAACAAGAATCCGATCTGCGGCGATGGCAGCTCGCAAGAAACCTGCGATGAAAGCCATGGCGGCTACACTTATTACAGCGATCCAAAGAACCCCATCGACGATCCGCTGGGTGGCAATGCCTATTACCTGACCCGCGCTGAGCTGGAGATTCCGCTGGGCACCGGTGCCCGCGAAATGGGCCTGCGTCCGTCGATCTTCGTCGATGCTGGCGCCGTGTTCGGCCTGAAGAAGCCGCTGCTGACCGATACCGGGCCGACCTATTTCGTCGCGGCCCGCGATCAGACCACCGGTGATCCGCTTTATGTGCAGGTCAATTCCGCAACGCTGGTAGACGGTATCTGTACCGCAGATTCGGGCGGAATCTCTTACGTGACCAATGCAGTCAATCCTGCTCCGCCTGCCTGCCTTGGCACCACGGCAAATACTCCGTACGGTTCCACCAATGCCGGCTTCCGGGAGGCTTACCTCGGTGACTCGCCCAAGCCGCGTGTGGCGGTGGGTATCGGGGTCAACTGGAACTCGCCCTTCGGCCCGTTCCGCATCGACGTTGCCAAGGTGTTGATGAAGCAGCCGGGCGACGATCCCAAGACTTTCACGTTCAACGTAGGAACCCAATTCTGATGAAGTCCATCCTCAAGCCGGTTCTTGCAGCCGGCCTCGTTCTCGCCGCCGCCAGCCCGCTGGCCGCGATTCCCGCATCCGCGCAGGTCGTGAAGGGCGTCGGCGTTGTCGATCCCGGCGTAATCGTCAACAGCAGCGCCGCGTTCAAGACCGCCGCGTCGCAGCGCCCGACCACGTTCGCGCAATATTATCAGCAGGCGAAGACCCGCGAAGATCAGCTCAACGCGCAGCTCGATCCGATGATCAAGAAGTACGACACCGATCGTGCGGCGCCGAACCCGAACCGGGAAGACCTTTCCAAGCAGGCTGCGGCACTGAACCAGCTGAGCCAGCAGGGCCAGCGCGAGATCGCCCAGATCCTCGCCCCGGTCGCGCTGAGCGAGGAATATGTGAACGAACAGATCGGCGATATTCTGCCCAAGGCCATCGAAGCCGCTGCAGCCAAGAAGCAGGTCTCGCTGATCCTCACCCGCGGTTCCGGCGCAATCATCTTCCGCGATCAGGCCTATGACATGAATCAGGACATCATCCGCGAACTGGATGCGCTTCTGCCCGTGGCTCAGCTCGTTGCCCCTCCGGGCTGGCTGCCGCGCGACATGCGTGAACAGCTCGCGCGCGAACAGGCCGCCTCTCAGGCTGCCAATGGCGGTGCGGCTCCCGCAGCTCCGGCCCAGCCGGCCGCCACGGCGGGTCCGCCGGCGGAATCGCGCTGATCCGGTTAGAGACAGGACAGTTCAATGAGTGAAGAGTCGGGCGCACCGGCCTACGATATCCGCAAGGTGCTCAACGCCTTGCCGCATCGCTATCCGCTTCTGCTCGTCGATCGTGTGCAATCGCTCACGATTGGCGAGGAGATTCACGCGATCAAGGCGGTGAGTTTCAACGAGCAGTTCTTCCAGGGCCATTTCCCCGGCCGTCCGATCATGCCCGGCGTACTCATCATCGAGGCGCTGGCACAGTCGGCCGCGATCCTGGCAATCGAGACGCTGGAACTCGCCGGAAGCGGCAAGCTCGTCTATTTCATGGCGATCGAAGAGGCCAAGTTCCGCAACCCGGTCGAACCCGGCTGCCTGCTGGACCTGCATGTCGGCTTCATCCAGAAGCGGGCGCGGGTCTGCAAGTTCTGGGGCAAGGCCATGCTGGGCGACAAGGTGGCCTGCGAAGTGCAGTTCACTGCCATGGTTGCCGATCCGCCGGCGGAAGAAGGCTAATCCTTGCAATTTGCGGTCTGCCCCTGTAGGGGCGCCGCTTTCCGAACATCAGCAGGGCCGGTCGGAACCGGCCCGCGCATACGGAGTGATACCGCCATGAAGGCCGATACCCATCCCGATTACCACATGATCACCGTCAAGATGACGGACGGCACCGAATTCCAGACCCGCTCCACCTGGGGCAGCGAAGGTGACGTGATGGCGCTGGAAATCGATCCGACCAGCCACCCGGCCTGGACCGGCGACAGCAAGCGCCTGCTCAACGAAGGCGGCCGCGTTGCCCAGTTCAACAAGCGCTTCGGCGGTCTCACGCTCAAGAAGTAATTGGGCGGGCAGTAAGCCGGTCCCGCAAGGGATCGCTGCCGAACAAAAGGGCGGTTCCTGCGGGAGCCGCCCTTTTGCTTTTCAGGGTAATTCCCAGGCGAGGTGGGGCGAGCGGCTATTCGGCCGAAGGCTCGAAGCGCAATTTGCCCGCCAGGCGCCTTACGCCGCCATTGTCGTTGGGGTGGTGAATGCCATCCACCACCGGAACTTCCGCGAAATCAAACGGGCTCATGCCTTCCAGGCAAGCGACGTTGACGCCGTATTTGTCCGGCATGGAGCGGGTCTGGTGGAAGCAGTGAATGCCGCAGTGCGAGCAGAAGTGGTGCTTCGCGACGCCGGTATTGAAGCTGTAAACCTTCAGCATATCGGCGCCCTGAGTGACAGTCAGGCTTTCCAGCGGCGCATAGGTGGTTACTGCACCCTTCTTCGCGCAGATCGAGCAGTTGCAGCGCGTGCCTGCTGGATCGTCCGCCAGTTCAACGGTGAATCGCACCGCTCCGCAATGGCAGGAGCCGTGATGAAGATGCGTTCCGGTGGTCACGGCGTCAGCCCCACGGCCGTTCGCGATACCATTTGGTAATCACGTATTTCATGCCCTTGCGCACCTTCATCGCGTGGTGAAGTGTGGCGGCGTTGCAGCTTCCGTCGGGGCGGCGATTGTTCCAGCAGACAAGGCGGCCCTGTTCGGGCTGGAACATCTTGTCCACCACCTTGAAACGCGTGGCGCCACCGGCATCCACGTCGTTGAGATAGACCATGAAGGTCCAGGTGCGCTGCCCGGCGACAGAGCAATATTTATGGAAATCCTCGCCGCTCGGCTCGAAATAGTCGGTATGCGCCTTGAATTCCTGGCCCACTTCATAGCGCTGGCCCTGAACCGGTTCGCCATAGGCGGGGTCGATGCTGTTGATCGCAAGCAGGCGTCGCTCAAGTTCCAACACCTCCGGCTCTGCCGCATCGAGATCGCAGGTTTCGCTGGTGCGGAAGTAATTGTCCCCATTCGGGTCTGCGATCGTGGAGGGGCGGCGTTTTGCGTCGATCAGCCGCATCAGCCTTTCGCACAGATCCGGCGGCAGGAAGCCGGGCAGGGTGAACATCTCCGCACGCGGAGTTGGAACCTGACGCATGCCTTCACATGCACGCAGAATCTCGCTGGAAGTTTCGCCCGGAGCCGACATGGGCGCGACGATAGTGTGGCCGCTTGAACGATCAAGCGCGAAAGATGCGCTTGCGTGATAAGGGCATAGCAGTTTTCGCTTTGCATTCGCCGCGCACTGTGCAAGAGGCTCGCCGCCTCGCCGGATGTGGTTTGTCCCGCCGGCAATCTGGTCTGACAACACGCTTGCACGGCATGTTTTCCTGACTTGTGGCGATTGTAGCTCAGTTGGTTAGAGCGCCGGTTTGTGGTACCGGAGGTCGGGGGTTCGAGACCCCTCAATCGCCCCACTCCCTTACAGATATTGGCCATAAAGGCGGGATTCGCGCCATCTGCGTCCAAAGGCGTGTTGTGCCGTCGATTTATGCCGGTTCTGCTTGCTACTGCCCGGCCTCCCTGCCAAAGCACCGCCAGCCAACCGGACAAACGCAATAATGCACGGCTTAGCAAATCCTGCCCGTTTCCTGCGCATCGCTCGCGCGCTCACTGCACCGTTGCTGGTGCTTGGCCTGATTCTAACAGGCGCTGCCCTCTATTATGGCCTTGTGGATGCACCGCCTGAACGGCTGCAGGGCGACAGCGTGCGAATCCTGTTCATCCACGTGCCCGCCGCATGGCTGGGCATGGCGGGGTGGAGCGGAATTGCCGTGGCCAGCTTCATGGAGCTGGTCTGGCGCCATCCGCTTGCGGGAATCGGCGCGCGTGCCGCGGCCGTTCCGGGCGCCTTCTTCGCCTTCCTCTGCCTTGCCACGGGTTCTCTCTGGGGCAGGCCCGCATGGGGCACCTGGTGGGTATGGGACGGGCGGCTCACCAGCATGCTGGTGCTGCTGTTCCTTTATTTCGGCTATATCGCCCTGGCTGGCGCCTCCGCGCGCGAGGGTGGGAACAGTCGAATCGCTGCCATATTCGGGCTGGTGGGTGCGGTGAACATCCCGATTATCCATTATTCGGTGCTGTGGTGGAACTCGCTGCATCAGCCGCCGAGCCTGACGACCGGTGGATCGACCATGGCAGGGCCGTTCCTGTGGGGCCTGCTGGCGGCCACACTCGGTTTCACTCTGATCTTCGGCGGCGTCGTGCTGGCCCGGATGCGCGCCATTCTGGCGGACATTCAGGCGGAGGCTCGCCTGCGCCGCAAGGCAGAAGGGGCCTGAGATGCGCGAGGCGCTCGATCATTGGGTTTTCGTGTCAGCTTCCTATGCTTTGGGCATCGGGGGCACGCTCGCGCTTGTGGCGTGGAGCTGGATCGGAATGAAACGCGCCGAAAGGCGGCGGGATAAGGCTCGCGGAAAATGAATACGGGTTTGAAGGCCAAGCACCAGCGGCTGGTGCTTATCGCCATTGCGATGGTTGTGCTGATCGCGGCCGGGCTGCTCGCTGCATGGGCACTGCGGAGCCAGGCCAGCTATTTCTATGTGCCAAGCGAGATGATCGCCAATCCCCCCGAAGCGGGGCAGGCCGTGCGTCTGGGCGGCATGGTGCAGGCCGGTTCCCTGAAGACGGCTGCGGATGGCGTGACGATCAACTTCGTGGTCGGCGATGGCGATGCCATGGTGCCGGTGCGCTACTCGGGCATCGTGCCGGATCTGTTCACCGAGGGTTCGGGCGTCGTCGCCGAAGGACGGCTCGATGCGCAGGGGACGTTCATTGCCGACAATCTCCTCGCCAAGCATGACGAGAATTACGTGCCGCGCGAATTGCATGACATGACCGAGGCGCAGAAGCGCGCGGCGATGGAAGAAACCACGAAATGATCGCTGAATTCGGTCTCGCTGCGCTGTGGCTCGCCGCCGCGCTTGCGGCTTTGCAGCTTGTTGCCGGCGCGCTTGTGCTTGGCCGTGACGAGCCGGCGCTCTCCGCGCTGGTCCGCCCGGCGGCCGTGGTGCAGGGCGTTCTGGCGGCGCTGTCTTTCGCGGCGCTGATCCTGCTGTTTGTCGAGACCGATCTTTCGGTGCGGCTGGTGGCGGAAAACTCCCACACGGAAAAGCCGATGATCTTCAAGATCGCCGGTGCATGGGGCAACCATGAAGGCTCCATGCTGCTGTGGGTGACGATCATGTCGCTTTCCGGCGGCCTGATCGCCCTGATCGAGCGTCGCCTGCCGGAACGCACGATGATCGCCACGCTGGCCGCGCAGGCCTTTGTCGGCCTCGGCTTCTATGCCTTCCTGCTGTTTTCCTCCAACCCCTTCGCCCGCCTGTCTCCGGCAGCGCCGGAAGGGTTGGGGCTGAACCCGCTGCTGCAGGACATCGGCCTCGCCTTCCATCCGCCCACGCTTTATCTCGGCTATGTCGGCCTTTCGGTGGCTTTCAGCTTCGCCGTCGGCGCCTTGCTGACCCGTCAGGTCACGCCGGAATTTGCCCGGGCCATGCGCCCCTGGGTGCTGGGCGCGTGGATTTTCCTGACCATCGGCATCACGGCGGGTTCCTACTGGGCCTACTACGAACTCGGCTGGGGCGGCTGGTGGTTCTGGGATCCGGTGGAGAACGCCTCGCTGATGCCCTGGCTGGCCGCGACGGCTTTGCTCCATTCCGCCAGCGTGCTCGCCGCGCGCGATGCCTTGCGCGCCTGGACGATTATGCTCGGCGTGGTGGCCTTCTCCATGAGCATGATCGGCACGTTCCTCGTCCGCTCCGGCATTCTCACCAGTGTGCATGCCTTTGCGGTCGATCCGGAACGCGGCAGCTTCATCCTTGCGCTGCTGGTGCTCTATATCGGTAGTGCACTCACCCTGTTTGGCCTGCGTGCCGGTACTGTCGCGGAAGGGGAACGGTTCTCCGTCACCAGCCGCGAAGGCGCGCTGGTGGTGAACAATGTCGCGCTCAGCGCGATCCTCGCCATCGTGCTGGTCGGCACGCTCTATCCGCTGGTGACAGAGGCGTTCGACATCAAGGTTTCGGTCGGCCCGCCTTACTTCAACCCGGTCAGTGCGCTGTTCTTCCTGCCGATGCTGCTGGTTCTGGCAGTCGGCCCGCTGTTGCGCTGGCGGCGCGATTCGCTGGGCCGAGTGCAGAATGAAGTTGTGCTGGTCGCGATTGTCGCGCTGCTGGTGCTTGCCGGCGTGTGGTTCAACACATCCATCGGCCTGTTGCCGCTGTTGGGCCTTGCCTTGTCCGTCGCGGTGGCGCTGGCCAGCGTCCTGCCGCTGCGCGGCCGTAACCTGCGCCGCCTGCCGCTGGCAGTATGGGGCATGGTATTCGCCCATCTCGGCATTGCGGTCGCCTTGTTCGGCATGTCCGCCGATAGTGCCTTCACCAAGGAAAAGCTCGTCGCCGCAACACCCGGTGAGACGGTGGAAGTTGGCCCCTGGAAGGTGAAGTTCGAAACTGTCGAGCCGGTTGCCGGTCCGAACTGGACAGCGCTGGAAGGGGTGCTTTCAGCATCCTACAGCGGTGGTAAGGCCCGGCAGATGGCGCCGCAGTCGCGCGAGTTCTGGTCGCCCGTGCAACAGACCAGCGAATCCGCCCTGCTGACCCGGTGGAACGGGCAGCTCTATGCGGTTCTGGGTGACGAGATTGAAGGTGGCCGCTGGCAGCTTCGCCTGTGGTGGAAGCCGTTCGTTATCTGGATCTGGCTCGGCGGCCTGATGATCGGCTTCGGTGGCTTTCTGGCCCTTGTAGGCCGCGTTGTGGACGATCTGAAGCGCCGTAGCCTGCAGCAGCGGATTGCCCGCCGCCGCCGCACTGCCGCTGATGAGGAGGCGGCCGCATGAAGCAGATTCGCTGGACTTTATGGCTGCCGCTGGCGCTGTTCGGCGTGTTCTTCGTTCTGGTCGCCAGCCAGCTGATCAATCCCGCCGGGACGACAGTTGAAAGCGCGATGATCGGCAAGCCATTGCCCGAATTTACGCTGAAACCAGCCAATGCTGACCGGCCGGGGCTCGCCACGCAGGATATGCGCGACGGCCAGCCAAGGCTGCTCAACGTCTTCGCAAGCTGGTGCGTTCCCTGCGCGGCAGAGGCGCCGCAGCTTTCCGCGCTGGAGCGTGGTGGGGCAAACATCGTCGGCGTCGCCATTCGCGACCGGCCTGAAGATGTCGCGGCCTTTCTCGCCCAGCACGGCAATCCCTATAGCCGCATCGGGGCAGACGACCTTTCCGAAGTGCAGGTGGGGATCGGTTCTTCCGGCGTGCCCGAAACCTTCGTGATCGATGGCAAGGGTATGATCCGTTATCAGCATATCGGCGATATTCGCGATGCGGACGTGCCGATGCTGCTCGAAAAGCTGAGGGAGGCGGCACAGTGAAGCGCCTGTTTCTCCTGATCGCGCTGGCACTCGCCGCACCGCTGGCCGCGCAGGATTCCCTGCCGCCGGCACCTTACGCTTATAAGCAGCTCGACGATCCGAAGCAGGAGGCGGAAGCCAAGGCGCTGATGGAAACCCTGCGCTGCCTGACCTGTCAGGGCCAGTCCATCGCCGATTCCGATGCGCCGATGGCCGGTGACCTGCGCCATCAGGTCCGCATGCGGATTGAGCGGGGCGAAAAGCCTGAGGCGATCCGTGCCTGGCTGATCGAGCGTTATGGCGAATATATCAGCTACAAGCCCGAAGTGACGAGTTCTACCTGGCCTCTCTTCCTGCTGCCCGTTGTGCTGCTGCTGGCCGCCGCTTTCGTGTTCCGCAGCAAATTGGGGAAAAAGGCATGAGCTGGGTCATTGCCATTCTGCTCGCAATTGTCTGTTTCGCGGTGTTTGCCTTCGCCTTCAGGCTTCCGCGCAAGAGCTGGACAGTGCTGCTGGCCGCGCTGGCCCTCGGTCTGGCAGGCTATGCCCTGCAAGGCTCGCCTGGCCTGCCTGGCGCTCCCGGCAAGGCGCGGGCCGATCAGGCCGAGGAAGGCTGGGCCATCGTCGATATGCGCAAGCAACTGGTAGGCGAAACGGAGCGTTCCAAGGATCCGCTGATGCTCACTGCCGATGCACTGGTGCGCAAGGGGCAATATTCCAACGCGGCCAGACTGCTGCGCGGTGCGATCCATACCAATCCACAGGATTCGGAAAGCTGGTTGGCGCTGGGCAATGCGCTGACGTTCCAGGCCGACGGAATGCTCACCCCTGCGGCGTTGTATGCCTATCGCCGGGCAGCGCAGATTTCGCCCGACAGCGCGGGGCCGGCCTTCTTCGTTGGCTGGGCACTGATCCGTCAGGGCAAGCTGATCGAAGGCCGCGAAGTGTGGGCAGGGCGTCTCGAATCCATGCCCAAGGACGCACCGGGCCGCGATGTTCTGGAAAAACGACTCGCAGGCTATGATCAAATCCTGCGAAAACTGGTTGAAGAATCCGAGAAATCAGGTCGTTAAGTGGTGGAAATCCCGCTATGTTGCAGTGCGGGAACGGTGCTGCTAAGCGCCGTCCCCCGTCTGCCGGGACTTTCCGGTGCAACAGGGCGATAATGGGGGGCGCATTAACTCCATGAGTGACGCCGATACGCCGCAGCAACCCGAAGCTGGCCCAGTGCCGGCCGAAGGCCAGTTTTCCGGACATCACGGACATGACCGTCAGTCGTCCGCCTACAAGATGGCGATCGGCGCGATTGGCATTGTGTTCGGCGATATCGGCACCAGTCCGCTTTACGCCTTCCGCGAAACCTTCGCCGGGCATCACCCGCTGACGGTGGACCAAATCCACATTCTCGGCGTGGTCAGCCTGATCTTCTGGTCGATGACCATCGTGGTCACGATCAAATATGTCGGCCTGCTGATGCGGGCGGACAATAAGGGGCAAGGCGGCACTCTGGCGCTGGTCGCTCTGGTCTCGAGCTATATCGCGCGCTCCCGTTATGGGTGGATTGCCGTAATGCTGGGCGTGTTCGCCACGGCGCTGTTCTATGGCGACAGCATGATTACCCCGGCGATCTCGGTCCTGTCCGCGGTTGAGGGTCTCACTGTGGTCGAGGCTGGGTTCCAGCCTTTCGTCCTGCCTATCGCGCTGGCTTTGCTGATCGGGCTGTTCCTGCTGCAGAGCAGAGGCACGGCTAAGGTCGGCGCACTGTTCGCGCCGGTGATGATAATCTACTTCACCGTCCTCGCCGTGCTTGGCATCGTGCATATCGTGCAGTCGCCGGAAATCCTGATCGCGCTGAACCCCTGGTTCGCGATCCAGTTCTTCATTGCCGATGGCACCACGGCGTTCCTCGCGCTCGGTTCGGTCGTGCTGGCGGTCACCGGGTCGGAAGCGCTCTATTCCGACATGGGCCATTTCGGCCGCGGGGCGATGCGCCTCAGCTGGTTCGGCTTTGTCATGCCCTGCCTGCTGCTGAACTATTTCGGCCAGGGCGCGATGATCATGGGGATGGAGCCGGCACTCGCGGCAGAGGCGATCAAGAACCCGTTCTTCGTCCTCGCACCCGAGATGCTGCGCTTGCCGTTGGTGCTGCTGGCCACGATGGCGACCTTCATCGCCAGCCAGGCCGTGATTACCGGCGCATTCTCGGTGACGCATCAGGCGATCCAGCTGGGCTTCATTCCGCGCCTGTCGATCCGCCACACCAGCGAGACCGAACAGGGCCAGATTTATATCCCCTTCATCAACTGGGCGTTGATGGTGGCCGTGATCGTGCTGGTGCTGAACTTCCAGACATCGTCCAACCTCGCCGCTGCCTATGGCATCGCGGTGACGGGCGCGATGCTGATCGACACCTGTCTGATCGCTGTACTGGTCGCCATGGTCTGGCGCTGGAAATGGTGGGTGTGGGTGCCCGTGGTTCTGGGCTTCTTCATCATCGACGGCGCCTATTTCGCGGCGAATACCACCAAGATCCCGGATGGGGGCTGGTTCCCGCTGGCGATCGGCGCCGTGGTCTTCACTCTGCTGACCACCTGGGCGCGCGGCCGCAAGCTGATGCGCGAACGTATGGCTGAAGTGGAGCTGCCGCTCGACATCTTTGCGAAGTCAGCCCACGCCAGCACGCAACGCGTGCCCGGCACGGCGATTTTCATGTCCGCTGCGACCAGCGGCGTGCCTTCGGCGCTGCTCCACAACATCAAGCACAACAAGGTGCTGCATGAACGCGTGGTGGTGCTGACGGTGAACATCGCCGATGTGCCCTATGTCGATCCGGAAGAGCGGGTCGGGATCACCGATCTGGGGCAGGGCTTCTATCGACTGGTCGTCAATTACGGCTTCATGGAAGAAACCGACATCCCATCCGCGCTCAAACAGGCGGGCAAGTGTGGGGGCAAGTTCGACATGATGCAGACGAGCTTCTTCCTCTCGCGCCAGACTTTGCTGCCTTCGAAGAAGCCAGGCATGCCCCTGTGGCGTGAAAGGCTGTTCAGCTGGATGCTGCGTAACGCGGCCACGCCGATGGACTTCTTCCGCCTGCCCACCAACCGCGTGGTCGAACTGGGCAGTCAGCTGGAAATCTGACGCATTGCGGGCAATCGCTGGATAAGAGAAGGGCGCCGCTGCCAGTGCAGGGCGCCCTTTTCCTTTGGTTCAGGCCGGCTGGCTCACCCCAGATTGGCGCTGACCATGCAATAGAGCATCGGCAGCGACAGCAGCGTGTTGAGACGGCTGGCGATCATCGCGCGCGGCCCGGCGGCAGCCTTCTGTTCAGGCGTGGTCTCCACGATGCCCAGAGCCTTTTTCTGGTTGGGCCAGATGATGAACCACACGTTGAATGCCATCACCAGTGCGATCCACATGCCCGTGCCGATCAGGTTCACGGCGCCTTCGCCGGTGAAGCTCATCGCCGTATGGAGGTAGCCGTTTACCTGCGCGATGCCGAGGCCGGTGACCACGGTCAGCAATGCCGCCCAGCGAAAGTAGAACAGCGCCTTGGGGGCGATGAAGCCCGTCACCGCGCCTTTCTGCTCGGCCGGAATGGCTGGCATTGTCGGCACCTGCACGAAGTTGAAATAATAGAGCAGGCCGATCCACAGCACGCCGAAAAACAGGTGGAGCCAGCGCAGAATGGAATTGGCATCCACCACCACGCTGGAGGCAAAGGCACCGATGATCGCGAGCGCGGCGACCAGCCCCACGATCAGCACAAGTTCAAGATTCCCGAATAGTTTAGCCATGTCGTTTCCCCCGTTGCCATTGTGTGACTTGTGTTCTGGCAGCCCACCGCCCCGTTCTTCGGGTGCGGAAGACGTCACAATTTATCCGTCAAAGTTGACGCTACGGCAAGCTGGCAGAAAACGGCGGTTTTTGAGGCGCCTACTGCGGGGGGAGGGTGGTTTCCTCCTCCTCTACCGCTTCCATGGCCAGGCCGTGCTTCAGCAGCATCGGCAATTGGGCAAAAGTGAAGAGGAAGGAGATACCGGCAAAGACGGGCACCTTCACGGTGAGCCAGTCGCCGAAGCTGAGCGTCAAGCGCAGCACTTCGTTGAGGGCGGCGAGGAAGAAGAAGAAGATGCCCCAGTTGCGCGAGAGCTTGAGCCAGCCTTCATCGTTCAGCCCTTCGAAGGCAGCTTCCAGCAGCCATTGCAGCAGGGCCTTGCCCTTCCGCCAGCCGATCAGCAGCACAGCGCCGAAGAACAGGTAAAGCACGGTGGGCTTCACCTGCACGAAGAACGGGTCGCGCAGCAGGATGGTCAGCCCGCCGAAGCCCACGATCAGGATCGTGGAGAGCCACAGCATGCGCGAAACCTTGCCCAGCCTCCATTTGGAGATGATCAGGGCGATCACCGATGTGATGACGAATGCGATAGTAGAGTGCACCACGGCCAGGATCACGCCGATCCCGTCTTCCTTGTCGGCCGGCGCGTAATAGCGATAGGCGCCCAGGAATACGAGCAGTGGTGCGTAATCCACCAGCAGGCTGATCCAGCCCGAGCCGGCGCTCTTCTTCTTCGCGGGGGAGGGCGGGGGAGTTTCCGTTTCGGCCATCATGCAATTCCTGCAATCACACGGGCGACCAGTTCGGGATCGAACGGCCGCAGATCGTCGATTTTCTCGCCCACGCCAATCGCATGGATCGGCAGGCCGTATTGTTCGGCAGCGGCAACCAGCACGCCGCCGCGCGCGGTGCCATCCAGCTTGGTCATGATAAGGCCGGTCACGCCTGCTACTTCCTTGAATACGTCGATCTGGGCGAGGGCATTCTGCCCGTTCGTGGCATCGAGCACCAGCACCACGTCATGTGGTGCCTCGGGATTGAGGCGGCCGAGCACGCGGCGAATTTTCGCCAGCTCATCCATCAGCTCGCGCTTGTTCTGGAGGCGGCCCGCCGTATCGACGATCAGCGCGTCTATGCCCTGCTCTGTTGCGGCCTTTACGCCATCGAACACGATACTGGCGGGATCGCCGCCTTCGGGGCCGCGAATGATGGGAATGCCCAATCGGTCCGCCCACACGCCCAGCTGGCCGATGGCTGCAGCGCGGAACGTGTCACCCGCCGCCAGCATCACGCCGTAATCCTCTTCCTGGAATAGGTGCGCCAGCTTGGCGATGGTAGTGGTCTTGCCGCTGCCGTTCACACCGATCACCAGGATTACCTGCGGACGGGGGAAGGCAGTGATTTCCAGCGGCTTGGCTACCGGGCGCAGGATCGCGGCGATTTCCTCGGCCACGGCTTCCTTCAGTTCCTGCTCGGTAATGTTCAGGCCGAAGCGCTTTTCGGCCAGTTTGGCGCGGATGCGCGCGGCGGCGCTGGGGCCGAGATCCGAAAGGATCAGCGCATCTTCGACATCGTCCAGCGTCGCATCGTCGAGCTTTGCCGTGCCAACGGCTGCGGTGAGGTTCTCGCTCAGCTTCTCGGAGGTCTTGCGGAAGCCGCCGAACAGGCGCTCGGCCCAACTCTTCTCGCTCATTGCAGCAGCCCTTCCTCGAGCTTGGCGGGGGTGATGGTGACGATGGTGCCCGGTGCAGTGCCTTCCGGCAGGCTCACCCGGGCGAAGTGCGGGGCATAGCCCGTGCCGTCGCGTTCCGCGAGTACGCTATGCGCCTTACCCACCAGCGATTGCAGCCATTCTGCGCGGACCAGAGCAGCCTCCTCGCGCAATTGGGCGGCGCGTGCCTTCACCACTTGTGGATCGACCTGGGGCATGCGCGCGGCAGGAGTGTAGGGGCGCGGCGAATAGGGGAAGATATGCGCGTGGACGATATCCAGTTCGCGGATGATCGAACGGTTCGCTTCATGCATCGCGTCGTCCTCGGTGGGGAAGCCGGCTATGATGTCTGCCCCGATGGCGATGTCGGGGCGAAGCGCCTTCAGCCGGGTGACGAGCGAGACGGCATCGGCGCGGAGGTGGCGCCGCTTCATCCGCTTGAGGATCAGATCGTGCCCGTGCTGCAGCGAGAGGTGAAGGTGCGGCATTACTCGCGCTTCCCCGGCGAGCAGTTCGAACAGCTGCGGGTCTATCTCCACGCCATCCAGCGAGGAGAGGCGCAGGCGGCCAAGGCCGGGAAAGGCATCGAGGATTGCACCGATCAGCGAACCGAGCGGCGGAGCGCCGGGCAGATCGTGCCCCCATGAGGTGACGTCCACGCCGGTGATTACCACTTCGGCTGCGCCCTGATCGAGATGACGTTCCACCTCGCTCAACACCGCCGCCACGGGCAAAGATTGGCTGGGGCCGCGTCCCTGCGGAATGACGCAGAAGGTGCAGGCATGATCGCAGCCGTTTTGTACCGCCACAAAGGCGCGAGTGCGATTGACCGGCGCGAGTGTGGCCGGGCGCGCGACGTTCCATGCTCTTGCGTCCAGCTTGGCCGCGTTCGGCACCAGTCCGTCAACTTCGGGCATGGCGGCCAGCGCCTCGCGCTCAATGTCCGCCGCGCATCCGGTCACCAGCAGGCGGGCATCGGGATTGGCGCGGCGGGCGCGGCGGATGGCCTGACGGGTCTGGCGCACGGCTTCGGAAGTGACGGCGCAACTGTTCACCACCACAACATTGCGTTCTTCGGCCAGCAGCGCGCGGATCGTCTCGCTTTCCGAGATGTTGAGCCGGCAGCCCAGCGAAATGACTTCGGGTGCGCTGCCTGCGCTCATGCGAAATCCGCCGGGTCGAACGTGCCGCGGAAGCTCTCCGCAGCCGGCCCGGTCATGACGATGCGGTTGTCCGCGCCCCAAGCGATGGTGAGCGTCCCGCCGGGGAGGGTGACGGCCACTTCGCGGTCCACCAGCCCCTTCTTCATCGCGGCAACCGCCGTGGCGCAGGCACCGGTGCCACAGGCGCGGGTGAGGCCAGCGCCCCGTTCCCACACGCGCAGCAGGATGGCGCTACGGCTGACGATCTGGGCCACGTTGACGTTGACCCGTTCGGGGAAGATGGGATCGTGCTCGATCTGCGGGCCGAGCCGGTCAAGGTCCACAGCGTCGGCGTCTTCCACGAAGAAGATCGCATGCGGATTGCCGACGTTCACGGCCATGGGGTTTTCAAGATCTTCCCAAGCCACCGGCATGGAGGAGGTGTCCATGGCATAGGCGAGGGGGATTTCGTCCCAGCCGAAGCGGGGCGTGCCCATGTCCACTGAAATGCCGCCATCGGACGGACGTGCATCCAGAATGCCGCCTGCGGTCTCGATCGTCGCGGGTTCGCCATGCAGCAGGGCAACCGCGCGGGTCGCGTTGCCACAGGCGCCCACTTCGCTGCCGTCATTGTTGAAGATCCGCATGCGGAAGCTGGCCAGATCGGAGCGTTCCAGCAGGATCAGTTGATCGCAGCCGATGCCGGTCCGCCGGTCGGCAAGGGAACGGGCGAGATCGCTGGTAATGGGCATGAGCGGATCGCGCCGTGCGTCGAGCACCACGAAATCATTACCCAGCCCATGCATCTTGACGAAGGGAACACGCATTTCGCTGGCGCATCTAGGGCCTGAGCGGCCAAATCGCAATGGAAGACGCGGCTGGAGGACGAGGTGCCCGCGCAGTTGATCTCAGCCTGCGGCGCGCGATTCCGTTTCGGCCGTCTCCACTGCCCGCTGTCCGGCTTCGGCTTCGGAACGTTCGATCTCTTCCTGGACTTCCGGCGCGAGCATCCGCTTGAGCTTCAGGCGGGCGAAGGTCTTGGTGGCATCTTCCGGCCGGCCATAGAGATAACCCTGACCCTTGAGCTGGCCCATGGTGCGCAGCACTTTCAGCACCTCGTCATTCTCGATGCCCTCGGCCGTAATCGGCAGGTCGAATCCGCGACCGAGCGAGACGATGGCTTCAACGATCTTCGCATTGGCGCCTTCATGGGCAAGTTCGGTCACGAAGCTGCGGTCGATCTTCAGCCGGTCGAACGGCAGCGAGCGCAATTGGGCAAGGCTGGAATAGCCGGTGCCGAAATCGTCCAAGCTGATCTGCACACCCTGATTCTTCAGGCTGGTGACGACCGAGCGGACCACGCCGATATTCTCGTGCAAGCAGCTTTCGGTGATCTCGATGTCCAGCCGGTGCGGAGGGAAGCCGCTTTCCACCAGCATCCGCAGCAGTTTTTGCGAGAACCATGGATCGCGCAATTGCAGCGGCGAGATGTTGATCGACAGGGTGAGGCGCGGATCCCATTTCTTGGCGTCTTCCAGCGCCTGCTTGATCAGGTGTTCCGAAAGTTCGGCGATCACGCCGATATCTTCCGAAATGGGAATGAAGATTTCTGGGCTTACCAGACCGAATTGCGGCGAATTCCAGCGCGCGAGCATTTCGAAGCCCACCAGTTCGCCGGTCCCGAGATCGATCTGCTGTTCATAGAACGGCACGAATTCGCCCTTGGGAATGCCTGCGCGGATGCCGGTTTCCAGCTCGTTGCGGAAGCGTAGTTCGCTTTCCATGGTCGGCTCGAACCATGCATAGCCGTTCCGCCCGCGCTTTTTGGCGTGATACATCGCGATATCCGCATGATGCAGCAACGCCTGCGCGGTTTCCTCGGCCGTTTCGGGATCGGGATTCTCGATCGTACGGGCAATGCCGATGGAAAGGGAGGTTTCGATATCCTTGCTGCCGGTCTTGATCGGCGCCCGCACGGCGTCGATCAGCCCGGCGGCGAGCTGGTCCA